>NZ_LJFZ01000034.1:0-96141 GCF_001420875.1 Frankia sp. AvcI1 | reverse complement strand
GTGTATGGGGGTGGTGGTCGTGAGGTGCCGTTGTGGTTGGGGTCGTTGAAGTCGAATGTGGGGCATACGCAGGCGGCGGCGGGTGTGGGTGGGGTTATCAAGATGGTGATGGCGTTGCGGGCGGGGGTGTTGCCGCGGACGTTGTTTGTGGAGGAGCCGTCGCCGCGGGTGGAGTGGGTGGGGTCGGGGGTGGCGTTGTTGCGGGAGGAGGTGGGGTGGCCGCAGGGGGGTCGGCCGCGGCGGGTGGGGGNGTCGTCGTTCGGTATCAGTGGGACGAACGCGCACGTCATCCTCGAACAGGCACCCACCGACACCTCCGACACCTCCGACACCTCCGACACGACCGACACGCGCGACCGGCCCGACACGACCGAGTCGGCTGTGGACGCCGGCCCGGTGCCGCTGCTGCTGTCCGCGCGGACGGAGTCGGCGCTGCAGGCGCAGGCGAGCGCCCTCGGTGACCTGCTCGCCTCCGCGGGCGCGCCCGCGCTGGTCGATGTCGCGTTCACGTTGGCGCGCCACCGGACCCAGTTCACCGAGCGCGCGGCGGTGCTGGTCGACGCCGACACCGTCCTGCCGGCGCTGCGGGCGCTGGCCGGCGGGACCGCGCACCCCGCGCTCAGGCGCGGGCGGGCCCAGCCCGATCAGCGGCTGGCGTTGCTGTTCACCGGCCAGGGCTCCCAGCGGCGGGGCATGGGCGCGGGCCTGCTGGCGGCGTCGACGGCCTACGCCGCGGCCTTCGACGAGGTCGCCGCGCACCTCGACCCGCTGCTCGGCGTCCGCCTGCACGACCTCGTCGACGGTGACGCCGACCGGCTGCGCCAGACCCGGTATGCCCAGCCGGCGCTGTTCGCCCTGCAGGTCGCGCTGTACCGGATGGTCGAAAGCCACGGGCTCACACCGGACCTCCTGCTCGGCCATTCGGTCGGCGAGCTGGCCGCCGCGCATGTCGCCGGGATCCTGGGGCTGTCCGACGCCTGCGCCCTGGTCGCCGCCCGCGGTGAGCTGATGCAGTCCGCCCGCGAGGGCGGCGCGATGGCCGCGTTCGCCGCCACCGAGGACGAGGCCGGGGACCTGGTCGCCGAGACCGGCGGCCGGGTCGCCGTCGCCGCCGTCAACGGGCCAGCCTCGGTCGTGCTGTCCGGCGACGCCGACGCGGTGGACCAGCTCGTCGCGCGCTGGAAGGACGGCGGCCGCCGGGCCACCCGGCTCGCGGTCAGCCACGCCTTCCACTCGCCGCACATGGACGACGTGCTCGCACGCTGGCGCGCGGTCCTCGCCGAGGTCACGTTCGCCCCCGCCGCGACGTCGATCGTGTCCACCCTGACCGGCCGGATCGCCGACGCCGAGGAGATGTCCGGGGCGGACTACTGGCTGGAGCAGCTTCGCCGCCCGGTCAGGTTCGCCGACGCCGTCCGCGCCGCACACGGCGCGGGGGCGACCCGGTTCGTCGAACTAGGCCCCGACGGGTCGCTGTCCGCGATGGTGCAGGACACCGTGGACGAGGTCCTCGCCGTGCCCCTGCTGCACCCGCGGCGCCCCGAGCCGGCGTCCGTGCGCGAGGCGCTCAGCCGAGTGCACGTCGCCGGGACGGCGGTGGACCTCGTGCCGTTCTTCGCCGGCGGCCGGTACGTCGAACTGCCCACCTNCCCCTTCCAGACCAGGCGGTACTGGCTCAATCCCGCGCCCGAGCCGGCGCGGCCCACCGATCTGGGGCTGGACGGCACGCCTCACCCGCTGCTGGCGGCGGCGGTGGAGCTGCCGAACGGGGCCGGTTCGATGTTCACCGGCCTGCTCTCGTCGCACACGCAGCCGTGGCTGGCCGACCACCGGATCGACGGGCGCACCCTCGTGCCCGCGGCGGTGCTGCTCGAACTCGTCCGGGCCGCGGGCGCGTCCACCGGCCGGCCGGGCGTCGACGACTTCGTCGTGCACAGCCCGCTGGTGTTGGACGGCGAGGGGCAGGCCGCGTTCCAGGCGACGGTCGCGCCCTCCGGTGAGTGCGTCCTGCGGGCTCGCTCCGGCCGGCCGGACGGGCGCGCCGCGTGGACCACGTGTGCCACCGCGCTGCTCACCGACCTGGGCCCGGCGGGCGAGGCCCCCGGCCCGTCCGACGCCGGCTCCCGTGCACCCGCAGAATCGTGGGAGCGCAGAGGCGAGCGCCTCGACCTCGGCGACGCGACGGCCACGTACGAGCTGCTGGCCGAGCACGGCTATCAGTACGGGCCGGCCTTCCGCGGGCTGCGCGCGGCCTGGCGCGACGGCGGCACGCTGTCTGCCGAGATCGAGGTCCCGACGCCGGTCCTGGCCGACAGCGCGCACTACCACCTGCATCCGGTTGTCGTGGACGTCGCCCTGCATGTCCTGGCGCTCAACGACCTCGGCGGCCCGCGCTGGGTGCCGTACGCGCTTGACGGGGTCCGGCTGCATGCGGTGCGGGAGCGGCAGGCGCGGGGGGGACAGGCGCGCGTGCGGCTCGTGCCGGCCACGCCCGGCACCTACCGACTGGAGCTGACCGACCCGACCGGCGCCCCGCTGCTCACCGTCGCGCGGGTCCGGCTGCGCGCGCTGGCGTCGGCGGCCGAGCTGTACCGCCTGGGCTGGGAGCAGGCGGGGCCGGCGACCACGCCCGGCGCCGGCACCGTCATCGTCGGCGGGGCGGCGGACGCGGCGTTCGCCGACCTCGACGCGCTGCTGGGCGACGTCGGCGAGCCGCTGCCCGCCACGGTGCTGTTCGCGCCGACGCCTGGCGACGACCCCCGCGCCGCGGCGAACGCGGCCAGGCTCGCCGTCACCCGCTGGCTGGCCGACGAGCGGACGGCGTCCACCCGGCTGGTGTTCGTCACCCGGGGCGTCGCGACGGCTGCAGGTGAGGCTGCGGACCCGGTCGTCGCCGCCGTGTGGGGCCTCGTTCAGGCCGCGCAGGCGGAGCATCCGGGCCGCTTCGCGCTGCTCGACGTGGGCCAGGCCGGATCGGTCACGGTGCCCGACCAGTGGGCCGCCGTGGACCGGGCCGCGATCCGTGACGCCACGGTGTTGGTCCCAAGGCTGGACCCGGTGGACGCGGCGGACCTGGCGGACGCGGCGGACCTGGCGGACGCGGCGGACCTGGCGGAATCGGCAGACCTGGCGGAATCGGTCGACGCGGCGGAACCGGTGGAGCCGGCGGGTTCGGCGGCTTCGGCGGCTTCGGCGGGTTCGGCGGGGCAGGTCGACGGCGGCGGGGCGTCCGGTCCGCTGCTGCCGCGCAGCGCCGCGGGCGGACGCGTGCTCCTCACCGGCGGCACCGGTGCCCTGGGCCGCGAGCTCGCGCGTCACCTCGTGCAACGTCATGGTGTACGCAACCTTGTGCTGGTCAGCCGGTCCGGTCCGGCGCATCCCGACGCCGCCCGCGTCGAGGCGGAGCTCGCCGGGCTCGGGGCCCGCGTGCTCGTCCTGGCCTGCGACGTGACCCGCCGCGAGGACCTGGCCGAGCTGATCGCCGGCCTCGACGCCCCGCTGAGCGCGGTGATCCATGCGGCCGGGACGACCGAGGACGCCGTCGTCGAGCGGCTCTCGGAAGCCGCCGTCGACGCGGTGGTCGCCGTGAAGGCCCTCGCGGCCCGGCACCTCGACGAGCTGACCCGTGGCGACGAGCTGGACGCCTTCGTGCTGTTCGGCTCGATCGCCGGGATCCTCGGCACCGCCGGGCAGGGCAACTACGCCGCGGCGAACAGCGCCCTCGACGCGGTCGGCCACGAACGTCGCCGGGCTGGGCTGTCCGCCCTGACCATCCACTGGGGTCGGTGGGAGGTCGACACCGGGATGGCCGGCGGGCTCACCGAGCGGGACCTGGCTCGACTTGAACGCGCCGGCATCGGGTCGATGACCGTGGCGGAGGGNCTTGCGCTGTTCGACCGGGCGCTGCGCGCCGGCGTACCGTCGGTCGTCGCGGCGAACCTCCATCCGCGTGCGATCGGGCGGCTCGGGCGCTCCGGCGAGCCTGCGACTCGCGCTCGGGCGCCACTCGCGGCGGTTGCGGCGACGCAGGCCGACGTCGCCGGTCTGGTTCTGGACACGGTGGCCGAGGTTCTCGGCCACCCCAGTCGGGCGGACATCGACGCCGACCGGGCGTTCGTCGAGCTCGGGTTCGACTCGTTGATGGCCGTCGACCTGCGTAACCGCCTCACCGCCGCGTTCGGCGTCCGGCTGGCGAGCACGGTGGTGTTCGACCATCCCAACCCCACCGCGCTGATCCGGCTCATCGCCAGTCAGCAGGGTGGCACGGAACCGGAGGCTGCCGGCGCCGAGGCGGCCGGCGCGGCACCGGCGGGCGGGCCGGGGCGGACCGGCGAGGACCCGATCGCGATCGTCGGGATGGCCTGCCGTCTCCCCGGCGGCGTGCGCACGCCGGACGAGCTGTGGCGGCTGGTCACCGCGGGCACCGACGCGATCACCGAGTTCCCCGACGACCGGGGTTGGGACCCCGACCTGTTTGATCCGGATCCCGAGCGGCCGGGCACCTCCTACGTCCGCCATGGTGGCTTCCTGCACGACGCGGCCGAGTTCGACGCGGAGTTCTTCGGCATCAGCCGGCGGGAGGCGCTCGCCGTCGATCCGCAGCAGCGGTTGCTGTTGCAGACCGCCTGGGAGGCGGTCGAGGACGCCGGGATCGATCCGGCGTCCCTGCGCGGCACGTCGTGCGGGGTGTTCATCGGCGTCATGTACTCCGACTACGGGGCGCGGGTCCACCAGCGTCGCGGCGGCGCGCACGAGCTGGAGGGATATCTGGTCAGCGGCAGCGCCGGCAGTGTCGCCTCCGGGCGGGTGTCGTACGTCCTCGGGTTGGAGGGCCCGGCGGTGACGATCGACACCGCGTGCTCGTCCTCGCTGGTCGCGATGCACGACGCCGCCCGGTCGCTGCGCCTGGGTGAGAGCAGCCTCGCGCTGGTGGGCGGCGTGACCGTGATGGCAAGCCCGGCGACCTTCGTCGAGTTCAGCCGGCAGCGGGGGCTCGCGCCGGACGGCCGATGCAAGCCGTTCTCGGCCGCCNCGGACGGCACCGCCTGGGCGGAGGGCGCCGGGGTGNTGGTACTCGAACGGCTCTCCGACGCGCGCCGCCACGGCCACCGGGTGCTCGCGCTGATGCGTGGCTCCGCGGTGAACCAGGACGGCGCGAGCAACGGCCTGACGGCGCCGAACGGCCCGTCACAGGAGCGGGTGATCCGGGCCGCGCTGCGCGACGCGGGACTGCGGGCCGCCGACGTCGACGTGCTGGAGGCACATGGCACGGGGACTCGGCTCGGCGACCCGATCGAGGCGGGTGCGGTACTGGCGACCTACGGCCGGGACCGCGACGAGAACCGCCCCCTGCTGATGGGCTCGCTCAAGTCGAACCTCGGCCACACCCAGGCCGCGGCGGGCGTGGCCGGGGTCATCAAGCTGGTGCTGGCGATGCGCAACGGCGCCGTGCCCGCCACCCTGCACTTCGACCGCCCGAGCGGGCACATCGACTGGTCGCAGGGCACCGTCACGGTGCCGACCACGCTGCTCCCCTGGCCCGACTCGGGCCGGCCACGCCGCAGCGCGGTGTCGTCGTTCGGTATCAGCGGCACCAACGCCCACATCGTGCTCGAGCAGGACGCCGAGCAGATGACCGGGCCGGGCTCCGAGGAGGTCCACCCGCAGATCCCCGAGCCGAGGCCGGAGCATGGCGTCAGCGCGGCCGGGGGAACAGCCCCCGGCGAGGCCGGTCCCGAAACGCCGCTGCTGCCCTGGGTGCTCAGCGCGCGCACCCCGGACGGGCTGCGCCGGCAGGCGGTTCGGCTGCGGCAGCACCTGCTGGACGAACCCGGTCAACGGGCCGCCGACGTCGCCCTGTCGCTGGCGACCACCCGCAGCGCGTTCGAGCACCGGGCGGTCGTGCTCGGCCGCACCCGCGAGGAGCTGATCTCCGGCCTCGAACGGATCGCCACACTCGATGCGATCGCCGGTCCCGGGCCGGTCGAGGTCGTACCCCCCGGCCCGTCCGGGGCGCTCCCGCTGGTGTTCGCCGGCCAGCCGGTGACGGGCGCGATGGCCGTGTTGTTCAGCGGTCAGGGCAGCCAGCGTGTCGGCATGGGAACCGGCCTCTACCAGGCGTTCGGGGTGTACGNGGCGGCGTATGACGCGGTGTGCGACGAGTTCGCCCGGGTCGCGGGCCTGAACGTGCGTGCGGTCGTCACCGGCGCGCAACCGGGCCGGCTCGACCAGACCAGGTACACCCAGGCCGCGCTGTTCGNCGTCGAGGTGGCGCTGTTCCGCCTGCTGGAGTCCTGGGGCCTGCCGGCCGATCTCGTCGCCGGGCACTCCATCGGCGAGCTCGCCGCCGCGCACGTCAGCGGGGCGTTGCGGCTGGCCGACGCCGTCACGCTGGTGGCCGCCCGGGGTGGCCTGATGGACGAGCTGCCCGGNGGTGGCGCGATGGTCTCGGTGCGCGCCTCCGCCGACGAGGTACGCAGCCTCGCCGAGCAGGCCGCGTTGCGGGTCGACCTCGCGGCGGTCAACGGCCCGCGGTCGGTGGTGATTTCCGGGGACGAGACCGAGGTCGTGGAGCTGGCCGCCCGCCTGGCCGAGCGGGGCCACCGCACCCGGCGGCTGTCCGTCAGCCATGCGTTCCACTCGGCCCGGATGGACCCGATGCTCGAGCGGTTCCGGGACGCGGCCGGGCGGCCGGCCACCGGCCCGATGACCCGCACCCTGGTGTCCACCCTGACCGCGCGTGAGGTCGATGCGCCGACGCTGGGTTCGGCCGGGCACTGGGTGGATCAGGTCCGCGGGACCGTCCGGTTCGCCGACGCGCTGACCCGGCTGCGAGAGCTGGGCGCCGCCACGTTCCTGGAGGTCGGGCCGGACGCCGTGCTGGCCCCGTTGGCCGACGACTGNGAGCTCGGCGACGGCGTCGTGGCCCTGGCCGCGCTGGACCGACGCCACGGCGAGCTGGCGGCGATCGGGTCGTTCGTCGCCCGGGCGTTCATCGCCGGCGTGCGGTGGGACTGGCGGGNGCTGTTCGGCGACGACGCGGTGACCGTCCCGCTGCCCACCTACGCCTTCGCCCGCGAGCGGCTCTGGCTCGACCCGCCGGCCGAGCCCGCCACCGCCGCCGCGCTCGGCATGGACGAGCCGGACCACCCGTTGCTCTCGGCGGCGGTCGAGATGCCGGGCGGCGCGCACAGCGTGTACACGGGGGTGCTCTCGACGCGGCGCCAGCCATGGCTGGCCGACCACGCGCTGCACGGCGCACCGCTGCTGCCCGCCGCCGCGGTCGTGGACCTGTTCGGCTGGCTGGCCGGCCGGGTGGGCACGACCGCGGTGGAGGAGCTGACGCTGCTCGCCCCGGTGCTGCTCGGCGGCGGCGACGTGCGGCTGCGGGTCACCCTGGAGCGCACACCCGACGGTGCCACGGCCCGCATCTTCGGTCGGGTTCCCGGCGCCGAGGACTGGACCCTGCACGCCCAGGCCAGCCTCGTGGCCGCCGCCGACGCGGGCGGTCCGGCCGCCGGCGAGCCCTGGTCGGGCGAGCCGTCGCCGGCGGCGCGGCCGGTGGACGTCACCGGGGTCTACCCGGCCCTCGCCGAGCGGGGCTACGACTACGGGCCGTCCTTCCAGGGCCTGCGGGCCCTGTGGCGCGACGGCGAACACCTGGTGTCCGAGGTGGACGTCGCCGGCGGCGGGCCCGCCGAGCTGCTCGACGCGGCGCTGCACGGGTGGATCGTCGCGGCGGGGGAGGGCGAGGACCGCGACGACGGCACCATCGACGTTCCCCACACCTGGCGCGACATCCGCGTGCACGGGGCGCACGGCGTCCCGACCGGCCCGCTGCGGGTCCGGGTCACACCGACCGGCGCGACGTCGTTCTCCCTTGCCGCGGTGGACACCGCGGGCAGCCCGGTGTTCTCCGTGGGCGAGATCGCCCTGCGGCCGGTCGAGGAGTCCCTGCTGCGGGGGGCGGGGGCCGGGGCCGCGCCACCGTCGGCGTACGAGGTGGACTGGGCGCCCGAGACACTCGTACCGGCGCCGGCGCCGGCACCGCGCGGCGTCACCGTGCTCGACCTCGGCGCCGACGCCGCCGAGCTCCGCCTGCCCTTCCCGATCGTCACCGACGCCCGCGAGGTCACCGAGCCCGCCGGCGACCCCGGTGCGGGCCCGCAGGTGCTGGTCGCCGTCGTCTCGCCCGGTGGGGCGCCGGACGGCGACGTCCCCGGCCCGCACGGCGACCCGGCGACCGCGGCGCGAGCGGGGATCGAGGTGGTCCGGGAGCTGATCGTCGCAACCGCCGAGCAGACCAGTCTGGTCGTGGTCACCCGCGGCGCGGTCGCGGCCGGCGGCGGCGACGCGGTACCGCGCCTGTCGGACGCGCCGGTCTGGGGGCTGGTGCGCACCGCGCAGGCCGAGTACCCGGGGCGGATCAGCCTGATCGACGTCGACGGGCGGCCGGACTCGCTGGCGCTGCTTCCCGACGCGATCGCGGCCCGGCCCGCCCAGCTCGCGCTGCGCCGCGGCCGAGCGTACCGGCCGCGGCTGCGGGCGGTGCCCAGCCCCGGCCCCCGGCCGGGACCGCGGCCGGGCACCGGACGGTTCGGCGCCGGGACGGTGCTGGTCACCGGGGCGGGCGGGGCCCTCGGCGGGGTGGTCGCCCGCCAGCTCGCCCTCGCGCACGGCGCGCGGCACCTGCTGCTGGTCAGCCGGCGCGGCGACGCGGACCCCGGGCTGCACGCGCTCGCCGGCGAACTGCGCTCGGCGAGCGTGCAGGTGACCGTCGCGGCCTGCGACCTCGCCGACCACGACGCCGCGCAGGCGCTGCTGGCCGGCGTCGGCACCGAGCATCCGCTCACCGCCGTGGTGCACGCGGCCGGCGNCCTCGACGACGCGATCCTGGCGGGCATGACCGCCGAGCAGGTGGACCGGGTGCTACGGCCGAAGATCGACGCGGCCTGGAACCTGCATCGCCTCACCGCCGGGTCGGGGCTGGACGCCTTCGTGCTGTTCTCCTCGATCGCCGGGATCGTCGGCAACGCCGGTCAGGGTGCCTACGCCGCGGCGAACACCTTCCTCGACGCCCTCGCCTCGCACCGTCGGGCCGTGGGGCTACCGGCGACCTCCCTGGCGTGGGGGCCCTGGGAGACCGGGATGGCCGGCGAGCTCGCCGCCGCCGACCGATCCCGGCTCGGCCGGCTCGGCCTGCTCCCGCTCACCGTGGACGAGGGCCTCGCCCTGCTCGACCAGGCCCTCCTCGACCAGCCGCCACTCGACCAGCCGCCACTCGACCAGCCGCCAATCGACCAGCAGCCACTCGACCAGGCCCTGCTCGATCAGCCCCTGCCTGACCGGGGCTCGGGCGGGACGGCGGCGCTGCTCGTGCCCGCCCGATTCGACCCGCGCGCCCTGGCCCGCCGGGCCGGTCAACTGCCGGCGGTCCTGACCGATCTGGTGCCGGCGACCGCCGGCGCGTCGGCACCCGCCGGACCGGTCGCGTCCGGAGAGTACGGCGGGGCCGACGGGGTCGGCGGTGCTGGTGGTGCCGCCGCGGCCCGGCCGGTGCGGCTGCCGCAGACGGTGGCGGGCCTCGACGCGGCTGCGGCGCGCAGGATCGTCGAGGAAGCCGTGCTGGCCCGGATCGCCGAGGTGCTCGGGCTTGGCGGGCGGGCCGCAGTGCCGGCGGACCGAGGGCTGTTCGACATCGGACTCGACTCCCTGACCGCGCTGGAACTGCGCAACCGGCTCAGCGAGGACGTCGGACTGCGCCTACCCACCACGCTGCTGTTCGACCATCCGACCGCCAGGGCGTTGACCGATCATCTGGTGGAGCTGTGCGCCCCGGCGCAGGCCGCGTTGGATCTGGCCGCCCTGGACGGGCTGGTCGCCACCACCGCGGGGCTACCCGCCGACGACGAGCGGCGCGGTGATCTGGTCCGGGCGCTGNGCGCCGCACTCGGAACGCTCGGCGCCGGGGAAAACAACGCCGACGAACGAGCCTTTGGAATGGATTCAGCCTCCGATGATGAGATTTTCGGGTTGCTGGACCGCGAGCTGAAGGACTGAAGGGAAAAGGCGCGGGCGATGTCGAACGAAGAGATGTCGAACGAAGAACGGTTGCGGGGCTATCTCAAGCGCGCAACAAACGAGCTGCTCGCCACCCGCGCGAAACTGGAGAACGTCGAACTTGCCGCGCGGGAACCGCTGGCGATCGTCAGCATGGCCTGCCGGTATCCGGGGGGCGTGCGCACTCCCGACCAGTTGTGGGATCTCGTTTCCGCACAGACGGACGCCGTGACGCCGTTTCCCACCGATCGCGGCTGGCCGCTGGACGAGCTCATCGACCCCGCCGGCGACACCCCCGGCACCAGCTATGCCGGCGAGGGCGGCTTCCTGCACGATGCCGCGGACTTCGACGCGGACCTTTTCGGGATCAGCCCGCGGGAGGCCCTGACCATCGACCCGCAGCAGCGCCTGCTGCTGCAGACCGCGTGGGAGGCACTGGAGCGGGGCGGGCTCGACCCGCGGTCGCTTTCCGGTGCGCCGGTCGGGGTCTTCGTCGGGCTGATGTACTCCGACTACGGTTCCCGGCATTCCCGCGCGCCGGAGGGCTTCGAGGGCTTCATCGGCACCGGCAGCGCCGGCAGCATCGCCTCCGGCCGGCTGGCCTACACGTTCGGGTTCGAGGGGCCCGCGGTGACCGTCGACACGGCCTGCTCATCCTCGCTCGTGGCGCTGCACTACGGCGCGCAGGCGATCCGCCGGGGCGAGTGCTCGCTCGCGCTGGTCGGCGGTGTGACCGTCATGGCGACCCCGGCGACCTTCATCGAGTTCAGCCGCCAGCGCGGCCTGTCCCCGGACGGCCGCTGCAAGGCGTACGCGGCCGGCGCCGACGGCACCGGGTGGGGCGAGGGCGTCGGCCTGGTGCTGCTCGAACGGCTCTCCGACGCCCGGCGCAACGGCCATCCGGTGGTGGCGGTGCTGCGGGGTAGCGCGATCAACTCCGACGGCGCGAGCACCCAGCTCTCCGCGCCGAACGGGACGGCGCAGCAGCGGGTGATCCGGGCCGCCCTGAGCGACGCCGCCCTGGCCGCGTCCGAGGTGGACGCCATCGAGGGGCACGGCACCGGCACGGGCCTGGGCGACCCGATCGAGGCGAACGCGCTGCTGGCCACCTACGGGCGGGCGCACACCCGGGATGACCCGGCCTGGCTCGGCTCGCTGAAGTCCAACATCGGTCACACCCAGGCCGCCGCCGGCATCGGCGGCGTGATCAAGATGGCGCTCGCGATGCGGCACGGCCGGCTGCCGGCCACCCTGCACGTGGACGCCCCCACCCCCCACGTCGACTGGGACTCCTCGGCGGTCAGCCTGCTCACGCGGTCGATCGCATGGCCGTCGCGCGAGCGGCCCCGACGGGCCGCGGTCTCCTCCTTCGGAATCAGCGGCACGAACGCGCACGTCATCCTGGAACAGGCGCCCGCGCCGGACGGCGGGCAGGCCGTGGCCGAACCGGCAGGAGCCGGGAGTGAGCCGGCAGGAGCCGGGAGCGAGCCGGCGGCGAGCGGCCCGCGGATCGACCCGGACGCGCCCGGGCCACAGCAACCCGGGCCGGTGGCCTGGGTGGTCAGCGGGCATACCGCCGAGGCGCTCGACGCCCAGCTCGGGCGGCTGCGCGGGTTCCTGGCGGACCATCCCGAGGCCGACCCGGCGGACGTGGCGCACACCCTCGCGCACGGCCGCGCCGCGCTGGAGCACCGTGCGGTCGCGGTGGGGACGAGCCGCGTCGAGCTCGACGAGGTGCTCGACGCCCTCGAACATGACCTCCCGACGACCCGAGGGGCCCGCGGCGAGGCGATCACCGCGGGCCGCCCGGTGTTCGTCTTCCCCGGCCAGGGTTCGCAGTGGGTGGGCATGGCGGCCGGGCTGCTGGAGACGTCCGAGCCGTTCCGGACGGAGCTGGACCGCTGCGCGCGGGCGCTGGCGCCCCACGTCGACTGGGACCTCAGGGAGGTGCTCACCGGCGACGGCGCGGCGTTGGAGCGCGTCGACGTCGTGCAGCCGGCGCTGTTCGCGGTGATGGTGTCGCTGGCCGCGGCCTGGCGGGCGCTGGGCGTCGAGCCCGCCGCCGTGGTCGGCCACTCCCAGGGCGAGATCGCCGCGGCCTACGTCGCCGGTGCGCTGGAGCTGGCCGACGCGGCGGAACTGGTCGCGGTGCGCAGCAGGGCGCTCGTCGAGATCGCCGGCACGGGTGCCATGGCATCGATCGACCTGCCGGAGTCCGCCGTGCGCGCCCGGCTCCTCCCCGGCATCGACATCGCCGCGCTCAACGGCCCGAACGCCACCGTGGTGGCGGGGCAGCCCGCAGCGGTGGCCGCCCTGGTCGAGGGCTGCACGGCCCAGGGCGTGCGGGCCCGGCTCATCCCGGTCGACTACGCGTCGCACTCGGCCGCGGTCGAGCCCCTGCGGGACCGCCTGCTGGCCGCCTTCGCCGGGGTGCGACCGCGTTCGGCGGGTGTCGAGTTCCTGTCCACGGTCACGGCGAGCCGGATCGACACGGCGGAGCTCGACGCCGCTTACTGGTACCGCAACCTGCGTGAGCCGGTGCGGCTGGCGGAGGCGGTCGCGGCGCTCGCCGAGGCCGGTCACCGAGTGTTCCTGGAGGTCAGCCCACATCCGGTGCTCGTCGCCCCGGTGCGTGAGGTGCTCGACGGGCTGGCCGAGCCGGCGCGGGCGCTCGCCACGTTGCGTCGCGACCACGGCGGCGTCGAGCAGCTNCTGACCGCTGCGGGCGCGCTGTTCGCCGCGGGCACGCCGGTCGACTGGGGCACGGCGGCGGCCGGGCGGCTGACCGACCTGCCGACCTACGCCTTCCAGGAGAGCCGGCACTGGTTGGACACCAACGCTGTGCCCACGGCCGGTCCCGGTGTCGCCGCCTCCGGCCATCCGGTGCTGGGCATCGTCGTCGACCAGGCGTCGGGTGTGCTGCTGACCGGTCGGCTGCCGGGTGGGCCGGGGTGGGCGCGCCAGCACCGCCTCGGTGAGCGCACGCTGCTCAGCGGCGCCGCCCTCGCCGAACTCGCGCTGGCCGCCGGCGACTGGCTCGGTGTGCCCGCCCTCGAGGAGCTGGTCCTGCTCGCCCCGGTGGACATGCCGGACGGGCCGGTCGAGGCCCAGGTGAGCGTGGGGGAGGACAGCCGGTTCACGATCCACACCCGCGTCGGCGGGCAGAGTCCCGGCGCGACCTGGCGGCGCCACGCGACCGGTTCGCTCGCAGCTTCCGACGAGTCCGGCGGGGCCGTCGCGACCGGCCCCGCATCGTGGCCGCCGCCGGGCGCCGAGGCGATCGACCTGCCGGCCGCCTACGCCGCGCTGTCGGGGTTCGGCGTCCACTACGGGCCTGCGCTGCGCGCCGTCCGGTCGGCCTGGCGGGCGGACGGGGAGGTGTTCGCCGACCTCGCGCTGCCCGAAGGGGAAGGCGTGCACGGTTACCTGCTGCACCCGGTTCTGCTGGACGCCGCCGTGCAGGTCGCGTTTCTCGACCGGGCCACCGGGCCGCGCGCGCCGACCGACCCGGCCGTGGTCCCCTTCACCTGGACCGACGTCCACCTGCACGCCACCGGCGCCCGGGAGCTGCGGGTCCGGCTCACGCCCACCGGCGCCGACGCCTTCGCGCTCGCGGCGTTCGCCGTCGACGGTTCGCCGGTGCTGACCGTGGCCGGCCTGACCCTGCGTGCGGTGGACGGCGCCGGCGGCGCGGGCTCGACGACCACCGGCACGACCACCGGCACGACCACCGGCACGGGCGTCGACGTGGTGGCGCCCGCGCGTACGCGGGCCCGTCGGCAGCGGGCACGCGTCGGCGGGCGCTCCGCCGCCGCGAAGCTCACGCCGGACGCGCTTGCCGGGCTGGCCGGGGAGGAGCGCGTCGAGGCGCTGCTGGGCGCGGTCCGTGCCGCCGTCGCCGGTGTGCTCGGCCACCGCTCGGCGGAGGTGGTGCGTCCCGACCGCACGTTCCGTGACCTCGGCCTGGACTCGCTGACCGCGGTGGAGATGCGGGATCATCTCAGCCGCGCCGTGGGCCGGCGCCTGCCCGCTACCCTGGTGTTCGACTTTCCGACTCCCCGCGACCTGGCCCGCCACCTGGCGGCCGAGCCGGGCGCCGTGGCGGGAGCCGGCGCTCGCCGGGCGCGCGACGCCGACGACCCGATCGCGATCGTCTCCATGGCCTGCCGCTATCCCGGCGGCGTCGTGACGCCCGAGGACCTGTGGCAGCTGGTCAGTTCGGGCACGGACGCCATCGGCGAGTTCCCCGCCGACCGAGGATGGGACCTTGCCAGCCTGTTCGACGACGACCCGGACACGCCGGGCACGTCCTACACCCGCCGCGGCGGGTTCCTCGGGGACGTCGCCGGCTTCGACGCCGAGTTCTTCGCGATGAATCCGCGCGAGGCGCGTGCCACCGACCCCCAGCAGCGGCTGCTGCTGGAGACGTCGTGGGAGGCGGTGCAGCGCGCCGGGATCGACCCGACCCGGCTGCGCGGCTCGCGCACCGGGGTCTACGTCGGGCTGATCTACACCGAGTACGGCGCGCGCGCCGCCGGCAACCCCGCCGAGCACGGCGGCTACCTGTCGACCGGCAGCGCGGGCAGCGTGGCCTCGGGTCGGATCTCCTACGCCCTCGGGCTGCGCGGGCCCGCCGTCACCGTCGACACGGCGTGCTCGTCGTCGTTGGTGGCCCTGCACTTCGCCCGGCAGGCGCTGCACAACGGCGAATGCGACCTCGCCCTGGTCGGCGGGGCGACGCTGATGGCGACCCCGTCCATCTTCGTCGAGTTCAGCCGGCAGCGGGGACTCTCGCCGGACGGCCGGTGCCGGGCGTTCGCGGACGCGGNCGACGGCACCGGGTTCAGCGAGGGCGTCGGCATGCTGGTGGTGGAACGACTCTCCGACGCCCGGCGCAACGGCCATCCCGTGCTCGCGGTGGTGCGGGGTTCGGCGATCAACTCCGACGGCGCGAGCAACGGGCTGACCGCCCCGAACGGGCCCGCGCAGGAGAGCGTGATCGCGCAGGCGCTCGCTGACGCTGGGCTGTCCGCCGTGGACGTCGACGTCGTGGAGGCGCACGGCACCGGGACCACCCTCGGCGACCCCGTCGAGGCTCGGGCCGTGCTCGCGACCTATGGCGCCGACCGTGGTTCGGCCCCGCCGCTGTGGCTGGGATCGCTCAAGTCGAACATCGGCCACACCCAGGCCGCGGCCGGCGTCGGCGGGATCATCAAGATGGTGCAGGCGCTGGAGAACCGCGTTCTGCCGCGTACCCTGCACGTCGACGCACCGAGCCGCCACGTCGAGTGGGGCCGGGGTGCGGTGGCGCTGCTGACCGAGGACGTCCCGTGGCCGGACGGTGAGCGCACGCGGCGGTTCGGCGTGTCCGCGTTCGGCATGAGCGGCACCAACGCGCACGTGATCATCGAGGAGCCGTCGCGCGCCCCGGCCGCGACGGTCGACGCCGCGGCGGCGGGCGGTAGCGGGCCGGGCGGCCCACCGGTGCCCCTCGTCCTGTCGGCGAAGTCGCCCGCCTCCCTGCGGGGCGAGGCGCGGCGGCTGCACGCCTACCTGCGCAGCCATCCCGGTCAGTCGCTGGCCGGGGTGGCCGCCGAGCTGGTGCACACCCGCCCGCAGTTCGACCACCGCGCCGTCGTCGTCGCCCGGGACCACGGCGAGGCGATCGCGGGCCTGACCGCGCTGGCGCAGGCCGAACCGGCCGCGGGCGTCGTGAGCGGGCACAGCGACGGCGAGCGGGAGGCGGTGTTCCTCTACCCGGGGCAGGGCGCGCAGTGGACCGAGATGGCGCGGGAGCTGCTGGCCTCGTCCCCCGCCTTCGCGGCGCGGATCGCCGAGTGCGCGGCGGCGCTGGACCCGGTGACCGGCTGGTCCCTGCTCGAGCGGCTGCGCGGGGACGGCGGGGAGGTCGACGCGGCCGGCCCCGTCCAGTCGGTGGACGTGGTCCAGCCACTGCTGTGGGCCGTCATGACCGGGCTGACCGCGGTCTGGGAGTCCGTCGGGGTCAGCCCGGCCGCGGTGATCGGGCATTCCCAGGGTGAGATCGCCGCGGCCGGTGCGGCCGGGGCGCTGTCGCTCGCCGACTCGGCCGCGGTGGCGGCGCTGCGCTCCCGGGCACTCGCCGCGATCGCGGGCCGCGGCGCGATGCTGTCCGTGTCGGCGCCGCGAGACCGGGTCGACGCGACGCTCGCCGCCGTCACCGTCGGCGCCCTGTCGGTGGCGGCCCTCAACGGCCCGAACTCGACCGTCCTGGCCGGCACCGCCGAGGCGATCGAGGCCGCGCGGGAGCTGTTCGAGCGGGACGGGTTCCGGGCCCGGCCGATCGACGTGGACTACGCCTCCCACTCGGCGCAGGTCGAGGTGCTCCGCGACGAGCTGCTGCGGGTCCTGCCGCGCGTCGAGGAGCAGGACTGGTCCGGGGTGGACTACTTCTCGACGGTGACGGGTGCCCGGCTCGACCCGCAGTCCGCCGACGACTTCGGCCAGCCGGAGTACTGGTACCGCAACCTGCGCCAGCCGGTGCTGCTCCAGGACGCCGTGCGGGCGGCGATCGACGCGGGGTACCGGACGTTCATCGAGATCAGCCCGCATCCCGTGCTTACCGTCGGCCTCCAGGACATCGTCGACGAGGTGCCGGACGCGGCCGCCACGGCGCTCGGCACCCTGCGTCGGGGGGACGGCGGCCTGGACCGCTTCCTGCTGTCCGCCGCCGAGGCCTGGGTGGCGGGAGTCGCCGTCGACTGGCGGGCCCAGGTGGGTCCCCGCCACCCCGGCCTCCCGGTCCTGCCGACGTACGCCTTCGACCGTGGGCAGCACTGGCTCGACGCCGCCCCGGTCGGACCGCCCGCGGCCGGCTCCGTGCCGCTGGCGCATCCGCTGCTCACCTCGGCGCTACGCCCGGCGCACGGGCCCGAGCTGCTGCTGCTCGGCCGCCTCGGCCTCGCCAGCCAGCCCTGGCTGTCCGACCACGCGGTGGCCGGCACCGTCCTGGTGCCCGGCGCGCTGTTCGCCGAGCTGGCCGCGTCGGCGGGTGATGTCGTCGAGGCCGGGCGAGTGGACGAGCTGGTGCTGCGCACCCCGCTGGTCCTGGCCGACGGGCAGGACGTGGAGATCCAGGTGACCCTGGGGGCGCCGGCGGCCGACGGCGCGCGGGAGGTCGGGATCCACTCCCGAGCCGTGCCGGCGCCCGGATCGCTGGGCGCGTCCTGGACCGAGCACGCCAGCGGCACCCTGACCCCCGCTGCCGCCGCCGACCTCGGCGCCCTGCCCGGTGCCTGGCCGCCGCCGGGGGCGCAGCCGCTTGCCACGGACCGCGTGTACGACGAGCTGGCCGCGGCCGGCTACCACTACGGCCCGGCGTTTCGGGGGCTGGCAGCCGCGTGGCGGCTCGGTGACACCGTGCTGGCGGAGATCGCCGTGACCGGGCCGGCCGGTTTCGTCGTCGCCCCGACCGTGCTGGACGCCGCGCTGCACGCCGTCGGNCTGGCCGGGCTTGGCGCCGTGGACGGCGCGGTGCGACTCCCCTTCGTCTGGCGCGGCCTGCGTCGTTTCGCGCCCGCGCCGCCGGCCGGCCGGCTTCGGATCCGGCTGCGCCGCACCGGAGCGGACGCCGTCGGCGTCCACCTGTTCGCGCCGGATGGAACACCGGTGGCGGCGGTCGACGAGGTGGCGCTGCGCACCGTGGACGCGGGCGAGCTGGACGCCGTGCGACCGCAGGACGTCGCTGGCCTGGCGGGCCTGCTGTACCGGCTCGGCTGGGAACCGGTGGACGGCGCGCACCGCGCCCGTCCGGCCCGGCTGTGGACGGTGGGTTCCGGCGGTGACCAGCCGGATCTCGCCGCCGCCCTCGGCGCGCTCGACGAGGGCCGGGACCGGCCCGACGCGCTGGTCCTGCTCCTGCCCGCCGCGACGGGCCCGGTGCCGCAGGCCACCCGCACCGCGCTGGCCGGTGTGCTCGACGACCTGCGGCGCCTGCTGGCCGACGAACGGCTGCGGGAGGCGGTGTTCGTGGTCCTGACTCGCGACGCGGTGGCCGCCGTGCCCGGCGACCGCGTGGGTGCGCTGGCGCAGGCCCCGATCTGGGGGCTGGTGCGCAGCGTGCAGGCGGAGGAGCCGGGCCGGATCGTGCTGGTTGACACCGACCGGCCGGATCCGTCGACCGACCTGCTCCGCGACGCGGTCGCCGGCGGCGAGCCCCAGGTGGCGTTGCGCGACGGCGTCCTGCTGGCCGCGCGGCTGGGCGGCTGGCGCCCGGCGCTGGTCGCACCGGCGGCGGGGGACTGGCGGCTGGCCCGCGGCGAGGGCGGCACCGTCGACGATCTGGTCCTGCTGGGGCAGCCACGGCCGGTGCTCGAACCGGGCCAGGTCCGCGTCGCGATCCGCGCCAGCGGGCTGAACTTCCGCGACGCCATGCTCGCGCTGGGGCTCTACCCCGGCGAGGCCGAGTTGGGCACGGAGGGTGCCGGCATCGTGGTCGAGACCGGAGCGGACGTCACCGGGATCGAACCCGGCGACGCCGTGATGGGCCTGATCTCCGGTGGGATCGGCCCGGTCGCGGTGACCGACCACCGGCTGCTGGTGCCGATCCCGGCCGGGCTGAGCTTCGCCCGGGCGGCGGCCATCCCCGCCGTCTACCTCACCGCGTACTACGCACTGCGCGACCTGGCCCGGGTACAGCCGGGGGAGTCGTTGCTGGTGCACTCCGCGGCCGGGGGGGTCGGCGGCGCGGCGATCCAGCTCGCCCGACACTGGGGGGTGACCGTCTACGGCACCGCGAGCCCCGCGAAGTGGCCGTTCCTGGCCACCCTCGGTCTCGCGGCGGATCACCTGGCCAACTCGCGTGAGGTGGCCTTCGCCGAGCACATCCGCCTGGCGACGGGCGGGCGCGGTGTCGACGTCGTGCTGAACTCGCTGTCCGGTGCGTTCGTCGACGCCTCCCTGAGCCTGCTCGGACCCGGCGGCCGGTTCGTCGAGATGGGCAAGACCGACGTCCGTGACCCGGCGCAGATCCAGGCCCGGCACGGCGTCGAGTACCGCGCCTTCGACCTGATGGAGGCCGGCGAGGACCGGATCGGCCAGATGCTCGCCGAGCTGGCCGACCTGCTGGGGGCCGGCGTCCTCACGCCACCGCCGGTGACGGCCTGGGCGGCGGGGCGGGCGCCCGAGGCGCTGCGCCATCTCAGCCAGGCCCGGCACGTCGGCAAGATCGTGCTGCGCCTGTCGCGCCCGCTGGACCCCGAGGGCACAGTGCTGATCACGGGCGCGCCCGGCGGGGTCGGCTCCCTCGTCGCCCGCCACCTCGTCGCCGCGCACGGCGCGCGGCACCTGCTGCTGGTCAGCCGGCGCGGGCCCGCCTCGCCGGGGGCCGACGAGCTGGGCGCGCAGCTCACCGAGCTGGGCGCGCGGGTCACCTTCGCGGCGGCCGACGTCGCCGACGCCGACGCCGTGCGGCGGGTCCTCGCCGGGATCGACGTCGAGCATCCCCTCACCGCCGTCCTGCATGCGGCCGGCGTCCTGCGCGACGCGACCCTGGCCACCCTGACCGAGGTGGGGCTCGACGCCGTGCTGCGGCCCAAGGTGGACGGTGCCTGGCACCTGCACCAGCTCACCCGGGACGTCGATCTCGCCGCGTTCGTGCTCTTCTCGTCCGCGGCCGGCGTGGTGGGCAGCCCGGGCCAGGCCGCCTACGCGGCGGCGAACGTGTTCCTCGACGCGCTCGCGGTCGCCCGGTCCCGCGACGGGCTCGCGGCCACCTCGGTCGCGTGGGGCCTGTGGCGTTCCGACAGCGCGATGACCGGCTCGTTGTCGGCGACGGACCAGGCGAGGATGGCCCGGGCCGGGGTGCTGCCGCTCTCGGCGGCCCACAGCCTCGCCCTGCTCGACGCCGCCCTCGGCGCGGACGTGCCGGCGTTGGTCGCCGTGCGGCTGGACCCGGCGCGGCTGGTGGCCGGGGCTGACCTGCCGGCGCCGCTGCGGTCGCTGGCCCGCCCGGCGCAGGCCGCCGCGCGCCCCCAGCCCGTGGTGGCGGATCTCGCCACCCAACTCGCGGACGCCGAGCCACATCGTCGCCGTGAGCTGGTCGGACAGTTCGTGGTGAGCAACGTTCGGGCGGTGCTCGGCCACACCGCCGGCGACGCGGGCGAGGGCGACGGCCCGGGTGATCGCAGCTTCAAGGAGCTCGGCTTCGACTCGCTCACCGCGGTGGAACTGCGCAACCGGCTCGGCCGGGCGAGCGGCCTGCGCCTGCCCGCCACGATCGTGTTCGACCACCCGAACCCGGCCGCCCTGGCCGGGTACCTGCTCGACCGGCTGGTCCCGGCGCAGCCCACCCCGGCGGCGACCACTCCGCCGGCGACCAACCCGCCGGCGACCACCCCGGTGCAGGCCGGCCCGGCGGTGCCTNCCCCGGTGGTGGAGATCACCGTCAGTTCCCCCGCAAGCCAGGCCGAGGAGCTGTTCCGGTTCATCGACGCGGAACTGCGCCCCTGACGCCGTGCCGCCCGCCGCCGGACGACCGACGTGGAGGTGACCTGACGTGACCGACGAGCAGAAACTGATCGACTACCTGCAGTGGACGACCGCGGAGCTGGTCCGGGTGAAGGGCGAGCTCACCGAGCTGCGCACCCCGGAACCGGTGGCGATCGTGTCCGCGGCCTGCCGCTTCCCCGGCGGGATCCAGACACCCGAGGACCTCTGGCGGGTGGTCTCCGAGGGAACCGACGCGATCGCCGAGTTCCCGCGCGACCGCGGCTGGGCCGCCGACGGGGACTACCCCGAGGTCGGCGGCTTCCTCGCGGACGCCGCCGGGTTCGACGCCGCCTTCTTCGGCGTCGGCGCCAAGGAGGCCCTCGCGATGGACCCACAGCAGCGAGTGCTGCTGGAGACCGCGTGGCAGGCCCTCGAACGCGCGGGGCTGGTGCCCGGCGAGCTACGGGGCAGCCGGACCGGTGTGTTCGCCGGCCTGATCTACCAGGAGTACGCGCCGCCGCTGGGCGCGAGCCCGGCCGGGCTCGACGGCTACTTCATGACCGGCAACGCGGCGAGCATCGCCTCGGGGCGGCTCGCCTACACCTTCGGCTTCGAGGGCCCGGCCCTCACGCTGGACACGGCATGCTCCTCGTCGCTGGTCGCGATGCACCTCGCCGCGGAGTCGCTGCGCCACGGGGAGTGCGACCTGGCGCTGGCCGGCGGCGCGACCGTGATGGCGACACCGCGGGTGTTCGTCGAGTTCGCGCACCAGCGCGGGCTCGCCGCCGACGGGCGGTGCAAGGCGTTCGGCAAGGGTGCCNACGGCACCGGCTTCGGCGAGGGCGTGGGCATCGTGGTCCTGGAACGACTCTCCGACGCGCGCCGACACGGCCATCCGGTCCTGGCGGTGCTGCGGGGTTCCGCGGTGAACTCCGACGGCGCCAGCAACGGGCTGACCGCACCGAACGGCACCGCCCAGCGCAAGGTCATCGAGGCCGCGCTGCGCGGTGCCGGGCTGGGCGCGGACGCCGTCGACGCCNTCGAGGCGCACGGGACCGGCACGGCGCTGGGCGATCCGATCGAGGCCGGCGCGCTGCTGGCCACCTACGGCGCGCACCCGGACCGGCAGCACCCGCTGTACCTCGGCTCGGTGAAGTCGAACATCGGGCACACCCAGGCCGCGGCCGGGGTGGCCGGGGTGATCAAGATCCTGGAGGCCTTCAGGCACGGAGTCCTGCCGCCGACCCTGCACGCCGCCGAGCTCAACGAGTTCGTCGACTGGTCCACCGGTGCGGTCGAGGTCCTGGCCGTACCCCGGACCTGGCCGGCGCTCGGCCGGCCGTACCGGGCAGGGGTGTCGTCGTTCGGGATCAGCGGCACCAACGCGCATCTCATCCTGGAGCAGGCCCCGCCCCCGGAACCGGCCCCAGCCGAACCGGCCCCAGCCGAACCGGCCCCAGCCGGACCGGCGCGGGGTGAACCGGGGCCGGGCGGCGCGCCGCCTACGGCGGTGACCTGGGTCGTCTCCGGCAGGACGCCGGGCGCGGTGCGGGCCCAGGCCGGCCGGCTGCGGGCGTTTCTGCGCGACGCGCCCACGGACACCGATCTGGCCGCGGTCGCGCGGACGCTGGCCATCCGGCGTTCCCAGTTCCGCTTCCGGGCCGGTGCGACGGGTGCGGACGCCGCCGCGCTGGACCGTGAGCTCGGCGCGCTCGCCGGCGCCGCGCCGGTGACCCGCGCCCTGCCCGCGCCGAGCGTGGCGCTGGTGTTCAGCGGCCAGGGAACGCAGCGTGAGGGGATGGGCCGGGAGCTGTACCGGCGGTCCGAGGTCTACGCGGCGGCGTTCGACGCCGTCTGCGCCGCGGTCGACGACGCCCGGCGGGAGCACGGCGGGGGCCCGTCCCTGCGGGAGGTCGTCTTCGCCGAGGCCGGGTCGGCGGCGGGGCTGCTGCACCGCACCGAGTTCACCCAGCCGGCCCTGCTGGCCACCCACGTCGCGATGGCCGGGCTCGTGCGGAGCTGGGGCATCACCCCGACCGCCGTGCTGGGGCACTCGATCGGTGAGCTCAGCGCGGCCCATGTCGCCGGGGCGCTGTCGTTGACCGACGTCGCGAGCCTCGTGGTGGCCAGGGCCAACGCGATGCAGGCCGCCCCGGGCGGTGGCGCCATGCTCGCGGTGCGTGCGCCGGTGGACGAGGTGCGTCCCGCCCTGGCCGAGCTGGCCGGGACGGTGTCGGTCGCCGCCGTGAACGGCCCGCGGTCCACCGTGGTCTCCGGTGACGCCGACGCGCTGCGCCGGCTCGCGGCCCGGTGGCGCTCGCAGGGGCTACGGACCAAGGCGTTGAAGGTCAGTCATGCCTTCCACTCCGCCCACATGGACGCGGCGCTGCCGGCGCTGATGGACTTCGCCGGCGGGCTGCGGGTCGGGCAGCCGAGCGTCCCGGTGGTGTCCAACCGTGACGGACGGGTCGCCGCCGCCGGTGAGCTCGCCGATCCCGGGTACTGGGCGGAGCAGGTACGCGGGACGGTCCGTTTCCACGACGGCGTCCGGGCGCTGCGCGAGCTCGGCGTCGACACGTTCCTGGAGATCGGCCCGGACCCGACGATGACCGGGATGCTCGGCGACTGCCTGGCGGACGAGCCGGACGCCGTCGCGCTCACCCCGCTCATCCGCCACCCGGACTCCCAGGCCCGCTCCGCGCTGGCCGCGGCGGCCGCGCTGCACGGCCGCGGAGTGGCGGTCGACTGGGCCGCGGTGCTGGGCCCGGGGCCGTTCGCCGACCCGGCCGCGGTGCCGACGTATCCCTTCCAGCACGAGCACTACTGGTTCGTGGCCGCCCGGCCCGCGGCGGGATCCGCCGAGTCGCCGGTACCCGAGGAGCCGCCACCCCCTGCCGAGTCGGCGCTGGATGCGGAGCCGGTGGTCTCCGTGCTGGCCGGGGTGCCCGAGCACGAACACCACGAGATCCTGCTCCGGACGGTCATCGAGTCGGTCGCCGACGCGCTCGGGGGAGACGCCGNGTCGGTCGATCCCGACGACGACCTGACCGAGATCGGGGTCACCTCGTTCACCGCGCTGGAGATCGCCGGCCGGATCCGCCGGCTCACCGGGCTGGACCTGGCGCCCAGCGCGGTCTTCGAGCACCACACCTCGGTCGGGCTCGTGTCGTGCCTGCGCGGGCTCGCGACCTGAGCAAGACCAGCCCGCCGGCCCCGCCGGCCCGGCGGCCCCGCCGATCTCCAGACGATCCGTGAGAGGACGAGGACGATGAACAGTGCCGAGGCGCTCGCCGAGGTGCGCTCCCTGCACCGAGCGGGCCTGCTGGCCGACCGGTACCCGGCGCTCGGCCCGCTGCTCGGGGCCGTCACCGGGCCGGATGCGCTGGCCGCCGCGCGGCTGGTGGCCGGTGTGGACCCCGACGCCGTCCGCCGGATCCATCCCGACCTTCCCGCCGTCACCGTGACGATCACCGGCCATGGGACGGTGAACCTCCTGCAGACCGCGCTCGCCGGCCAGCTCGCCCGGCACGGCCTGGTGCCTCGGATACGGGTCGCCGACTTCGACAGCTACGTCTTCGAGCTGGGCGATCCGNCCAGCGCGCTCTACGCCGAGCAGCCCGACATCGTCCTGTGCGTTCTGGACCAGGCGGCCGTCTTCGACGAGGTGGCCGTGCCGTTCACGGTGGACGACGTCGAACGGGTGCTGACCGAGAAACTGGCGTTGTGGACCGGGCTGGTCGAGCGCTACCGCGCGAGCGGCTCCGGGGTGCTGGTGCTCAACACCGTGCCGCTGCCCAGGTACTGGTCGGCGCAGCTGCTCGACCATCCGGCCCGGGCGCGGCTCGGCGCGGCCTGGCGCTCGGCGAACGCGCAGCTGCTGGGCCTGGGCGCGGCGGCCGGGCCGGTGACGGTGCTCGACCTCGACCCGATCGTGGCGTCGGGGGTGGCCGTCGTCGAACCCCGCTTCGAGGCCTACGCCCGAGCGCACCTCTCCGACGCCCTGCTCGCGGCCTACGCCCGGGAGGTGAGCGATCTGGTCCGCGCGCGCGGGGGACGGACCAGGAAGGTGCTCGCAGTCGACCTCGACGAGACGCTGTGGGGCGGCGTTCTCGGTGATGACGGGGTCGAGGGCGTCGAGGTCGGCACCGGTTACCGCGGGGAGGCGTTCGCCCGGTTCCAGCGGCTGGTCCGCCAGCTCCAGTCACAGGGAGTGTTGCTGGNCGCGGTGAGCAAGAACGACCAGGACACGGTGCTGGCCGCGCTGCGCGAGCATCCCGGCATGGTTCTGCGCGAGGAGGACTTCGTCCGCGTGATCGCGAACTGGGCGCCGAAGCCGGGCAACCTGCGGGACCTGGCCCGGGATCTCAACGTCGGGCTCGACAGCGTCGTGTTCGTCGACGACAGCCAGGCCGAGTGCGCCGCGGTCGCCGCCGAGCTGCCGGAGGTGTCCGTGATCGGTCTGGACGGGGAGCCCGCGCTGCACGGCGAGCGGCTGCTCGCCGACGGCTGGTTCGTCACGACCGAGCTGACCGTGGAGGATCGGGCCCGCACCCGGCTCTACCACGAGGAGTCGGCGCGCACGGAGTTCCTGTCGGCCGCGGGCTCGGCGGAGGAGTTCCTCAACCGTCTCGGGGTCTCGGTGGTGCTGGAACGGGCCGGTGAGGCCGATCTGGCCCGGCTGTCCCAGCTCACCCTGCGGACCAACCAGTTCAACCTCACCACCGAGCGCCGGTCGCAGTCCGACGTGCGGGCCTTCGCGGCGGATCCGGCCGCGCGGGTGCTCTCGATCGTCGCCGCCGACCGCTTCGGCAGCAACGGGACGGTCGGGGCGCTGTTCGTGCGGGCTCGCCCCGATGGGCTGCACATCGAGAACTTCCNGCTCAGCTGCCGGGTGTTCGCCCGCGGCATCGAACAGGCCTGCCTGGGNGCGGTCCTGCGGGCGGCCCGGGAGGCCGGCCACGGCGCCGTCCACGGCGAGTATCGCCGGACTGCCAAGAACGGCAAGGTCGCGGACCTCTACCCGCATTACGGATTCGCCGTCGAGACCGCTTCCGAGGGGCTGACGAGCTATCGCCACAGCCTCGTCGACATCGTGCCGGTGCCGGTGCACCTGTCGTTGACCGTCGGCAGCGACATCGTTCCCGACTCTCAGTAGTGTTTCGGAGCGTTCCTGTGAGGACCGGGTGCGTCGGGGCTTCAGGAGGTGAGCTCCTTGCCGCACAGATCCGGTGCCACCACGTCGAACGCGGTGCCCCTCGCGTTGGCCTGGACGAAGGAGTAGCAGGTGGTCGGTTTGCCGAGGCCGGTCCTGATGTTGATCGGACTGATCAGGCCGCCCGCGTCGTAGCGCGTCACGGCTCGCAGCGCGGTGATGAAGCCCTCTCGGGTGGGNCAGTCGCCGGCGAGCTCCAGGCCGCGGATGAACATGTCCGCCTCGATGTAGGAGGTCACGGCGATGTCCTGCTCCGGCTGGCTGATCTGGGGTGAGTAGCGCGTCATCGCCGCCGTGTAGGCGGCGATCGCCGGGCCGCCGGATTCGAAGGGCCGGTAGAAGACGGGAACGGTGAGTCCCGCGATGCGGGGGCCGAAGGTGCGTAGCAACCGCCGGTCGTAGCCGCTCGCCGACAGGACGACCTTCGGGTTTCGGCCCGCGGCGCGCAGCGCGTCGAGGACCGCGACGAGAGCGTCCGGCTGGATCACGCTGATGATGGTGTCCGGATCGAGGGCGGCGATCCGCTGGGCGACCGACTGCGGGTTGTCCGCGCCCGGGGTGTAGTTCAGCGTGTCGAGCACCGGCACACCGGCGGCGTCCACGCTGCGCCCGTAGCGCGCCGCCGCGTCCGAGACGCCGGTCGACAGTGCGGTCTGCACGACGACCGCTCGGGTGCCCCCCTGGGACCGCACGAACTGCCCGTAGGTGTCCGTGGGCGCGGCGCTGACGTAGGAGAAGGCGAACATGTTCGCGTACTTCGACCAGACCTGCTCGGCCGCCAGGCCGGTGACCGGAACATCCCGGTCCGCCAGGTACTGGGCACTGCCGCTCGCGGCGAGGGTCGCCTCGATGATGCCGAAGACATGCTGGCCGTCGACGAGATCCCGGGCGGCGGTCTCGTTCGTGGCCGCCGCGCCCTGGTCGTCCCGCCAGGTGTAACCGATGGTGCGGCCGTGGACGCCGCCGGTGGCATTCGCCACGCCCAGACGGGCGTCGATTCCGGAGCGGACGGCGCCGAAGGCGCTCGCGACCGCTCCCGTGTCGGGATAGAGGACGCCGAGATTGATGTGGTCGGCCGTCACTCCCGGGGTGTCGCAGGTGGACGCCGAGGCCACGCCGGAGGTAGAACATCCGCCGGCACCCGCGACCACCAGAAGTAACATGGCGCTTACCGCCAGAGCTCTGGAATGGCGGCACGTGAACATGGGACTCCCTGGTACGGACGTGGGCGCGCGGACGCGCCAATCGGGTGGCGGCACGGCACATCCGCCGGAGACATGGGCCTGGCGCCGGCGAGGCGGATTCGGCGTCCGTGCACTCGATTGTGTACTGATCGATGCCGTGGTCCTGATCAGTGCGGCAACATTACCGAGGCCCGCCTCCGTGGCTAATGACGGGCTGGCATATTCGGGTGCCGGCGCCTTCGCGGGACGCGAGAAACAACGGCAGGGGGAGCAGTTCTCGAACAGGCGGAAAGCGCCTCTATACCGCCCAAATCGTCACAATGTCGCCATGCGTCGGTCCGGTGAGCCGGCCCGCCGGTGCGGACCGCGCTCACCGCCCGCGGGTCACGCCTTGAGAGCGATGCCGCCGTACACGCTGACGTCGGCGTCGGCGAGACCGGCGTGGGCGGGGTCCGGGAGCCAGCGGTGGACGAGGTCGACGCCGGGGGAGAGCAGTTCCAGGTCGAGGAACAGGCGCTCCACCTCGGCGCGGCTGCGGAGCTGGTTGGGGATGCGGCGACTGCGGTACGCCGACGCCGACGCCTCGAAGGCGGGATCGAAGTCGGCGGTGGCGTGGNTGAGGGCCAGGTAGCTGCCCGACGGTAGCGCGTCGATCAGCGTGCGGAGGATGTCGAGCGGGGAGTCGGAGTCAGGGATGAACGGGAAGATCGAGATGAGCGACAGGGCGACCGGCCTGGTCAGGTCGAGGGTCTCGGTCAGCTCGGGGGAGTCGAGAATGAGGGCCGGGTCGCGCAGGTCGGCGTCGAGGTAGGCGGTGCGGCCGGCGGGGCTGCTGGTCAGCAGGGCGCGGGCGTGGGCGAGCACGATCGGATCGTTGTCGGCGTAGACGACCCTGGTGTCCGGGGCGATCCCCTGGGCGACCTCGTGCAGATTCGGCGAGGTGGGAATGCCCGTCCCGATGTCGAGAAACTGGCGGATCCCACGGTCGCCGACGAGAAACCGGGTGGCGCGGATCATGAAGGCGCGGTTGTGGCGGGCGACGTTACGGGCGTTCGGGTACGTGGCCAGCACCTGCTCCGCGGCCTGTCGGTCGGCCGGGAAGTTGTCCTTTCCGCCCAGGTAGTAGTCGTACATGCGGGCGGAATGAGCCTCGTCCGTCCTGAGGTCGGCCGGCTGGGGCTCGTCGGCCAGGGACGTCCACCACTGCCCGCCGGGGGCGTTCCCTGCTCCTGCTTCGGTCACCGCAGCCTGCCCCTCAAAGCCGGACGATCCTGCCCTAATCACCCTAGTCGCCTCGGCTTCGGTGGGTCCACGAGTTGCGGCATGGTCAACGCTGTTCACCACGTGCCCGCGGAGTGGTACGGTGCCGCCGTGACCATCATTTCCCTCGCCCGGCGAACACCATGACCGACGTCGGACCACCTTTATGTGGGTTGCCGAGTAGCACGGACGGGCTTGGCTGCGGCCCGGCTCGCACGCGGACCGGATAGTCTGCCGACATTGTTCTCCCGCATGCTGACGGATGTCATACGCAGGCTGTGCGGGACCNNGTACGGCCGTCGAACGNCGATATCGAGCCCGACAACCTCGCCGTCCGCTCGATGGATTCTCGGTGNGCGTACCCATATCGTTCTTTCGGTCGGTTCTTCGCGCCCGGCGGGTCAGGTCGCCGTTGTGGCGGGACTCCCGCGCGACGAGAGGAGACGGACTGTGACCACGGAGGGGAACCTCCTGACCGGCCACGAGGCGGACGGCGGCGTGGATGTGGCCCGCACCCGTCCCGCGCTGCTGGCGATCGAGCCCACGTTCGGCGCCGGCGTGCTGTGCCCGGCCGTCCACGCGGCGCTGGACCGGCTCGACCTCGGGCTCGACGACGTCGCCGTCGTGAATCTGGTGACGCGCGCCGCGCTGCTGGGGGCCGCATCGTCCGACGTGGTGGTGGCGACCTTCTACAACGTCAACCCCCGGCTGGTCGAGAGCGTCATTCCGGCCGTGTGGCGCAAGGCGTCACCCGAGGCCGTCCTCGCGGCGCAACAGGCGGCGTTCGCGCCGGTGCTCGCCGCGGCGCTCGCACCGATCGACCCGGCGGAACTCGGTGAGCTGGCCGAGCTCGCGCGCGCGGCCGGGCAGGCCGCGGCCGCGAACAGGGAGGGCCGTCCGCTGCTCGCCGGGCTCGCGGCGCTGCCGTGGCCGCGCGAGGACCATCTCGTGATCTGGCACGCCGCCAAGGTGCTGCGCGAGCACCGCGGCGACGGGCACATCGCCGGGCTCGTCCTCGAGGGGCTGCGCGGCATCGACGCGCTCGTCATCCACGCCGCCTACGAGGGGTGGCCCGGCGAGCTGCTGCGCGACTCCCGGCGCTGGGACCCACCGGCCTGGGACGCCTCGGTCGCGAGCCTGCGCCGCCGGGGCTGGCTGACCGAGGCCGCGACGCCAGAGGTGACGCCAGAGGTGACGCCGGAGCTGACGGCGGCGGTGACGCCGGAGCTGACGGCGGCGGTGACGCCGGAGCTGACGGCGGAGGGTCGCCGCCGCAGGCGCTGGATCGAGGATCGGACCGACCAACTCGCGGCGCTGGCCTACGCGCCGATCGGCGACGCGGGCATGGATCGCATGATCGAACTCGGCGCCAAGGTCGTGGCCGCCCTCGGCGCCGCCGGCCTCGCCACGCGCCTGCGCCGCCCCGTCGCCAGGTAGCTGCCGACGCTGCCGACGTCGAGCCGGTGGCCGACGCGCAGGCCTTCGTCGACGTCGAGGTTTGACGGCAGTGGGCCCCCGGCTCGGCCCGAAGGTGCCATGCTCGCGCATCGGGGTCTTCGACCAGGAAAGATCCGTAGCCTCGCCGGGAACGTTCGTGGGAGGGAGAGTCGTGAGCCAGGATGAGCGGGTTCGGGCCTGGTTGGAGCGGGAGCTCGACGGCACCGTCGTGGCGTTCGAGNGGCAGGAGCGCTGGCGCGCCGCCTGGTTCGCCGATCTGGCGAGCGACGGGGAGCTGCACCGGTACTACGTGCGCGGCCACCGCGGCGGCAACTTCCGGGAGATGATCACCCTCCGGCAGGAGGCCGACATCAACCGGGTGCTCCACCGGCACGGCGTACCCGTCCCGCGCGTCCACGGGATGATCGACGACCCGCCCGCGATCGTCATGGACCGCCTGCCCGGCCGGGTCAACCTCGCCACCGCGTCCGACGACGCCGAACGCGACGCCGTGCTGGACCAGTACGTCGACGCCATGTGCCGCATGCACGCGATCGACGTGCGCGAGTTCGGCGCGCTCGGGCTGCCCGTGCCGGCCGACAACCGGGCCGCGGCGCTGACCATGTACGCCACCGGCGAGCGCAACTACCGTCGGGCCAAGACCGCGCCCAGCCCGATGATCGAGTTCATGTGGCGGTGGCTGTGCCGCAACGTCCCGACGGGGCGCACGCAGCGGGGGCTCATCCAGGCCGATGCGGCGCAGTTCCTGTTCGACCGGGGCCGGCTGACCGGCCTGATCGACTTCGAGGCCGCCTACATCGGCGACCCGATCGCCGAGTTCGCCGCGATGCGCAGCCGCGACTGCGAGGAGCCGCTCGGCGACATCGGCCGGATCGCGCGGCGCTACGAGGCCGTCACCGGCGAGCGGATCGACCGCGACGCCGTGGAGTTCCACACCGCCGGCTGGTCGCTGATGACCCCGTTCCAGTGGGAGGACTCCGTACGCAACCCAGCGCCCGGCGACAGCTGGCTGGAGTACTTCACCTGGCTCGTCGGCTGTGGCCGGTGGGCGCTCGAGGCCATCGCCGCGGTCGCGGGCGCGCCGCTGCCCCCCGTCGAACCCCCCGCGCAGCGCCGGTCGTCCTACGCGAGCGCCGCCTACACCAACCTGATGGCACTACTCGACGAGTGGCCCACCGCCAGCGCCTTCGAGGGCTTCCGGGCGGACAGCGCCCGGGCGGTGACCCGGTTCGCCGAGCACGTCCACGCCTTCGGCGCCGACCTGGAGAGCGCCGACGTCGAGGAGATCTCCGCGCTGCTCGGCGCCCGCCAGCCGGACCTCGCCACCGCCGAGGCGGCGCTGGAGGAGTTCGTGCTGCGCGCCTCCCCGGACCTCGACGTCCCGCTGGTGCAGTACTTCCACCGCTGGACGCAGCGCCAGCAGTTCCTCATCGCCGGCACGGGTGCCCGGCACGAGAAGCTCATCCACCTCAGTCTGCAACCACTCTCCGGCGACGCCTGGCAGGCCGGGGGCCAGCCCTTACGGAGGTAACGCATGACCGTGCACGTGCACGTGGACGGCGACGGGCCGCCGCTGCTGGCGGAGCTGGCCGCGGTGATGCCCGCCGCGCCGGCGCTCGTGGACCGTCTCGTGGCCGAGTTCGCGCCCACGGCGGCCACGATGGCGACCCCGCAGGCGTACTGGGTCGGGTTCAACGGCTGGCTGACCGACCGGCTGTCCGGACCGATCATGCAGGGCGCCGTCGCCGTCGACGACATCGGCGAGCAGGCCTGGGCGATCCTCGCGTCCAGCTACTGGGGTGGCCTGGAGCTGCGGGAGCACTGGGGGATGCCACCGGTGTTCGAGCGGCTCGGCATCGCCCTGTCACCGCCGTTCGCCGAGGTCGAGCAGGGCATCGTCACGCAGATGGCGCAGCGGCTGGCGGCGTTGCGCGACGGCGGCGAACGCTGCCTGGAGATCCTGCCCTCGATCCTGCGGGAGGACACGCCGTCGGGCCCCGTCCACGGCATCGCCTACAACGCCGGGGTTCAGGTGGTGAAGACCGAGGACCCGCCGATCGGCCAGCGCCGCCCGCACCGCACGCCCCGGCCGGCCGCGGTGCGCATCAACGCACGTCACTTCATGCGGGTCGACTACGACCTGCCGACCCCGAACTATCTGAGGGTCTGGCGCTCGGCGTTCGAGCGGGCCGTCGCCGCCCACCCGGACGCCTACGAGAGGGCGATCGTCGGCGAGGGNGGCCAGGCCGACCTGCGCGACATCTGGGCCCGCGCGGTGGCCTTCGGCAACACCACCTGGGGNGGGGACGCGCAGGATGTCTGGACCGACGCCTACTTCGACGAGACCATCCGCTGGAGCTCGATCCTGACGTTCGGCATGGAGGCGGCGGGCCTGGCCGCGTTCGTCGCGGTGATCAACCAGGACCCCGCGGCGNCCACGGCCGCGGTCCTGTGCAACGCCCTCTACCTGGGTGCCACGCCGGGCTGGCTGATCGGCCTGCTCGACACCGNCGCGACCCTGCCCCGGGTCGTCGGGGGATAGTGCCCGAACCAGGCGGGAGCCGGTTGCGGTGCGTTGTGCGCGGTCGGCGCCACATCGCACACTTCGTACCGCAGTCCTCCCGCGCATGGCGACCAGCCGTCATCGGCGGTGGGCCGCGGTGTCCGACCTCGGGATGCGTGCGGGGCGCGGCGGGGAGACCTACGACATGAGAACCGATGCCGGCGACAGCGGCGATCTCCTCGACGGCCGCGACCCGGCCGAGCCTCCCACCAGCGCCGTTCCTGCCGCCGAGGCCGGTTTCGCCGAGCACTATCCGGCGTTCACCGACCGCTTCCGGGGCAGCGAGGAGGAGATCAGCCGGCGGCTGGAGGTCTACCTGCCCGACGTCGACCGTTTCGTCGCCGGCGGGGGCGTGCTCGATCTCGGTCCCGGGCGCGGTGAGTGGTTGCTGATGCTCGCCGCCCGGGGGGTCGACGCGGTCGGGGTCGACGCCGATCCGACGTTCGCGGCGGCGGCGCGGGCGCGGGGACTGCGCGTCGAGGTCGGGGACATTCTCGACCATCTCCGCACGGTCGGCGACGCCACGCTGGACCTCGTCACCGCCTTCCACGTCGTGGAGCATCTGGCGACCGACGAACTGCTCGCCGTGCTGGCGCAGGCCGGTCGGGCGCTGCGCCCCGGCGGCGGGCTGATCCTGGAGACGCCCGACCCGACGAACCTGGCCATGGGGGCCTGCAACTTCTACCTGGACCCGACCCACCGGCGACCCCTGCCGCCGGCGCTCACCGAGTTCCTGGTCACCACCAGCGGCTTCACCGGTACGGAGATCCGCCGGCTGCACCCCCGCGAGCAGGTCGACCTGTCCACCCTGCGGCTCGACGGCGTCGACGAGGCGACCGCCCGGCTGGTCGGCGCCGCGCTGACCTCGGCGCTGTTCGGGCCCCAGGACTACGCGGTCGTCGCCGTCGCGGCCTGACCGCGGCCCCGGCTCGGCGGTGTTGCGGGGAATGTCACCGGGGCGGGGACGTCACCGAGGAGGGTGCCGGGGAGGTCAGGTGAGCAGGTCGGGCTGCTCCTCGACGATGATCTCGTAGAGGGCGTCGAAGGCCCAGCGGTCCGAGTCGTCGCTGCGTCCCTGACCGGCGGTGAAGCTGGCGGTCTCGTGGTCCAGGATGTGCAGCGGCCCGGCCGCCGCGGCGATGAGCTGGGTCCTGGCGGCCCGCTCGGCGGCGATGTACCGGGCGGCCGCCGACTCCACGCTGGTGCCGACGGTGAGCAGGCCGTGATTGCGCAGGATCGCCAGCTTGTGCGGGCCGAGCGCCGCGGCGATCTTCCGGCCCTCCTCCTCGCTCAACACGACCCCGTTGTACTCCTCGAAAATGACATGTTGCTGGTAGAAGGCACAGGCGTCCTGAGAGATCGGATGCAGCGGCACCGCGAGCGCGGACAGCGCCCGGCCGTACGGCGAGTGGGTGTGCGCGGCGCCGACGACGTCCGGGCGGGCGGCGTGGATCTGCGAGTGGATCGCGAACGCCGCCCTGTTCAACGGCGGCTGCCCCGCCACGATCTCTCCCGCCGCGTTGACCAGCAGCAGATTCGACACCCTGATGCGGCTGAAGTCGAGGCCGGCGCGGTTGACCCAGAAGTGGTCGGTCAGTTCGGGGTCGCGGGCGGTGATGTGNCCGGCCAGGCCCTCGGCGAGACCGAGCTTGGCGAAGATCCGGTACGCCGCCGCGAGCTTCTGCTTACGGTGCAGCCGCTCCTGCTCGACCGTGCGGACCGGCACCGGACGGGGCCATTCCCCGCCCTCGGCGGGGGAGACCCCGGCCCAGGGGCTCCCCTGTCGGCCCTCGGATGGTGCCTTCTGGGATGGCGCCTTCTGGGATGGCGCCTCGTGGGGTGCCGCGGCGCCGGACGCCCCGGTGACCGGGGTCGTCGGGGCCGGGGCATGGGTGGAGAGCGCCATGGGGGTCTGGTCCTTCCATCTCGATGACGGGCGGGAACCGGCCTGACGCGGGCTCACCAGGGCATCGCCGGTGCCAGGAGCGAAGGCGGAGTGAAGGCGGAGTACGGAGAAGGCCCTCCCAGCCGGGAGCACCCGCGTGGCGGGAGGCGCAGGTGTCGGCGGTGCGCCGCCGGAGCAGGTGCGCGCCGCAACTGTGCGGCAGGGTCGAAGCCATTGTCAAGCTTCCCGAGGGGGATGGTGCCCCGCCTCGGCGAGCTGTCAATCCCCAGCCGGGCCCCGGTCCGGTGCCTCCGACGGAGTCCCGTCATGTGGTGTGNGTCACCTTATTTTCCCACTTGACCGATCGACAAATCGGGTTCATGTTGGGGAGGTGTTGACGATCGCCTCTCTGACCAGGCGCGAGCACATCGACCTGCTGCGGGTCACCTCCGCGAGCTGTCCGGCTCGCCGCAGCTGACGCCGACACCCGACGCCCGGTCAGTCCCGCNCCCCGCCCGGTCTGCTCGCCGCGCGCGAGGTTTCGCCAGCGCCACCCGCGGCGCGACGTCCTCGCCGCGTCGAGCCGGTGACGCGCGCTTCGCCTCGTCGACCGTCAGGCACTCCTCCGTACCCGTCCCCTTGGCCGGCCCTCCNTACCCGGCCGTTCGCACCAGCTTTCCGTACCCGGCCGTCTGTACGGGGCCTCCGTACCCGGCCCTCTGCACCGGCCTTGCGCACCCGGCCTCCCGTACTCGGTCGGTCCGCTTCGCACCGGCCTCCCTTCCGCACCAGGCCGTCACCCTGCCTGCGCAACCGCGGAGGTCGGGGCCCGATCGGCTCCGGGCCGGCCGACTCGTGCCCCCTGGCGGCCGGCGTCCTGCCGGTCCGCGCCGTGGCTGCGGCGCAGGCCGCCGGACGGTCGGGAGCCCAGACAGGCGGGAGCCCAACCAACAGACAGGGAGCACGCATGGATCTGCACCTCGCGGGCCGCCGCGCGATCGTCACCGGCGGCAGCCGCGGCATCGGGCGGGCGGTTGCCCGCGCGCTGCTCGCCGAGGGAGTCCAGGTCGTCATCGCGGCCCGGGACGTCGACGTGCTGAAGTCGGCCGCCGCCGAGCTGTCCGCCGCGGGCGGCGCGACGGTGCTGCCGATCGTCACCGACACCGCCAGCGACGCCTCCGTCCAGGCCCTGGTCGAGAGCACCGTCGCCGAACTCGGCGGCGTCGACATCCTGGTCAACAACGCCGCCCGGCCCGGCGGCGCCGGCGGGCCCGGGGGNGTCACCGCCCTGTCCACCGCGGACGCCGCCGCCGACTTCAACGTCAAGGTGCTCGGCTACCTGCGCACCGCGCAGGCGGTCGCGCCGCACTTCGTCGCGCAGGGCTGGGGGCGGATCATCAACATCGGCGGGTTGGCGGCCCGCCAGGTCGGCCTCGCCTCCGGTTCCATCCGCAACGTCGGCGTCGCCGCTCTCACCAAGACCCTGGCCGACGAGCTGGGTCCGCACGGCGTGACCGTCAACGTCGTCCATCCCGGGCTGACCCTGACCGCCGACCACGGCGGGAGCGTCGTGCTGTCCGAGGAGCAGATCCAGGCCGCGGCGACCCGCATCGCCATCGGGCGGGCCGTCACCGCGGACGAGGTCGCCGCGGTCGTCACCTTCCTGGCATCCCCGCTCGCGGTCGCCGTGACCGGCGAGGCGATCGCCGCCGGCGGCGGCACCCTGGGCCCCATCCACTACTGAGCGCCCTCACCGCCCGACCTGCATCACGCCGCCCGACCTGCATCACGCCGCCCGACCTGCATCACGCCGCCCGACCTGCACCACCCCACCCGACCTGCACCACTCGATCGAAGGGACAGACCGTGACCACTGTTGTGGAGGCATCCGTCCAGTCGCCGCTGGCCGTCCGGCCGCTGCAGCCCACCATCGGCGCGGAGATCGCTGGCGTCGATCTCAGCCAGCCCCTCTCGCCGGCCGTGCGCGACGAGATCAGGGCGACCGTGCTGAAGTACAAGGTCGTGTTCTTCCGAAACCAGGAGCTGACCCAGGAAGGGCACGAGAACTTCGCCGGGCAGTTCGGTCCCCTGTACACGCACCCGGGCGCGGCGAAGGCCGACGCCCGCACCACCGCGATCCATCGCATCTCCTCCNCCGACTTCGACAAGGTCGCGAAGGTGCACACCCCGCAGGCCGACGACGACATCTGGGACCCCTACCACACCGACACGAGCTGGCGGCTCGTCCCGACCTGGGGCGCGGTGCTGCGGGCGGTGCAGCTGCCCGAGGTCGGCGGCGACACCATCTGGGTGGACGCGGCGCTGGCGTACCAGGGTCTGTCCGACGAGGTGAAGGAGCGGCTCGACGGCCGCCACGTCACCCACGACTTCCGGGCCGCGCTGCACGCCAGCGGGCATGACTACCCGGTGGTGGCGCATCCGGTCATCCGGATCCACCGGGAGACCGGCGAGAAGATCGCCTGGGTGAACTTCACTCAGCGGCCGACGATCATCGGGCTCGACCGTGCGGAGAGCAAGGAGCTGCTGACCGCGGTCATCGACCAGTACCGCAAGCCGGAGAACCAGGTGCGCTTCACCTGGCGGCCGGGTTCGGTGGCGTTCTGGGACAACCGGGCGGCCGTGCACTACGCGGTCCGCAACTACGGGTCGGCGCCGCGGCTGCTGGAGCGCATCCTCATCGCCGACGAGCCGCTCCACGCCGACCTGTAGCCCGAGGTCCGGACCGGCGGCCGGACCTGTGGCCCAAGGTCCGGACCGGCGGCCGGATCTCGTCCCGGTCGGCGGGGCGGGGCGCCGGCCTCAGCCGTGGTTGGTCAGGCCGCCGTCGACGAGAAGGTCGGCGCCGGTGATGAAGGAGGCGTCGGCGGAGGCGAGGAAGACCGCGGCCCGGGCCACCTCGTCCGGATCCCCGAGGCGGGGGACGAGCGCGTGGCTCAGCAGCGCCTCCCGGGCGCCGGGCAGGGCGAGCTGCTCGGCCGAGCCCGGGGTGTCCATCGCGCCGGGGCTGATGCTGACGGCGCGGATGCCGTAGGGCGCACCCTCGGCCGCGATGACGTGCGTCATCGCGAGGACGGCGGCCTTGGTCGCCGAATGTGCGATTCCGCCCGGGCCACCGCCGTGCCCGGCCACCGACGCCGTGTTGATCACCACGGGTCGTGCGTCCGCGCCGGCACCGGCGCTGGCGGTCAGGTGCGGCCAGGCCGCCTTGGTGACGAGAAAGACGATGCTCAGCTCGTTGCGGATCGAGAAGTCCCACTGCTCGACCGTCATCGCCTCGATGGTGGCGAACACGCACGCCGAGGCGTTGTTCCACAGCACGTCGATGCGACCGTGGGTCCGCACGGCTGCGTCGACCCAGCGCTTGCACGCGGCGTAGTCGCCGAGGTCGACCGGCGCCGTGCCGAGCATCCGACCGCCGGCCGCCGTCACCAGGGCCTCGGTCTCGGCGTTGCCCTCGGCGTTCAGGTCGGCGCCGACGACGGTGGCGCCGGCGGCGGCGAACCGCAGCGCCCCGGCCCGGCCCATGCCGCTGCCGGTACCCGTAATCAGGACGATCTTGCCCTTCAGTGAACCCGCCATCCTAGGCCTCCGTCCCGGCGGCGGACGGGGCGGGCGCGGCGGGCGCGGCGACGACGGTGCGGGCCTGGGCGATCGTCTCGATCCGGCACCGCTGCGCGGCCACGTCGCCGGTGCGGTGGGACGTCACGCGCGCGGTGGCGAAGTACGTGCCCGGCCGGTCGTAGGCGTGCGTGGTCGAGACCGTCAGCTCGGCGGCGGTGCCGTCGATCCCGGCGTGGCGCAACGGGTAGGTGCCGGTGCCGTCGAAGTCCCACTCGACCGCGATGATCCGCCCGGCGCCCGGCGGGACGGCGGCGGTGACCGTCAGGGTCACCGGCTCGCCCACGCCGACGTCGGCCCGGGCCCCGCCGTTCGCCGTGACCGACGCGACCGGCTGGATGCCGCCCCGCTGCGCCGCGCTCGACGGCAGGTGCACGCGGCCGTCGACGAACGTGTAGTGGCTGCCGTTCGGCTCGACGCCGTTCTCCACCCAGTCGATCAGGTCGATCATCGACTGCTCGGTGATGCCGCGGAAGTCGATCAGCCGAGTCGCCGCCACCCGGTTCGGTTCCGGCGGGACCATGCCGTACGGGCCGTGCTCGGCGTACTCGGTCCAANGGATGCGGAAGTTCGCCCGCGCGCCCGCCTCGCCCTGGGCCTGGCGCACGGCCCGGTCGTACAGGGTGCCCCACGCGGGCCAGACCGACGAGTCGTGGGTGTGGTGCAGCCAGAGCACCTTGCCCTCGTACTGGCCCGAGTAGCAGACGCCCATCAGCGAGGACATCCGCGGCACGGGGTGCTGCGGGTAGATCGGCCGGCCGTCGACGAGCAGGTGCGCGAACGCGGGATCGGCCATGACGTGGTGGCGGGCGAAGTAGCAGTAGGCGAGGAACCTGCGGTTGTCGACGAGCACCTCGTCGCCCGGCTCGACCCCGGTGAACCGCAGGACGTTCGCGTCGCCCTGGCCGTCGCAGGCGAAGACGTCCCCGGCGGCGCCGGTGGCGTACAGCGACCGTCCCGCGGCCTTCCCGGTCAGGACCTTCACGCCGGCGCCGACGCGGTAACCGCCCTTGAGCCCCTCGATCTCGACGGCGTAGGGGAACTCGTACGCCTCGCCGCCGGCGCCGACGATCGCCGCCAGGATCCGCATGGTCTGAAACTCGGGTCCGGCGAAGTCGGCCGACTCGTTCAGGTCGCGGGCCGACAGGGTGCGCACGACCCGTCCGGTCTGGTGGATCAGGTCCGCCTCGACCAGCTCGGGGGAGTCGTGACCGACGTAGCCCGGCTTCGTCCAGAAGTTCGCGAAGTAGTCCGGGTCCTCGCGGTGCAGCTCGTCGGCCAGCGAGGTCCACAGCCACATCTGGCCCATCGGCTCGCTGATCATGAACTCGTTGCCGCGGGGGAAGCCCTGCCGGTACAGCGACGCCAGCTCCTCGCGCTCGTGCGTGCCGAGCCCCGCGAACGGGTCGCCGCTGCCGCCCGGCGCCATCCGGTCCGCCAGTGCGATGATCCGGTCGCGACCGAGCAGCCGTTGGACGTTGAACATCTGGCCGAAGGACATGATGCTGCCGGCCTTGACCCGCTCGGTGTTGCCGGGCTCGGCGATCTCACCGCCGCTGGTCGACGGCATGCACCCGTCCCACACGCCGGGCGCGTTCTCCAGGCAGAGCGGGGAACGCCGCCCGCCGCCGCTGCCGCCCCAGACGTAGCTGTGATGAGGGGCGCTGCCGTACACCTGGGCGGCGACGTACTTGGACAGCCGCGCGGCCTCGGCACTGGCCCGGTGGCCGTAGAGCGTCGGATCCTCCCCGGCCTTCGGGTCGTAGTCGTCGCCCTTGTGGCCCTGGTTCGACTCGACCATGTAGCCGCCGAGGCGGGCGCTCATGTCGATGCGTTGGAACATCTCGCCGAGAATGCCGCCGCCGAAGGTGACCGCGTGACCGCCGTTGCCGCCTTCCAGCGGCTGGAACATGCGGCCCGTGTAGTACTCGGCGGGCGGGAGATAGAAGGCGAACTCCGTGTCGGTACCCGCGAAGCCGCCCTNCACGAAACGGTGCGGCGACGGGCGTTCACGCTGCTCGTCCACCTCGATGAACGGCGCCCCGAAGAAGGCGTCGGTGACCTCGTACCCGGACAGATCGATAGCGCCCATGAGACAGCTCCGTCTTCGTCGCCCTCGCGCCTCGCCGGCTGTGGGAGCTGCAGCGTCGCAGAACATCCGCGCACGTGTCAACGCTGTTCACCAGTCCGGGCGGCCGCACTCCCGGCGTACTCCCGGTCGTACTTCGGTTCGAACTCCGGGTCGAACTCCGGGAGGCCGGCTCGGTCGACGGCGTCCCTCCACGTCCACTCCCCGTCCGAGTCCACTCCCTGCCCGACCATGTCCCGTAAGTGCCGGAAGTCCGGTCCGCCGGACAGTCGTGGCGCGCCAGGCGCTACCGTTGCCGCCAGGCCGAGCGTGGCCGATGTTTCCTCGGCCGGCTGGCCGGCCGGCGTTGGGGTGTGGTGGTTGAAGGTCACAGACCGGGGCGGTTCCGGCCCGGGCAGTCGGTCCGGACATCGGTGGCTGGTGGTCGGAGTGGTCGCGGCCGCGATGGTCTTCTCGGCGCTCGGACTGCTGGTCGCCGTCGTCGTGCCGCCCTTTGCCAGCGCTGACGAGGCGCAGCACACCGCGTACGCGCTTGAGGTGGCCGATGGATCGTTGCCCGGGCTGGACACACCCGTGCGCTCCCGCATTCCGGGTATGCCGGGGTTGCCGGCCGGGTGCCGCGTGTCCCCCCGGCAGTTCCGGGCCGCGGTGAACGTGCACGCCGACCACCTGTGCGGGCGGCGGCTGCGGCGGCCGCTGACCAACTTCGACGTCGTCTACACGGCGAACCATCCGCCGCTGTTCTACGCGGTCGAGTCCGTCCCGCTGAAGTCCGGCATCGCCCTGGATCACCCGCTGGCCGGCTTCCGGGCCGCCCGAGGGATCAATGTGGCGCTCGGAGTGACCGCCCTCATCGCGACGGCGGCCCTGGTCCGGGGCGTGCTGCCGGGGCAGCCGGCCGTCGCGGTCGCGGCGGCCGCGATCACCGGGGTCGTCGGCCTGTTCGTGTTCCCGGCCGGGCAGGTCTACAACGACACGATGGCGGTGGCGACCATCACCGGTCTGCTCGCCGTCACCGTCGCGATCGCGCGCCGGGGACCGCGGCCGCGCACGCTGCTGGCGCTCGCGGTGCTCGGCCCGGCCGCCGCGGCCAGCCGGGCGAGCGGAGCGGTGGCGTTGATGGTCGTCGTGCCGGCCGTCGGGGTCGCCGTCGCGGCGCGCACCGCCGGCCGCCCGGTTCGGCGGGCCGGGCGCGGCCTGGCCGTGGCCGGTGGGCTCGCCGCGCTGAGCTTCGCCGCGACCGGCTGGTTCTACCTGCGTAACGTGCGCCGGTACGGCGACCCCACCGCCTTCGGCCGGATCGCCGCCATGCTCCCGATCCGCGGGCCGCGACCGTCGGCGCAGCAGGTGGTGCGCGATCCCGACTGGTGGTGGAACGTCTATCGCGGCCTGTTCGGTCGTGTCTCGCTGCAGACCGGCTACGCCGAGAAGATGGTCGTCGGGTTCGCGATCGTCACCGGTGTGGGCGTGCTCGCCGCGGTGCTCCGGGTCCTGACGGCGCGGATCCGGGCCGCCCGGGCCGCGGACCTCCTGGCTGCGGACGCCCTGGCCGTCAGCGCCAGGTTGTACGGCGGTGGGACGCGGGGGAGCGGGCTGCCGGCTCCGTCCTCGGCTCCGTCGTCGGCTTCGGCTCCGTCGTCGGCTTCGGCTCCGTCGTCGGCTTCGGCCCCGGCCCCGTCTTCGGCTCCGACCCTGGCCCTCGCTCCGGCTCCCGGCCCGCCGGGTGCGCGGCTGGCCGGGGGTGTCGTCTGGATCCTGCTCGCCGCGCACTGCCTGCTCGTCGTCGCGACGCTGGTGGGATACGCGGCCGCCGGTGGCGCGGCGTTCACCCGGTACCTGCTGCCGATGCTGCCGGTGCTCGCGTTCGTCGTCGAACTCAGCTGGCGGGCGCTGCCGCTGGGACGGCGGGGGTTGCCGACGGTCGTGCTCGTCGCCGCGCTCGCCGTGCTGACCGTGACGATGATCGTTCGGGACCTGGCGTGGCGGAACCGCGCGCTCGCGCCCCTGTCGCCGGTGGACCGGCTGCGGACGGCGTGGGCGGCCGGGGCTCCCGGGCCGGCCGATCTCGTCCTGCCCGGCCTGGCGGGATTCGCGCTGGTCGGCGGTCTCCTGCTGGCCGTCGCCCTGTGGAAGCTCGGCGACCCGTCGGTGGAACTCGGCGGCTCGGTGGAACTCGGCGGCAATGTCGGTGGTGATGTCGGCGGTGATGTCGGTGGCAGACCGTGGCGTGCAGCCGAGCACGAGGACCCGCCGGGCGACGTCGCCGGGGTCGGGCGGCAACGCCAGGAGCGCCTGGACGTGAGTATCGGTGGTGGGGCGGCCCAGGTATCCGCGGACCGGTGATGCGGCGCGGCCGGGCTGTGCCCTTCCCGGCCGGCGTCGCACGCCCGGCTCGCGCCGACTCCGGCCGTTACTCCGAGCGTTTGTTGTCTCGCCGCCGGGAAACACCGACGGCATGACCGATGACGGGGGCGCAGGCGATGCGGAACCGATTGCTCGACCGTCCCGGGCACGCCTGCTAAGTCTGCTGCCGTTCCTCGCGGCAGGTATGGCCGCTTCCGTCCTGCGGGCGCTACACAAAGAGGGCACCATCGGCGACTGGTGGTTCCTGGCCGGGTTGGGTATTGNCCTCGTCGCGCTGGTGGCCGGGCTGGTCGTCCTGAAGTTTCCGGAGGGCGTGGTCGTCCGCAACGGGAACCTGACGCTCGTCGACTGGCGGGGGCGGGAGACGACGGTCCCATGCGACGATGTGCGCCTCGCGAGCCTCGTCAGGGTTCAGNAGACTGCCACCTCGGGCCCGCATACCCGCATCATCGTCGAACGCGTGTCATCGGCTCCACCGGTCATGATGATCAGCGCCGCGCTGANTCGCGAGCGCACGCGCAGGCTGTTGGAGCGCAAGGGCCTACCGGTCCGTGTCGTCGCTCGTACCGCCCGAGTGGCCCAGCTCCCGGCGTCCTTTCCCGGTCTGCACCTGGGCCTGAGCGACCGTCGACCGTTCTTGGTCGCCTTTCTTGTCACCGCCGCGATCGCAGTGGTTCTCGTGGCCATTCTGACGCCGCTGGTGGTGTTTCGCTGACTCGGTTCGTCGGCCTGGGCCGGATCGCCGGGAGTCGAGCGCGGCTGGNCCGGGCAGGGTTGCCCGGTTCAGCCTGATCAGATCCGTCCGAGAGGAGACGAGTTCTCCGGCGGAAGCCACGGCCTCGCCGAAAGGTGGTGGTGGCACGCGGGGCTGGCGTCAGGACGACGCAGGCGTGGCGGTTCTCCCGTGCTGGCAGGCGACTTGGTGGTGGCGGCGGGCGGTGGCCGTCGTCTCGCCGACGGCGGTCGCAGGGCGCGGATTGCGCAGAAGGACGTCCTGGGCACGCTTAGCACCACATCGGCACATCGGGGGTGGGCCACTGCCGCCCGCGAGCGATCGTCGCGTACCGTTTTCACCTCCAGCGTGATCGCGACCCGGGGATGGCCCCTTAGGAGCACATGTCTCTCCCGACGTTCACCCGACCGCCGAACTGGCGCTTGCGCGTCCACCCCCGCGTCCACCCGTGGGCGAGCCGGGCTCCGCGCCCGTGACCGACCTGGCCGCCGTCCAGTTGCCCCGGCCCAGAAGCATCGCGAAACACGCGGTGCCGCATCTGGTCGAGGCGACGGTCATCCCCGCGGCGCTTTTCCTGGTCTTTCTGCATCTCGGTGGTCTCACCCTCGCCGCGCTGACGGCCGTGGCCTGGGGCTATGTCGCCCTGGGCCGCCGCGTCGTGCGCCGGCAACGCATCCCCGCCCTGCTGATCCTCTCCTCGGTCGGGCTCACCGTCCGCACGGTGATTGTGATCATCAACGGCAATGCGTTCCTCTACTTCCTGCAGCCGGTGATCGTCGCGGGGGTGATCGGCATGATCTTCCTGTTGTCGGCGTTGACCCCCCGGCCCCTGGTCCACCGGTTGGCCGGCGACTTCTGCCCGCTGCCCGCGGGCGTCACCGAGCGGATCGGTGTGCGCCGGCTGTTCCTCGGCCTGACCCTGCTGTGGGCCGCGGTGAATCTCGGCAACGCCGCCTTCACCTTCTGGCTGCTGGTGTCGCAGTCCACCGCCGTGTTCGTGGCGATCCGCGGGGTCACCGGCACGGCCGTGACCGCGACCGCCGTGGCGATCACCGTCGCCTGGTCGTGGCGCGTCGCCCGGCTGGAGGGCCTGCGCGCCCCCCGCTCCCGCCTGGCCTGAGCCCTCCCGACCGCCGCCCCCGACCGGTGTCCGCGCCTCCCGCGCAGGCGAGGGAGGGGGTGGGGGTCGGGGCGCCGAGAAGAAATCCCTGGCCGTAGGGGATGTGCACGTCGAGAGCGGTGTGCAGCTCGGCGGGGGTCTGGATGCCCTCCGCGATGACGCAGCCGCCGAACTCCCTACTGATCATGACGAGGGCGGCGGCGGTCGCCCGGCGGGCCGGGTCGGCGTCCATCCCGTGGGTGACCAGATAGTCGAGCTTCACGATGTCCGGATGCAGCTCGATGAGCTGCTCCAGCCCCGCGTAGCCGGTCCCGGTGTCGTCGGCGGCGATCCGCACGCCGCGTGCGCGCAGGTCCCGTACGGCGCGCAGGACCTCGGCGTCGTCGCAGAAGTACTCGTGCTCGGTGATCTCGACGACCAGGCGCCGGCAGGTCTGCTCCTCGTGGAGGACGTCGAGCAGCCCGGAGGTGATGGTGGCCGGCGAGGCGTTGACCGTGAGGCAGACGCCGGCGGGCAGCTGGGGCAGCACGCGCAGCGCCCGCCGGATCGCGGCCAGCTCCAGTTCGGCGCTCAGGCCGATCGTCATGGCGTCGAAGTACCAGCTCGACGGGCCTCGAGGCGGCCTGCGGGGCTCGTGGGGTAGCCCGGGCTCATGGGGGAATCGGGACAGCGCCTCCACCGCGGCGGTGCGACCGGTTGTCAGGTCCACGATGGGCTGGTAGACGATCTTCGGGCCGCCGGCGTCGATCATCTCGCTGATGCTGGACCAGACCCGGCTGCGTGCCTCCCAGATCCGGTGCAGGTCGATGACGGCGTCGCTGAGGTACTCGGCGGCCAGCCCCAGGAAGCGGCTGTCGCGCTCCCGCAGGTACGGCCGCGGCTCACGGCTGATGCAGCCGAGCACTCCGAACACCTTGCCCTTGGTGTCGGTCACCACCGTCGCCGCATAGCACCCGATGCCCAGCCTCGTCACGAGCGGCGTGTCGACCAGGAAGGGATCCCGTCCGGTGTCGGGAATCACCTTCGGCAGCGTGCCGGCCAGCAGGCTGCGGTAGAACCGGGGATCGGGGCGGACCCTGGCCCCCGTTGCCAGCCCGAACTGTCCGCCTGGTCCGTTGAGCACCTGGATGACCAGATCGTCGCCGTCCGCCCGAGCGAGATAGGCGAGATCCATCCGCAGGTGACGGCGCAGTATCCCGAGCAGTTCCATGACCGTCGTGTCCGGTTCGGTCCCGTCCGAGAAGGGTCCGTCCGAGAAGGTCCCGTCCGAGGAGGGTCCGGACGAGGAGGTCCCGGACGAGGAGGTCCCGGACGAGGCGGTCGCAGACGGGGCGGGCCCGTCCGAGGAGGGTCCGGAGGCGGATTCCGCCCGTGCCATCGCCCCTCACCCCCAGCCGTCACGCGATTGGTGCCTGCCTCCGCCGTGCCCCCCGTAACCGGTCGTACACCAACATGTACGTTCCGCCTGCGATCCCGCCTGTGATCCCGGCCGTGAACCGGCTGTGTCCGGCGGAGCGGAGGTCCGGCGTCGTCCGATGGCCTCAGCGAGGCGCGGGGTCGGCGGTGGGCTCGACCCGCACCGTGGTGCGCAGCGGGGTCTCGACGATGAGCAGGATGACGACCGCGGCCACGACGACGAGCGGAATCGCGCTCAGGAAGGCCTCGGGAACCGCCGTACCGTAGGCGTGGCGGACGACGGAGGCCACCGGAGGGCCGAGCGCGTCAAGATCCGGGATGTCCCGGCCGTCTCCCAGGGCGTCCACGGGTAGGCCGTCGGCCGCCAGCCCGGCGGCGGTCAGGTCGGTGATCCGGTGCGCGATCAGTGCGCCGAGGACGGCGACGCCGGTCGTTCCGCCGAGGCTGCGGATGAACTGCACGGTCGCGCTCGCGGCCCCGAGATCGGCCAGCGGGGCGGTGTTCTGGGCGATCACGATGACGTTCTGCTGGACCAGACCCAGGCCGAGGCCGACCGGCACCATGGCGAGCCCGACGAGCACCGGCGTCGTCGTCGGGCCGACCAGCCCGAGCAGCAGCAGGCCGGCGAGCACGAGCCCGCAGCCGAGGACGAGGAAGCGCTTCCAGCGCCCGGATCGCGAGATCACCCGGCCCACGTGGAGCGAGGCGTAGGCCATCGCGCCGACCAGGGGAACCGCGAGCAGCCCGGAGATCACCGGGGATCGGCCCTGCCCGAGCTGGAAGTACTGGCTGAGCATGACCGGGGTCGAGAACATCACGGTCCCGATGCAGAAGGCCGCGACCACGCAGAGCACGAGGGTGCGGTCGCGGAACAGGCGGGGTGGGATCATCGGCTCGCGGACCCGGAACTCCACCGCCACCGCGACAGCCAGCAGGAGCACGCCGCCGCCGACCAGCCAGCCGGTCTGCGCCGAGGCCCAGCCGAAGGCGCCCCCGGCCAGCGAGACCCAGATCAGCAGGCAGCACGCGCCGCCGGAGATCAGCAGGGCGCCGGCGTAGTCGATGGAGACCTCGCGGGTACCGACGGGCAGCCGCAGCGTGCGCTGGATCAGCACACCGGCGAGCGCCGCGATCGGCAGGCTCAGNTAGAAGCACCAGCGCCAGCCCAGCCAGGGGGCGTCGACGACGAGTCCGCCGACGAGGGGCCCGGTGACCGTGGCCACCGCGAAGGTCGCCCCCACGTAGCCGTTGTACCTGCCCCGGTCCCGGGCCGGGATGATCGCGCCCATCGCCACCTGGACCAGGGCGGACATCCCGCCGCCGCCGACGCCCTGGACGAACCGGCAGGCGATCAGCATTCCGGGTGAGCCGGCCAGCCCGGCGAGCACGGAGCCGAGGACGAACACGCCGAGCGCCGACTGGACCAGCCGCTTCTTGTCGACCAGGTCCGCGAGCTTGCCCCAGATCGGCATGCTGGCCGTCATCGCGAGCAGGTGGGCGGTGACCACCCAGGTATAGCCGGTGGCGCTGCCGTGCAGGTCGGCCATGATGGTCGGCAGCGCGTTCGTCACGATCGTGGTCGACAGCATCGAGACGAACAGCCCGACCAGCAGACCGGAGATGGCGCGCATCGTCCGCCGGTGGGCCGCGGCGGCGGTGTCGGCGGGGGCTGTGTCGGTGTCGGTGTCGGTGTCGGTGTCGGTGGCAGTGGCAGTGGCAGCGGTGTCGGTGGCGGTCGGGGAGAAAGGTCTCCGCCCGGCATCGTCCTCGTCTCGTGTCGTGGTCGTCGCCGTGGAGACTCACCCCTCGCCTGACACCGGCCCCTCGCCTGACACCGGCCCGCCCGGATGTGGCCGGTACACATCAAAACATGGCAATGGCGGGAAAGCGGGAAGTCTCGACGGCGGCATTGACGCCGTGGTCTGCGCCGTCCCGGGGATCATTGGGCGTAGGCGGATCCTGGTGGTCGAGGACGATCTTCGGCTGGCGGAAGTGCTGTATTCAGGCCTGCGGGCCGAAGGCTTCGACGTCGACGTCGTCCATGANGGTCTCGAGGGGTACTGGCAGGCCAGGGAAGGTGCCCATGACGTCGTCGTCCTCGACATCCTGCTTCCGTCGATGACCGGCTACGCGGTCGCCGCCCGGTTGCGTGCGGAGAAGGTCTGGACGCCGTTGCTGATGCTGACCGCGAAGGACGGCGACTACGACGAGGCGGACGGTCTGGACGCCGGCGCGGACGACTACCTGCGCAAACCGTTTTCCTTTGTGGTGCTGACGGCCCGGCTACGAGCGCTGGCCCGCCGGGGTGCCAGCCCCCGCCCGCGGCTGCTGAGCCACGGCGGCCTGGTGCTGGACCCGGAGTCGGGCGACTGCTCCGTCGGCGCTGCGCCGGTGTCGCTGCAGCCGCGCGAGCGGGCGCTGCTCGAGGTTCTGCTGCGCAACCCCGGCCGAGTGCTGTCGAAGGACCGCCTGCTGGCCGCGGTGTGGGGTCTGGACGGCGGGGGGGAGGGCAATCTTGTCGAGGTCTACGTGTCGAGCCTGCGGCGCAAGATCGGCAGCGACCGGATCGCCACCGTGCGGGGCCTCGGGTATCGCCTGCTGGACCCCGATGCCTAGGTTCCTGCGCTCCCTGCGCGTGCGCCTGACCCTGACAGTCACGCTCGCGGTCGGCCTGACGTTGGCGGCTGCCTCCGTCCTGTTCGTCATCGCCATGTCCCGGACGCTGTTCGGACGAGCCGAGGCCGCCGCGAGCGCCGAGGTGGACCGGGTGGCGCAGGCCCTGGTCCGCGGCGAGCCGATCATCGACCGTCCCGGCGTCCCCGCCGGCTACATCACGGCGATCCAGGTCCGCGACGACGCGGGCCGGGTGATAGCGGTCCTGCCCGCGGCGTCGCCGGGTGCGACCTCGGCGCGGCCCGTCCCGTCGGCGCGCCCGTCGCTCCAGCCGGGTAGCGCGCCCCAGCCGGGTGTTGTGCCGAGGCAGCCACCGCCCCGAGACCTGCGGGTCGCCTCGCGGACGGTGATGACGCCGCAGGGCCGACGGACGGTGATCGCCGTGTCCCGGCTGGGCCAGATCTCGCAGAGCATCACCCTCGTCGAGCGGTCGCTGGAGCTGGCCGCGCCCCTGCTCACGCTGGTCGTGGGGCTGCTGACCTGGTTCGCGGTGGACCGGTCGCTGCGGCCGATCGAGGCGCTCAGGGTACGCACGGAGGCAATCAGCCATTCGACGCTGGGTGAACGCCTGCCGGAGCCGACGACGGGCGACGAGGTGGAGCGCCTCGCGCGCACCCTCAACGAGATGCTCGACCGCCTGGACGCGGGCGCCCGGGTGCAACGCGAGTTCCTCTCCGACGCCTCCCACGAGCTGCGCACCCCGCTTGCCGCGATGCGCGCGGAGCTGGAGGTCTCGCTGACCCACCGCGGCGCGGCCGACTGGCGCGCCGTCGCCGGCCGCCTGCACACCGACACCCGGCGCCTGGAACGCCTGACCGGCGACCTGCTCGTCCTCGCCCGATCCGAGGACCTGACGGTGACCCGGCCCGTCGAGACGCTGCGGTTCGACGAGGTCGTGGCGGGCGAGCTGCCGACCGTCAGCCACGTCGAGCTGACCGTGTCCCTCGAACCCGTCGAGGTCCTCGGGGTCGCGGCGGAGCTCGCCCGCCTGGCCCGCAACCTGCTCGACAACGCTGACCGCCACGCCGTCGCGACCGTGGCCGTGCGGCTCGGTACGCAGGGGGACCGGGTGGTCCTCACCGTCGACGACGACGGCCCCGGCGTCCCCCCGAGCAGCGGGAGCGGGTGTTCGACCGCTTCTTCCGGCTGGACGTCGGCCGGGACCGGTCGAGTGGCGGGGTCGGCCTGGGCCTGGCGATGACCCGGAGCATCGCCCGCCGCCACGGGGGCGACGTCGTCGTGCGGACGGCTCTCCTCGGCGGTGCTCGCTTCGAGGTTCGCCTGCCGCTGCCGGGGGCGATCACCGACTGACCGCCCGGCCGCCGGCGTGCGCGGGCCGCTGGCCTGGGCTCTCAGCTTCCTCTCAGGTGAGCTCAGCTGCGTCGCAGGTTCGTGGGTCACGGTTGGCGCCAGACAGTGACTGGAACCGGACTCTCGGAGGCGATCGCCGATGACACGACTCATGAACGGACGTCTGCTCCTCCTGCTCCTCCCGCTGCTGGCGCTGGTCGCCTNCTCGGGCAGCGGCGACGACGCCGGCGGGAATCCGGTGGCGGCGGCCTCGGCGGCGCCGGGTTCGGCGGCGAGCCCGACCGGCGATCCGATGCTGTCCTACGCCCAGTGCATGCGGGACAAAGGAGTCCAGGTACCGGATCCGCAGCCGAGCAATCCCGCGTCGCTGTACCAGGGCGTCGACACCTCGTCGGTCGCGTTCCAGACGGCCGACAAGGCGTGCGCCGGGATTCTGGCGGGCGTGGTGCAGGAGCGCGGGAAGCAGGATCCCGACCAGCTCGCCCAGAAGAACGACGAACTGCTCGCGCTGGCCGGCTGCCTGCGCAGCAACGGGATCAACGTCGCGCCGCCTGATCACACGGGTTGAGTGGGACCCGCTCCGTTGTGGGTCGGCGCGTCGTTCGCCGTCGACGGCCGGCGGAGCCTGCCACGTGCGCCCAGGGGTTCCGCGCTTCCCACGATGTCCCTCGCCTCGGTGGTGCGCACCGCGCCGGCGGCGGTGGTGTCAGTGGTGTCGGCGGCAGTGGGGGCACTGGTGGCCGTGGGGGTGCTGGTGGCCGTGGGGGTGTTGGTGGCGGAGACGTTGGCGGCGGAGGTGTTGGCGTGGTCGAAGAAGCGCAGCAGTTCGACCGGGAACGGCATGACGAGGGTGCTGTTCTTCTCCGCCGCGACGTCGANGACCGTCTGCAGGAGCCGCAGTTGCAGTGCCCCGGGAGTGGCGGCCATCGCCTCGGCGGCATCGGACAGCCTGCGGGACGCCTGGAACTCGCCGTCGGCGGCGATGACCCGGNCACGCCGCTCACGTTCCGCCTCGGCCTGGCGCGACATCGACCTCTTCATCGAGTCGGGCAGGGCGATGTCCTTGACCTCGACCCGCTCGATCCGCAGCCCCCACGGCTCCTCGGTGGGGGCGTCGATGACGCTCTTGAGCTGCAGGTTGATCTGCTCGCGGTCCGACAGCAGGGTGTCGAGATCGGCGCGGCCGATGACCGACCGCAGGGAGGTCTGGGCGACCTGCGACACCGCATTGCGATAGTCCCGGACGTTGACGATCGCCTTCATCGGATCGATCACCCGGAAATAGACCACCGCGTCCACCGTCAGCGTGACGTTGTCCCGGGTGATTNCGCCCTGGGCGGGAACACCGAGGACCTCGGTGCGCATGGGGACCTTCACCATGCGGTCCGCACCCGGAAGGATCATGTTCAGGCCGGGGCCACGCACCGCCGGCAGCGCCCGGCCGAACCGGAACACGATGCCCTTTTCGTACTGCTCCACCCGGNGCACACTCGCCGCCAGAAAAACCAGGACCACGACTACCACCGCCACCAGCACGGCGATCAGAACACCCATGACAGCCTCATTGCCTCGCCGGTGTGGCAGGCACCTCGAAAGGGTGGGATGTCGTCGTCCCGGTCACTGCCGACTCTACGCTCCGATCGGCACCCTTCGGGACGTCCCGACGGTGCCGTCAGGTGGTCGTCGGGCCGGGCGGCGCGTAACGGGCCTGGAGTTGGGTCAGGGTCGCCTCGATGCCGGCCGCGTTGGCCTTCGGCGCGCGGATGAGGTCGTAGTAGCGAATGGTGGCCTTGATGCGTCCCATTCCGCTGTAGTCGAAGGTTTCGGTGACGCGGGTGGATCCGTTCGATTCCGGGCTGAACTGCCAGCGCCACCGGTGGCCGACCGGGTGCCGCCATTCGATGAGGCGGTCCTCCTCGAACGCCGTGACCCTGCTGGTGATCCGGTAGGGCAGGCCGAAGGCCTTCATGTTCACCGAGAAGGTCGCCCCCGCGGCCAGCCGCGGCGGCCCGGAGACGGTCGCCCGCACCGTGCCGGAGCCGTCGAGCTCGCGGTGCCGGCGCGGGTCGGCCACGATGGCGAACAGGTCGCTCACCGGCGCGGCCACCAGGACCGACCGGCTGATCTGGTGCGGTCCGGTGTCTATGACGGACACGGTCATGACGTCGTCCTCGTCGTTCGTGGGGCTCTCGTCGCTCGTGGGGCCCTGGTCGCTCGTGGGGCTCTCGTCGCTCGTGGGGCTCTGGTCGACGGATCAGCCTATGTTTCTTCAGCGCCTCGCGGCGGGACAGCGACGACAGGGCCTGGCCGCGAGCGCCGACGAAGCGGCGGACCTCCGCCGGGTCCGTCCGGGCGTACTGGCGCAGCGCCCAGCCGATCGCCTTGCGGATGAAGAAGTCCCGGTCGTCGAGGTTGGCGTCGATGCAGGCGTACAGCAGTTCGAGGTCGGTCGCCGTCGTGAACGACAGTTGGCAGATGATCGACGTGCGGCGCCGCCACAGGTCGCCGTCGCGGCTCCAGCGCAGCATCACGGGGCGGATCGCGGCGGGGTCGACGGCGAGCAGCGGTCCGATCCGGCGGGCGGCGATCTCATCCACATAGTCCCACCAGGCGCCGGTAGTGATCATCTCTTCGTACAGGTCCAGCGTCTGCGCCCGCTGGTAGGGGCGGTAGGCGCGATGGCCGGTCAGGTCGATCGCGGCGTACCGCTCCTCCCGGTAGGCCGCGTCCCGCCAGATCGNGAGGACGGTCGCCGTCCAGCTGGCCAGGTCCGGCANCGTCCGCGCGGCGAAGACGGGACGCAGCACCCGTTCCCGCGCGGGCTTCGGCACGCCGCGGTAGGGCATGTCCGACTTCATGTACGCCTGCATGCCCGGTGCCTTCGCCGGGTCGGCGGCGCCGGCGAGCGCGGCCCGCACCCCCGCCACCAGCCCACCGTCGACCGCGCCGTCGACCGCTGCGTCACGCTCTCCCGCCACGGCTTGACATGGTGCCCGCCACGACCGGCAGGCCGCTCGCGGGGGGATGCGATCGTGGCCGCGGGATTCTTCGCGTCGGGCGACCGCGCCGGCACGAACGTCGTAGCCATCGCCGCCGCCCACGGGACCTGGCGGGCCGGGGGCGTGTGCGGGACGCGGACGCGGGTAGTTCGCCGGTCGCGCCGCGCAGCGGCGCCGCCGCCGAGGGTGGCGGAATCTGGCGAGAAGAGGTAGGTATGCGCGGGTCCGAACGGGTACTCGATCGGCTCGAACGGGAGCAGGCGCTTGATGCGGTCGCCGGGCGCGCCCACGCGTTCTGGTCGAAGGCGCTTCGCTCGCCGCGGCTGCGCGATCTGCTCAGCGGCCGGGCACTCGGGCATCCGCTGCACCCCGCGGCCGTGATCGTGCCGGCGGGGACGCTGCTGAGCGCGACCCTGCTCGACGTCACCGGCGGGTCCGCCCTGCGCCCGGCCGCGCGGCGGCTCATCGGGCTCGGGCTGCTGTCCGCCGGTCCCGCGGCGGTCGCCGGGTGGTCGGACTGGCTCGACACCGACGGCGCCGAACGCCGCGTCGGGCTCGTGCACGCCGCCTGCAACATCGTCGGTATCGGGTGTTACACGGCATCCTGGTGGCAGCGGCGTAATGGCAGGAGCGGGGTGGCTAAGGGCGGGGTGGCTGGGAGCGGGCTGGCCGCGAGCCTCGCCGGGGCGAGNGCCCTCGGGGTCGGTGGGTGGCTGGGCGGCCATCTCGCCTACGCGCTCGGGGTGGGGGTGGACACCACCGCGTTCCAGCGGGGCCCGGCCGACTGGACGGACGTACTGGCGGCCGGCGAGGTCACCACGGCGCTGCGGCAGGTCGAGGTCGACGGCGTGCCCGTGCTGCTGACCAGGGTCGACGGCCGGATCGTCGCGATCAACGACCGCTGCACCCACCGGGGCGCCCCTCTCAGCGACGGNGACCGCGACGGGGACTGCGTGCAGTGTCCCTGGCACGGCAGCCGGTTCGCTCTGACCTCCGGTGACGTCGTCCAGGGGCCGGCGACCCGCCCGCAGCCGGTCTACGAGGTCCGCGAGCGCGGCGGGCGGGTGGAGCTGCGCCGCTCGGAGGTCCGGGCCCTGCGCGCCAACCCCGTCGGTCCCTCACCCGACCGGGTACCGGTCGGCTGAGGTTCGGCGTCCGACGTCCGACGTCGGGCCGTCGGGCCGTCGGGTGTCCGGTGCCCGGCATCGGGCGGAGACCTGCCCCTGTGCTGCTTCGGACACCTGACGGCATCCTTCGCTAGGTTTCCTCCATGGCCTTCTCCCTCATCGTCGTCGGCGCGACCGGAAACGTCGGGCGCGGCATCGTCGCCGCAGCCCGCGAGCGGGACTGGGAGGTGACGGCCGTCGACCGCGACACCGTCGGCTTCGACGCTCTGCCCGAGGAGTTCGCCGGCGTCAAGACCGTCGTGGGCAGCGTCGCCGACGCCGAGCGGGCGGCCGAGCTGGCGGCGCGCCTGGACCTGGCCTCGGCCGACGCCGTCGTCGTCGCCGTGAACATCCCGTGGACGCCCACGCCGGTCCTGGCGACGACCTGGCAGCAGGCCGACGACCACCTCGGCCCCTACCTGCGGCTGCACCTGAGCGCGGCGACCACCTTCCTGCCGGCACTGTCGGCCGGCGCGGTCTACCTGGGCATGGGCGGCGGCATGGCGGACATCCCGGCCCGCGGGATGGGCGTGGTGTCGATGGCCCAGGCCGCGCAGCGGATGCTCTACCGGCACCTGGAGCGGGAGGCCCGCGCCAGCGAGGTGCTGGTTCGCGAGGTCATGATCCGTGCCATGGTCCACGGCTTCGGCCAGCCCGGCGAGCCGGGCCCGGGCATGCTCGGCTCCGACGTCATCGGCGAGCGGGTCTGTGACGTCCTCGTCGACGCGAAGGAGCGCGACGTCGTCGTCGTCCTCGAGGCGTAGGTCCCGCGGCGACACCCGGCGCCCGACTCCCGCCTCCTACGCCGCCGAGCCCGAGCCCGGGCCCGGGTCCGGCAGCAGGGCCTCGTCGCGGCGGCGCAGGATCTCGTCGACCGTCTGCTCCGGCGTCAGCGCACCGCTGTCCAGCCATAGGCCGACGCGCGGTGTCTCGGTGCGCAGGACCGCGTCGAGCTGGGCGGGACTCCACCGGGTGCCGTACGCGACCTTGTCGCGCCCTGCCTCTCGTCGTCNCACCACGTCGACGTCGGGAGCCAGGATCACGAGCCGCAGCGGACGGCTTCGCAGGTACGACAGGAATGTCTCCAGGAGTCGGCCGACAATCACGTCCTCGACGACGGTGTGAAACCCTTCCCGACTACAGGAGTCGGCGATCATGGCGGCGTGTCGATACCGCAGATCGAGCTGGGCCAGAGCCGGCGCGGTGGGTTGGGCGGTCATTTCCTCGCGACCGTTGCGGACCATCACCCNCAGCACGTCGCCCTCGACCAGAACACTCGGCGAGAGGCGGTCCGAAAGCAGTCGGGCCACCGTCGACTTTCCGCTGGCCGAGATGCCGGTGACGACGTAAAGGTCGCGCTCGGGACCCTGCGACATGCCGCGCAGTCTACGGCGTCAGGGTGGCGGCGACGGTGTCGGCGAACTCGGTGGCGTAGGGCGACAGCGCCGGCCAGCTGCGGGCCGCCCAGCCCACGGCGAGTGGGGTGAGAGCGGGAATCGGGATCGTCCTGGTACGGCTTTCCGGCAGCGACGTGGGTCCGGGCAGCGCCGGGAGGATGGCCGGGGCGGTGCCGAGTTCGGCGAGGAGAAGGGCCGTGTCCCAGTCGGCGATTCCCGCCGGTGCCGGGGGGCTGACGCCGAGTCGGACGAGGCTTTCCTCGAGTCGCAGACGCGAGGTCGAGTTCTCGGGCTGAGCAATGTAACTGATGTGGCCCAGATCCTCCGGCCGGATCACGGCGCGCTGCGCGAGCGGGTCGTCGGGGCGCACGACGAGCACCCACGGAAGGTCGATCACGGATCGCTGCTCGATGCCGGGCAGCGGCTGACCCAGCGTGATCCAGGCCAGGTCGACCTGGCCCGCCTGCAGGATCTGGACACAGTGCTGGGTCGAGTTCGCCGCGTGGAACTCCAGCGTCACCTTCGGATAGCGCGCACGGAACGCGACGACGGCCTCGGCCATGAAGTGCCGCACGGTGACACCGCCGGTGGTGATCCGGACGGCCCCGCCGACGCCGCGGCGAAGGTCGTCCAGGTGCTGCAGTGCGTCGTCCAGCGAGGCGGTGGCGCTCAGGGCGGCCAGGTACAGCAGCCGACCGGCGGGCGTCGCCACCACTCCGCGCGGCTGCCGCTCGAGGAGCGTCAGGCCCGTCGCCCGCTCGAGCCGCTTCACGTGCTGACTCACGGCGGACTGGGATCGGGAGCTGTCCCGGGCGACGCTGGCCAGGCTGCCGGCAGCACAGACGGCGACGAACACCCGGAGATCCTCGAGGGTCACCTGACCCAAGCTATCACTTGGGTCAGCTCGATAAAACCCGTCGATTGACTTGGGTCCAGATTCGCCGCACGATGACGGTGCACGGAATCGGAAGCGTGGCGGCAACCCGTCCGCGGCCTCGCAGGCGGCGTGTCCAGGGACCCGGGTCCCGGCCACGGCTGCCCGGGTGCCGCCGGGCGGGTGCCGACCCCGACAGTGCGACGGCGGACAGCCAGGACCGGGGAGAGAGCCGACAATGCCCTTCCTCATCGGGATCGCCGGGCCGGTCGCCGTCGGAAAGAGNACCATCGCGCGCAGGCTGGGCGAGCTGCTGTCCCGCCGGCCGGCGGCCCNGAGCACGGGCAGCGTCACGACCGACGGATTTCTCCAGCCGAACCTGGTCCTGGAGCGGCGCGGAATCCTGGATCGCAAGGGATTTCCGGAGTCGTACGACCAGGCGGCGCTGCTGCGGTTCCTCACGGCGGCGAGGGCGGGCCGGCAGGTGCGAGTCCCGGTGTACTCGCATGAGCACTACGACGTGGTGCCGGGCCGGTCGGTGACGGTGGNCCGGGAGGACATCCTGATCGTCGAAGGTCTCAACGTGCTGCAGTCGTGTCGCGGCCCGGACGGCCGCGGCCCGGNAGTGCACCTCAACGACCTCTTCGACCTCACCCTGTATGTGGACGCCGACCTCGACGATCTGCGCCGGTGGTATGTGGCTCGCCTGCGGACACTCCTGCGGACGGCACAGGGAAATCCTCCCGCGCATCTTCGTCGGTACGCCTGCCTTTCCGCGACCGAGATCGCCGAGGAGGCGACGAGGCGCTATCGGGAGATCAACGAGGTCAACCTGGTCGAGAACATCCAGCCCACCCGGGAGCGGGNCGACGTCATCGTGCGCAAGGGTTCCGATCACGCCGTGCGGGAGGTGCTCGTACGNGGGAGNGGGGACGCCACGACCAGCGCGGCGGCCAGCGCGCTGCCCGTGATCACGACGATGATCAGGGCCCGGTTCCGCGTCACGGAGGTACCCGCAGTGCCCGCGTGACACCTCCGCGGGGGAGCACGGGCTCCGAAGCGGGCACGGTAGCGCGTGAAATCCCAGGTCAGGGCGCATACGNCGGACCGGGCTGCGGGCCCTGTGCGGGCGACCGAAACGGCGGTCCGGGGCGCAGGTGCGCGAGAGCCTCTCCCCAGCGGGAGCCCGGCTCCCCGGACGGCCGAACCCATGACTGCTTGTGGGCGATTTGACCGCTAAGGTGAGGTCCACGGAGCGTCTGACGAGCGTCAGACGGGGAGAGGGCGGTCGCGGTGGCTACGGCTGAGGACGAGGTGTCGAGCGCGGCACGGGATGTTCCCGCGGCGCAGAGATTCATCGCGGCCGATCTGAAGATGGACATCCCGCATTCGGCGCGGGTCTATGACTACTTCCTCGGCGGGAAGGACAACTTCCCGGCCGACCGGGCCGCCGCCGAGCAGATCATCAGTGTCTTCCCGGACGTCCAGAACACCACCCAGCAGAACCGGGCGTTCATGCTGCGGGCGACCCGCTACCTGGCCAGGGAGGCGGGCGTCCGGCAGTTCCTCGACATCGGGACCGGCATTCCCACCAGCCCGAACCTGCACGAGGTCGCCCAGGAGCTCGCGCCGGACTCCCGGGTCGTCTACGTCGACAACGACCCGATTGTGNTCGTGCACGCCCGGGCGCTGNTGACCAGCAGCCCGGAGGGTCGCACCGCGTATGTGGACGCCGACTTCCACGACCCCGCACGCATCCTGGCCTCCGCCGAGGTGCGTGACACCTTCGACCTGACGCAGCCCATTGTCCTGTCCCTGATCGGAATGCTCCACTTCATCCCGGACGAGGGTGATCCGCATGGCCTGGTCCGTACGCTGACGGATGCTCTGCCGTCGGGCAGCTTCCTGTCGCTCACGCATGGCACGGCGGACTTCGCCCCGGCGGAGGCGGAGTCGGCCGCGGAGATCTACCGGCAGCAGGGCATCCCGACGCGCCTGCGCTCCCGCGACGAGGTGCTCCGCTTCTTCGAGGGCTTCGAGTTCGTCGACCCCGGCCTGGTCAACGTCCTGCGCTGGCGGGCCGACGGCACCACGGACGGACTGGCCGACGCTCAGGTCGGCACGTACGGCGCAGTCGCCCGCAAGCCGTAGTCCCCGCGCCGGAGGTTCATGCGATGACCGCACCGTCAGGCACCCACGAGCCCGCCCGCCGCTTCGACGGCCGCGTCGCCTTCATCACCGGCGGCGCGGCCGGTTTCGGCCTCGCGTTCGCCCGGGAACTCGCCGAACGCGGGGCCTCGATCGTGCTCGCCGACATCGACGCCGCCGCCGCCGAACGTTCCGCGGCCGCCCTGACCGAGGCCGGCCACCCGGTGCTGCCCGTGCGGTGCGACGTCGCCGCCGAGGACACCGTCGACGCGGCGGTCGCTGCGGCCGTCGAGCGTTTCGGCGGGATCGACATCCTGGTCAACAATGCGGGCCGGCACCTGACCCGGTACAACCTGCCGNTCCAGACGCTGGCCCGCGACGACGTGCGCGAGCTGTTCGACGTGAACGTCATGGGCGTCGTGAACTGCTCGCTGGCCGCCCGGCCGTCGATGGCGGCCAGGGGCGGCGGGTCGATCATCAACATCTCGTCGATGGCGTCGNACCTCGGGACGTCGCCGTACGCGGTGTCGAAGCTGGCCGTCCGTGGCCTGACGGTCGCCTTCGCCACCGAGTTCGCGCCCGACAACATCCGGGTGAACGCGATCTCACCCGGGCTCATGGACACCGAGAGCGCGATGGCCGACCTGCCCGCGGAGCTCGTCCGGGACATCATCGACCAGCGCCAGCTCATCCACCGCCAGGGCCGCGTCGCCGACATCGTCGCGGCGCTGATCTACCTGTGCTCGGCCGAGGGCGGCTTCGTCACCGGCGAGACGCTCAAGGTCACCGGCGGCTTCCCGCTCTACTCCTGATCCGCCCGCGCCGGTCAGCCCCCGCCCGGCCGCCTGGTCAGCTCGCGTCCCGTCCGCCTCCCTGAGGCCGGGTCAGCCCTCCCACCAGTGGGAATAGGGGCGCCAGGCGGCCANTTCCCACCGCTGCGGGCGGCGCGTGACGAGGAGAACCGTGATGAAGGCGTGGCATTTCGTGGCGACCGGGGAGCCCCTGCGGCCGGTGGAGCTTCCCGACCCGGTGGCGGGGCCCGGCCAGGTGGTCGTGGACGTTCGCGCGGCCGGGCTGTGCCACACGGACATCTCCTTCATGAACGGCGAGGTGCCGGGCATGCCGTCGCACCTCCCGATCGTNCTCGGCCACGAGATCGCCGGGGTGGTCGCCGAACTCGGCGCCGGCGTCACGGGCTTCGCCGTCGGCGAGCGGGTCGGCATCGCCCCGGTCCTGCACGACGGTCCCGGGGTGGGCCGTGACGGCGGCTACGCCGAGCGGGCGCTGGCGCAGGTCGACGAGCTCGTGCCGGTGCCCGCCGGGGTCGACTACGCGCAGGCCGCCGCCGCCACCGACGCCGGGGCGACCGCCTACCACGCGGTGAGCGCGGTCGGCGAGGTGGCCGGCGGCAGTCGCGTCGGCGTGATCGGGCTCGGCGGCCTCGGTCAGATCGGCGCCCGGGTGGCCGTCCTGCTCGGTGGCGAGGTCCACGTCACCGACGTGCGGGCCGAGCTGGCGACGACGGCTGACCTGCTGGGCGCGGCGTCGTTCACCACCGACGCCGGTCGGTTCGCCGGCCTCGACCTCGACGTGGTGTTCGACTTCGCCGGCGTCGGCACCACGCGGCTCGCCCTGAGCGCGGCCCGCCCCGGCGGCCGGGTCGTGCAGGTCGGCGCGGGCCGGCCGGAGACGACCATCAGCATCGTCGACCTGGTGGTGCGCCGCCTGGAGCTGCGCGGCACCCTCGGCGCCACCAAGGAGGACCTGGTCGCGGTCTATGCGCTGCTGGCCTCGGGCGCGCTCGACCCGGTCATCTCCACCGTCGGCTTCGACGCCATCCCCGACGGGCTCGAGCGCCTGCGCCGGGGCGAGGCCGAGGGGCGCACCGTGGCGGTCCGTTAGACGGGCGGTCCATTGGACGGGCCGTCCGTTGGACGGGTAGTCCGTTGGACGGGTAGTCCGCGTCACCGCGCCGGTCCGCGTCGCGGGCGCGGCCTTCCTGCCCTAGTCCTGCCTCGGTCCTGCCTCAGTCCGTGGCTCGAGGGCGGTCCGGCCGAGGTNGNGGCTTCACGTCCGCCGCCTGAGTCAGCTCGAGTGCGGCTCGCAGCCGTGCGTTCTCGGTCTCCAGCTCGAGCACCCTGGCGATGCCGGCGAGGTTCAGTCCGGCGGCGAGTAGATGCCCGATCCGTTGCAGCCGGGCCAGGTCGTCGCTGCTGTAGCGGCGGGTCCCTCCGCCGGTGCGGGCCGGGTCCAGCAGCCCGCGCCGCTCATACGCGCGCAGGCTCTGCGGGTCCATCCCGACCAGATCGGCGGCCACCGAGATCCCGTACACCCCTTGGGCCGGGTCGACGTCGGACGGGCTCACGGGGCGCCTCCAGGGACTCGCCCGGACGGCCGGCCGGGGTCTTGCCTCAGTCTGCCACCGGTGCTATACAAAATCTATGTCAGCAGCCACAGATAAGTGGATGACCTGACGTGCTGGTCTACAAGATCGTGATCGTGGAGGTGGAGTTCCGATGTTGGTGCGCACCGACCCGTTCCGGGAGCTGGATCGGCTGAGCCAGCAGGTGCTCGGCACCCTGGGCACGGTGGCCCGGCCGAGCGGGATGCCGATCGACGCCTGGCGCGACGGCGAGGAGTTCGTGGCGGAGTTCGATCTGCCCGGGGTTGACCCCGCCAGCGTGGATCTGGACGTCGAGCGCAACGTGCTGACCGTGCGGGCGCAACGCCCGGCCCTGCGAGGAGACCGCGAGGTCCTGGTCGCCGAGCGGCCCCGCGGAGTGTTCAGCCGCCAGTTGATCCTGGGCGACAACCTGGACACCGAGAAGATCACCGCCAGCTACCACGCCGGCGTGCTGACCCTGCGGATCCCGGTCGCGGAAAAGGCCAAGCCCCGGAAGATCGCGATCGAGACGTCCAGCGACGACCGCCGGGCCATCCACGCCTGAGCCGGGGCGGGACCGATGACGACCCCACCGGGGCCGGCGCCGGTCCGGCCGGTCGAGGCACAACTGGCCGACCTGATCTGCGCCGACCCCGACCTGCTGCACGCCGAGTTCGACGCGATCATCTCGGCCGGGTGGGACAGCGACGTTCCGACGGGCAGGCCAGGGCGGCCACCCGTGCCGGGCCCAGCGTCGCCGGGACCACCGCCGACCGCGTGCCGTCCCCACCCGCACCCGTCCGGACCGCCGGTCGCCCGACGCCCCCAACGCAGAGCCGGGCAGCGGGCGCCGCCCAGCAGCCCGAACCCCGACATCGAGGCAGCAGCACGGCGAAGGGAGACCTAGCCACTACTCACGACCCAAGGAGATTCCCTCAGCACGTCGTCTCGCGCACAGGTCTGGCCCCGGGCGCCCTTACCCGGGGCCAGACCTGCCTTCAGACGGCGGCCCGGTGGTGCGCCCAGGCCTGGTCGAGGGCCTGGGTGAACAGCTCGACGGGCTGCGCGCCGGAGACGCCGAAGGCGTCGTCGAGGACGAAGAACGGTACCCCGGTGATGCCGAGGTCGCGGGCGGCGCGTTCGTCGGCGCGCACCGCGTCGGTGTAGTCGTCGCCCTTCCAGACCCGGCGGACCTCGGCGGCGTCGAGGCCGGCGGCGGTGAAGACCTCGACGGCGGTCTCGGCGTCGAACACCGGCCGGCCCGCGCCGAAGTGGGCCGCGTTCAGGGCGCTGACCGCCTCGGCCTGCCGGCCGGCGTCGGTGGCCAGGTGCAGCAGCCGGTGCAGGTCGAAGGTGTTCCCGCTGAGCCGGTCGGCGGTGTACTGCAGCCCCTCGCCGCGGGCGGCGTCGGCGACGCGGTTCTCCATCGCGGCGACCTCCTCGACCGGGCGCCCGAACTTGGCGGCCAGCGCCTCGCGCAGGGGGCCGGACTCGCCGCGGGGCAGCGTCGGGTCCAGCTCGTAGGAGTGGAACACCACGCTCACCTCGTCGCGGTGCGCGAAACCGGCCAGGGCCTGCTCGAAGCGCGCCTTGCCGATGTAGCACCACGGGCAGACGACGTCACTCCAGATGTCCACGCGCATGNGTCCGACCGTCACCCTCCTCGTCGCGGGCCCGTCGCGGGGCGCCGACCTGCTGCNACCCCGCGGCCGGCGGGCGCACCAGGCCCGACCGGCGACCCTGCCGTCCACCGTCGCCGGAGGTGAACACCGCGCCGGACGGGGAGATTCCGGGTGCTGTACAAGTGTTCAGCTTCCTGACCGTCGATTGACTGGGTTGGNCGACGCGTGTGACCCTCGGCACGTCCGGTTGGACGCGCAGAGGTGAACGCGGAGGCGACGCATGGCATTACGGGTGGTTGTCGGCTACACCGGCGGGGTCGGAAGCACGGTGGTCCGGCTCGTGCAGGGCAACCCGGCGTTCGAACTCGTCGGTGTTCTCGTGCACAGCGAGGACAAGGATGGTAAGGACGCCGGCGACATCGTCGGGATCGCCCCCACGGGCGTCATCGCCACCCGCGACGTCGACGCGCTGATCGGGCTGAAGGCGGACGTCCTCGCCTGGCACGGCATCGACTGGCAGCCGGAGCTGATCGCGCGGTTCATGCGCGCGGGCACCAGCGTCTACTCCAGTCACGGCGGCTGGTTCCTGCCGAGCGAACCCTCGTACGACCTGATTCAGGCCGCGGGCGAGGAGGGCGGCTCCGCCCTGATCGCCGGCGGCAACATCCCCGGCCTGATCAGCGACGTCCTGCCGCTGTTCGCCACCGGCTACAGCGCCGACGTGACGTACGTGCGCGCCTGGCAGAAGGACCACGTCCCGCACTACCCGTCGGCCTTCCAGCTCGGCGAGTTCCTCGGCTTCGGCCAGGAGATCCCCGAGAAGGTGGACCTCGACGGCGAGCTTTCCTTCGCCGACGCGTCCTGGCAGTGGTNCATCGGCCAGTCCGCGCAGATCGTCGCCCGGGCCCTCGGCATTCCGTACGACGGCACCAAGCTGACGAAGAAGGAGTTCGGCGCGGCGCCGGAGGACCTCACGCTGNAGCCCAGCGGCCTTCACATCCCGAAGGGGCACGTCGCCGGGGCCCGGTGGACGCTGACCGCCTACTCCAACGGCAAGCCGTTCTACGAGCTCGTCAACGAGCAGAGCGCGGTGCTCGGCCTCGGCGACGACTGGCGCCAGGACGACGACGAGCCCAACTGGCGCGTCGTCGTCGAGGGCAGCCCGTCGATCGAGCTGCAGTTCGGCCTGCCCGGTTCGCACGACGGTCCGGACCACGTCGCCGCCCTCAACGCCGCGCGCGCGGTCGCCTGCCTGCCCGGCGTCGCCGCCACGCAGAAGACCGGCTGGGTCACGGTGCTCGACCTGCCCGCGCCGGTCGGCGTGGTGTCCGGGGCGCTGCAGTCATGAGTGCGCAGCGCCTGTCCGGCAAGGTCGCCCTCATCACGGGCGGCACGCGGGGCATCGGCCGGGAGTTCGTCGAGCGGTTCGCCCGGGAGGGCGCGTCCGTCGTCTTCACCGGCCGCTCGGTGGACGCCGGCTCGCAGATCGAGCAGGAGGCGAAGGCCCGCGGGGAGAACGTCACGTTCGCCGCCGGCAGCGCGGCGTCGGAGGACGACGTCCGCGCGGCGGTCGAGCTGGCGGTGTCGACCTACGGTTCGCTGACGACCGTCGTCAACAACGCGGCGGCGACGCACCTCACCGGGCCGGGACGGCCCGACACCAAGGTCGCCGANGTCAGCACCGAGGTCTTCGACGAGATCGTCCGCATCGGCCTGTACGGGACGTTCTGGGCGGCGAAGTACGCCATCCCGCACCTCATCGCGGCGGGCGGCGGCGCGATCATCAACATCTCGGCGGCCTCCAGCGTCCTGTCGATCACCGGGCGGCCGAGCTACCAGTCCTCCAAGGGTGCGATCAACTCGCTGACCCGGCAGATCGCGGTCGACTACGGCCAGTACGGCATCCGCTCGAACGCCATCATCGTCGGCTTCACGAACACCGGCGGCGAGGAGATGACGAAGATGGTCGCGAACGAGGCGCTGATGGCGCCCGTCCGCAAGACGATCATGTTGCCTCGGCTTGGCCTGTCCAGCGACATCGCGAGCGGAGCGGTGTTCCTCGCCTCCGACGAGGGCTCGTTCATCACCGGCGTCCTGCTGCCGATCGACGGCGGACTCACGTGCCACCTGGAGATGCCCGACACGGCGAGCGCCGCCGCCCTCGGCGACTGACCGGCGCCGCCTCGCTCCCGGCCAGGAGGGCGGAGCGAGGCGGCGGCGACGGCGGCGTCGAGTGGGTCAGGCGCCGCCGGTCGGGGTGAGCGCGACGACCGGGATGACCCGGGTCGTCGCCGACTGGAACTCCAGCAGGATCGGGAACGTCTCGGCGTGGCGCGCGTAGATGGCGTCGCGCTCCTCACCGAGGATCTCCGTGGCCGTCAGCCGGACGGTGTCGCTGCCGATCTCGGCGGTGACCTCCGGGTGCGCGCGCAGGTGCCGCAGCCACCGCGGATCCTCGTCGAGCCCGTCGTTGATGGCCAGCACGACGCAACGGTCGGCGTCGGCGTCGGCGAAGTAGCTCAACGGCACGATGTGCGGCGTGCCGTCGGCATCGTGGCCGCTGTGCAGCAGCAGCCGGGTGGGCCCCGCGAACCTGCCGGTCGGCTTGCCGCCGGTGGCCCGGTACTCGGTGATGTAGTCCTCGATGTCCTGGGCGGTGAAGGTCTTCCTGCTCATCGTGTCCGCTTTCTCTTCCCAGCTGGTGACCCGACGATCGGGCTGATGCGTCGCCCGGTCGGGGCACGTGGTCGCTCGGCCGGGCATTCTGAATACGGGACGAGCCGGACCCGGCTCCGCGGGACCTTCCTCCCGGCGGCGCCCGCCGTCCGGCCCGCCGCCGCCCGACGTCCGGCCCGCGGTCGGACGGCGGGGTACCCGCCGACTCGCTGCGCCCCGGCGGTGCCGCGGGACGTCAGCTGCGCTGCTCGGATGCGGTGCGTCGTGCACGGTCTGCGGGCTCGGGCCGGGCTGGACGTGCCGCAACCCGCCCACCCCGGAGGGGGCCGGCCGCGACTGCGGCGTCGTCGACCGCACGCACCTGGGTGGCGGCGGCGGGAATGCGGTCGCGGGACGGGGAATTGACCTGAGGGTGAGTGTTGCTGACGACGTCCTTCCGCTGGCCGTTCTCGACTTCGTCGGGATCGAGCACGGCGAGAGCCCGAGCGCCGCGATCGCCGGCGCGGTGAGCATCGCCCAGGCCGTCGAGGCGGCCGGTTACCGGCGGTACTGGGTCTCCGAGCACCACAACATGACCAGCCTGGCGTGCAGCGCCCCGGAGCTGCTGACGGCCCACGTCGGCGCGCACACGTCCCGCATCCGGGTGGGCGCGGCCGGCATCATGCTGCCCAACCACGCGCCGTTCAAGGTCGCCGAGACGTTCCGGACGCTGCTGGCGATGTACCCGGGGCGGATCGACCTCGCGCTCGGTCGGGCCCCGGGAACCGACCCGCTNACGGCCCACGTGCTGCGCCGGGGGGTGGCAGGCGACCCGGGCGCGGAGTTCCCCGGGCAGGTCGGCGAGCTGTTGGCGTTCCTCGGTGACGGCTTCCCCGCCGGCCATCCCTACGCGCAGCTCGTGGCCGCGCCGCTGGTCGAGGAGCGGCCCGAGCTGTTCGTGCTGGGGTCGAGCCCGTACGGCCCGCGCTTCGCCGCCGTCAACGGCCTGAGCGCGGTGTTCGCGCACCACATGAGCCCGGATCTCGCCGTGGAGGCGCTGCGGGCCTACCGGCGCGAGTTCACCGCGCGCACCGACGGCGCGACGCCGTACGCGGCGATGTCCGTGCTGGCCTTCGCCAGCGACGACGAGGAGGCGATCGGCGAGTTCGAGNCCGCCTGGACCCTGATGATCCAGAACATCACCCGCGGGATCCGCGAGCCGCTGCGCCCCGACGACATCCGCGCGTTCGCCCGGTCGCCCCAGTTCCGCGCGGCCCGCGGTGACGACGGCCGGATGGTGACCGGTGCGCCGAAGTCCGTCGCGGGGCGGCTGCTGGAGCTCAAGCAGGAAGCCCAGGTCGACGAGATCGTCGTCGTCACCCCGAACCTCGACCGGGACCGCCGCCGGGACAGCTTCGCCGCCCTCGCCGACGCCTGGCGCCAGCTCGCCTGAGCGCACCGCCGCCGCAGCGGCCGCCTCACTGCGGGCGGCGCCCTTCGGCCTGGGACAGCTCGGCGGCTCCGATCACGACGCGCTGTCGGGCCACAGGGGGCCGGTGCCGACGAAGCCGCTCGGCGCGAGCCAACGATTGCGATACGTCACCGCCTGCGGGGGTTCTCGACGGGCGACCGCCCAGCGCCCCGTCGGGTAGCCGAAGGAGACGCAACACGCGTTGATCCAGTTCTCCTCGAACGGCACTCCCAACGCGGCCAGCGTCTCCAGGCCGTGGCCGACGCCCCGGCGGGGAGACCCGGCGGGCCCTCTCGAGATCCCGCCGTCCGTCCGCCTCGGGCGCCGGAACAGGAATCCGTTTCCGTTTCGGGGGCCCCAACGATACGGAAGATCATTCCGGTTTGCAGGGGTGCCGGTCAGCGGAGCTGGACGGCGACGCGGTCACGCCCGCCGTGCTTGGCCTCGTACAGCGCGGCGTCGGCGCGGGCCAGCAGGTCGCGCAGGCTGCCGTCGGCGGGTGACCGCGCGGTGAGGCCGACGCTCAGCCGGATGTCGAGCGGCCCGGCCGAGGTGTCGATCGGATCCCGGGCGAGGGCGTTGCGCAGCCGCTGCCCGAGGCTCTCGGCGGTGGTCACCGGCCCGGACATCAGCACGGCGAACTCCTCCCCGCCGATCCGGCCGATGAGATCGTCGTCGCGGAACGCCCGCCGGATGCGCCGGGCGACCTCCGTGAGGACCTCGTCCCCGACGAGATGCCCATAGGCGTCGTTGACCCGCTTGAAGTGGTCGATGTCGACCATCGCCGCGCACACCGGGCGGCCCGCGGCGGCCTGGGCGGCGTAGAGGTGGTCCGCCCGCTCGAGGAAGTGCCGCCGGCTGGCCAGGCCGGTGAGCTGGTCGGTGGCCGCCAGGCGCTGCACCTTCTCGAACAGCCAGGCGTTCTGGTAGCCGATGACCACCTGATCGATGATGGTCTGCGCGATCTGGATGCGTGTCTCGGAGTAGCAGTCGGGTGTCCGGGAGGCGAGCACGACGACCATCTCGATGCTCTCCCGCAGCGGGACGGGCGCGGCCAGCCAGCTGCGGGCCCCCCGCCCGCCGCCCGGCAGCGCCATCGCGTCGGCGGTGGCGAGCACCTCGCCGTGGTCGAAGGCGCGTGCGATCGGACCGCCGGGGGCCGGGCGCAGTTCGGTGCCGACGAGGCCGTCCGCCACCTCGCCGTGCGTCGAGCTGATCCGCACGGTGCCGCCCACCCGGGTCAGCACCCAGGCGACGTCGAACGGCAGCACGGGCCCGGCCGCCGTCAGCACCCGCCCGAGGATCTCCCGGGTGTTCAGGGTCGACGTCGCCTGCAGCGTGACGTTGCGCATCGTCTCGGCCAGGTCCCGCTGCCGGCGTTCCGCCGCGACGACCGCCTGCAGGCGGGCCGCCTCGGCCATGTTCAGCGACAGGCCCACCTGCTTGGCCAACGTGATGAGGATGCGGGCGTCGTCGGAGTTGAACAGGCCCTTGGCGACCCGGCTGTCCACGTAGATGACGCCGCTGCGCCCGCCGTCGATCGGAACCGGCGCCGCGAGAATGCTGCGCAGCCCGTACTGGACGGCGCTCTNCGAACCGAGCGCGGCCCCCTCGTCCGTGCCCGTGACCACCAGCGGCCGCTGCTCGGCCTGGACGCGCTCGACGACGGTCATGGCGATGCCGCGCGGCGGCTCGTCCGACCCCTCGCGCGGCCCTCCGTCCTGCCCGCCGCCGGGTTCCCCGTCCGCTGCGCGCTCGTCGCTCTGGTCGGCGTGGCGCTCCGCGTAGAGGCGCAGCCGCCCCGAGTCGCCTTCGCGGTCGGCCGGGTCGGGGAGCAGCAGCAGCGCCCGGTCCGCCCCGAGGATGGAGATGATCTCGTCGAGGGCCACGGTGGCGACGGCCTGCGGCGTCGTCTCCCGCCCGGCCGCCGCGCTCACCTGGAGCACCGCGTCGAGCCGGCGCCGGTCCCGGGACGCGGTGGCCNGTGACGCCGCGCCGCTGGCCTCGGCGAACGACAGCCCCCGCTCGGTCAGCTCGAACTCGCGGTACACCCTGTGCTCCCGGCCGATCCAGCCGTACCTGGCGGCCACCGTCGCCGCCAGCTCCGCCTCGGTGGTGGCGCGGTCGGGCTCGTCGAGCGCGCGCAGGCAGCGGGCCCGCTCCAGCAGGGCGTCGAAGCGGACCCGGGGCAGGTCGAGGGTGCGGGCGGCCCGTTCCGCCGCATCCACCAGGTCGAGCGCGCCGGCGTGGTCGCCGGCGAGCTGGCGGTCGACGGCCCGCAGCACCTGCAGGTCGGCGGCGAACGGGGGGTAGTCCGCGGCGCGGCGGGCCTCGCGCAGCGCCGCGTGCGCCGTGCGGTGGCGCCGGGCGCGGACCGGCCCCGGCGGGGCGGCCCGCGCCTGCTCCAGCCGGCCCCGCGCCCGGGTGATCCAGAACTTCCGGAAGAACCGGGGCACGCGCCAGGACGGTTGGACGACGGCGTCGCCCATCTCGACCGCGGCGTCGAAGGTCGGCCCGAAGTCGTCGTCCTCGACCTCGAGCTCGGCGACGTCGCTGCAGATCAGGTAGCGCCGGATCCGCTCGACCTCGGACTCGTCGTCGAGCGCACCGAGCCCGGGATGGGGGACCGGCGGATACCNCAGGGTCCGGGCGAGCCTCGCCCGCAGGATGGCGAGGTCCGCCTGCACGCGATCGCCGTGCGGCCTGGTCTCGCAGCTCGCCCACGCCTCGCGGTCATGCCCGCGCAGCGCGAGGCTGCGCACCAGGATCGAGTAGCTGCTGGTGAAGAAGAACGTCTCGATCCACCGGTGGGCGCGCCGGAACGTGTCCTCGGAGTCCCGCTCACCCGCGACGTTGCGGCCGGCGAACAGCAGCGCCGCGGACGTGTACAGGTAGGCCTCCGCCCGCAGCACCGGATCGTCGCTGTCCGCCACGAGCTCCCGCAGCCGGCTCACCCCGCGCTCCACCACCCGGGCGCGCCGGAAGTCCGCCGCGACGAGGACGAAACAGCCGTGACTGCGCACGTACTCCTCGCCCGAACCCAGCCGCTGACTGGGGTGGACGGCCGACATCATGAAGGCCAGCATCGGACCGATCCGCCCCGAGATCCATTCGCTCAGGATGCCGATCTCGTAGAGGCGGCAGCGGATCTCGTGNAGCTCCCGGCACTCCCCGCGGGCTGCGCCGAAGCCCGTCCACGGTCGGCGGCACGCCATGCCCGCCGCCCACCGACCCACGCTGACGGCAGCCATCGCGGCCGGGTTGGCGGGCAGTCCGCGGCCGATCTCGGCCAGCCCCCGGTGGACGTAGTCCAGCGCCGCGGCCGTCCGGAACTCGGCGAACTCCACCCCGGCCAGTTCCAGCAGGGCGCGGGCGCGGCGGCGCGGATCGGTCTGCGTGCGCAGCGCGCGGGTGAAGTGGGTGCGGGCGTCGGCGGGGGCGAGCGTGCGCGCGGAGGCCAGCGCGAAACCCTCCTCGAACGCGGCGTCCGGTTCGACGCCCGCCTCGTCCGCGGCCGCCTGCGCGGCCCGGTACAGGGCCACGGCCTCGTAGGGCGCCGGGGTGGCCAGCGCCGCCGCCGCGGCGGCCGAGGCCAGCCGGAAGCGACGCTGCGGCGCGATCCGCCCGGCGATGGCATGCCGGGCCAACTCGTACAGGTGGCCGTCGCCGCTCGCACCGTCGCCGCTCGCACCGTCGCCGCGCGGGCCGACGGTGTCGAGCGCCTCGACGACGCGCCGGTGCGCGATGATCCGCTCCCACGGGCTCATGGTCGACAGCAGCGCCTCGTGGACGCAGTCATGGACGAAGGACCAGGTTCCGTCCCGGCCGCGGGCCGCGAGCTGACGGGCCTGCGCCTCGGCGGTCGCCATCGAGATCGCGGCGCTGCTCTGGCCGCTCGCGGCGGTCAGAAGCGCGAGGTCGAAGCCGCGGCCGATGACGGCGGCGACCCCGAGGACCGCCGCCGCGGTCGGGCTGAGCGCGTGCACCCGATGGCGGATCAGGTCGAGGACCTCCTCGGGCAGCGGCAGCGAGTCCAGGCCGGTGCGGTCGAGGACGAAGCGGCCCCAGTCGGGCCGGACGAGCCCGGCGTCGATCACGGCCCGGACGTACTCCGCCACGGCCAGCGGGTTCCCGGACGAGCGCACGGCGACATCGCGAGCGAAGGCGTGGTCGGTGATCTCGCCGAGATAGTCGCGGATCACCTCCGCGACCTCGTGCTCGTCCAACGGGCCGAGCGTGATGTCCCAGCTGGTGGCGGATCCGGCCGCCACGCGCAGCCGCGGATCCCGGGTCGCGTTGACCAGCAGCAGCGGCGCGGGGTCGGTCGAGGCCGTGAGATCCTCGAGGATCTGCCGGTCGGCCGGGCCCAGCCAGTGGGCGTCGTCCACCCAGATGACCAGGCCGTGGCTGCGGATCGCGAGCCGGCTGAGAAAGCCGGCCGCGGCCGCACGCAAGCGCGGTTCGCCGGCCTCCGGTTCGCGGGCGGGGCGGTCCACGTCCCACGCGCGGGCGAACAGCGGGTGCACGCGGGCGAGCAACGCGGCGTCGGGACCCGCGGCCGACACCATCCGGGCGAGCAGCTCCCGCCGCCGCGGCTCGGGCAGGCTCGCCAGGCCGCGCAGGTAGCCGTCGATCAGATCGTGCAGCAGTGCCAGGGGCGCGGAGCCGTTCGCGGCGCACCGCCCGCGTAGGACCACCGGTCCGGCCCCTGGTGCCTCCGCCGGTCCGTCCGCCGGGCCGTCCGCCGGGCCGGGCGGAGTGCCGGGTGGGGTGGCGGCCGGCCCGGGCGCGGCGAGGAGGTCCTGGATGAGGAGGGTCTTGCCGGCGCCGGCCTCCCCGACGACCGTCACGACGCCACGTTCCCCCACGGTCCATCGTTGCCCCGCCGTGGATCGTTCGCCGGCGGTACATCGTTCCCCGGGGGTCCGTCGCTGCGCGGTGAGGCATCGTGCCCACGCCTGTCGCAGCAGCGCGCGTTCGTGGCGGCGGCCGACGTGGCGACCCCGGACCAGCAGGTCCGGGTCGCCCGCGCCGGCCGCCGCGGCCTGGTCGACCGGGGGACGCGCGAGCCCGGCCACGCCCGGCGCGAGCGGCGTCAGCGCCGCGACGACGTCGAGGGCGGACGGGAAGCGGTCGTCCGGGTCCTTGGCCAGCAGCCGCGTCACGACCGCGGCGAGTTCCGCCGGGACGTCCGCGCGGACCTGCGTCAGGGGACGAGGCGTCGCGACCGCGTGCAGGCGGAGCAGCTCGGCGGTGTCGCCGGCCTGGAACGGCGGCGAGCCGGCCAGGCAGGTGTGGAGCACCGCGCCGAGGGCGTAGAGGTCGGAGCGCGGCTCGACCGGCCGTCGCAACATACCGGTCTGTTCCGGGGCACCGAACAGAACCGTGCCGACGGCCCGGTCGGTGGGTGGCCCGCCGGCCCGGGTCATCAGCCCGAAGTCGAGCAGGGTGGCCTTCCCGTCCGGTCCGATCATGATGTTGGCGGGCTTGACGTCCTGGTGGACCAGGCCGCGCCGGTGCGCCTCGGACAGCGCCGACGCCACGTCCAGCGCCACCCGGGTGGCCTCGGCGATCCCCAGCGGCCCCTCGGCGATCCGCGCCTTGAGGGACTCTCCCTCGATCATGTCCATGATGAGAAACGGGTGATCCGCCGTGTGCCCGGNGGCCCGAACCCGCGCTATGTTGGGGTGGTTTATGCAGGCCAGAATGGTGGCCTCGCGGGCGAACGCACGCACGACGGACTCGTCGCGCGCCACCGCCCGAAGGGGCACCTTGACCGCATAGTTCCGGCCCTCCCGCTCCGCCCGATACACGACGGAGTAGGCGCCGCGCCCCAGCTCCTCCCGGATCAGGACGCCGGGTATCTCAACCTGAACCACACAGCGTCACCTCGTCACCTGAACCACACAGCGTCATCTCGTCCGCGCCTATGCTCCACCTGTCGCGGTCCGTACCGGCTCACCCCGGACCTGGTGACTGTCTCGCGATATGCGGGTGATCGCACGTCGAGTCCGCACCGCGACGACCGCCGGGATCCGCCGGCCGGGTGCGCTCGGCGTCCCCCTGGTCACAGATCCACGGTGGCGAGATGATCGGTGGTGCCCCCGCGCCACTCGACCAGGAAGAGGGTCGCGTCGTCGCTGGTGATCCCGCGCCGTTCCCGCATCAGCGCATGGGAGACTCCACGCACCATTTCCCGCACGTCTTCGCCTCGGGCGCGTTCGACGATTCCGATCAGTCGTTCCTCGCCGAACTGTTCTCCGCCGCTTTCATGCTCCTCGACGAGACCGTCGGTGAAGAACAGGACGCGGTCCCCGCGCCGGAGTCTCTGCTCGCTGATCTGAGGTATGTCACCGCCGAAGCCCACCGGTAGCGTTCCCGGACCCGCCAGGGTCTGGATGACCTGGTGATCGCGGATCAGCAGTGCTGGTGGGTGACCCGCGTTGACCCACTGCAGGTGACCTGTCCCGACATCCAGGCGCATCATCTGCGCGGTGACGAAATGGTCGGGGCCGAACTGCCTGTTGATGGCCGCGTCCATGAACATGTAGAGCTCGGCGAGCCCGACGTCGGCGCGTCGGGCGTGCCGGTAGGCGCCGATCGCGACCGTCGCCAGTACGGCGGCGTCCAGGTTGTGCCCCATCGCGTCGATGACGGACACGTGCAGGATGTCGTCGTTGAGGGCGTAGTCGAAGCTGTCACCGGCGATGTCGTAGGCGGGTTCGAGGATGCCGGCCACCGCGACCTGCGGGGTGAGCATGGTCAGCGGGGGCAGCAGGGACCACTGGATCTCCGCGGCCACGCTCATCGGCGCGCGGCGCCGGGCCCGGAAGAACTGGTCGGTGTAGTTGCTCTTCGTGACCAGCATGTCGGCGACGAGGCCGGCCAGCNGGCGCAGCAACCGGCGGTCGTCGTCATCGACGGTGGTGAGGGTGAGAGCGAGCACTCCCACCTGGTCGCTTCCGTCCAGCAGGGGCAGGTACATCCGCACACCGTCCGCCCGTGACTGCTCGACGGTCGTCGCGCCGAGGAACGCCGTGCCAGCCGGGGAGTCGTCGATCGGCTCGGGCTCTCCGATCGCGAGGCCTCGGCCCGGCAGCGGCGTCAGCACCCGCTGCTCGTAGTCCTGCAGCAGGATCGTGATGTCCCGACCGCCGATCCTGTTCACTTCTTCGGCCACCAGCGGGGCGATCAACTGCGGCGGCATCTCGTGCGCGCGGTCCAGCAGCAGGCCGAGCAGCCGCTCGCCGAACCCCTCCGACCGATCCACCGGAACATCGCGAGAGCCCTGTCCGCCTGCCACCGTGGCCATCCCCTGTCCCTCGCCCGCCCCTCCCAGCTGTGCGAGCCTGACCGGACGACGTCAACCGGTCACGCCGACACCCCGCCTCAACCACTGCTCGATAGGCTGGAGAACCACTGCGCCGTCTCGGGGCGGGCGCCGGGAGCGCTGGCGAAGTCGTTCAGCCAGGGAACACCCGGGTACCGTTCCCGCAGCCCCGTACGGACCTGTGTTCGCCGAGACGTGCCGGCAGGTGTCGATCTGCGTCCCGGACCTTCTGCCCGCNCCGGAGGCCCGGATTCACTCTGCCGTCCTACCCGAGGGGATCACTGAAGAGCCCGGTCAGCCGCGGAGTCGGCGCATGGGTCGTCGTAGCCCGGGGTGTGGTGGTTCGAGGGGCTGTGGCTCGGGGTGTGACGTTTCGGGGTGCGGTGGGGCGGGGCGGTGCTGTCTGGGCCGGGCGACCGGCGGAGACGACGAGACGGACGTCGGAGCCTCGGTCCGCCGCCGTGATCCGGGGCTGCTGGTCGATGACCGTGCCCACCGCGGCATCCGACCGACGTTCCTCCCNCGTGACCTGGAATCCGGCGTCCGTGAGCTGTTCGACGGCGGTCCTGGCAGGCTGGCCGACGACGTCGGGCACCGGGAGCTGAAGGCTCACCACGGTGATGGTCACCTCGGTTCCGGGCTCCACCTTCTCCCCGGNGTGATCCTGCGCCTCGACCCACCCCGGTGGGGCGCCCGCCCTGACCGCGGTGCTGATCTGCGCGGTGACGGCGAGGTTCGACCGGCGGAGCACGGTCTCGGCATCNGACTGCGACCGACCGACGACATTCGGGACCGCAACCGCGGAGCGACCGGCTGAGACGGTGAGAACCACGGGCGAGTCCGCGCGGACGACGTCGCCGGACTGCGGCCTGACCGCGAGGACGGTGCCCCGTGCCCGGTCATCCGGCCTGCGGGTCTGGGTGATCTGGCGGAAGCCGGCAGACTGGAGCGAGGCCTTCGCGCGGGTGACGGGAAGGCCGACCAGCCCGTCGGGAACGGCGGCGTTGGCCGGGCGGGACGGTGACGTCGTCCGATGGATGAGGAGTGCGACCACCGTGATGACGGCCGCGATCGCCAGCGTGCCGGCGAGGACGGTCAGCCGCCGGCCCGGTCGGCGACCCCGCCGGACGGCGGAATCGGGTTCGGCGTGTGCGGTGACCGACTCGTCGGTCACCGGAGGGGCCGCGACAGGCGGGATCTCGGTGACGCCCGCCCCGATGCCGAGCGTCGCCTGGCTGCCGAGCGCCGCGTTGCCGCCGAGCGTCGCGTTGCTGATGAGCGTCGCGTCACTGACGGGCGTCGGGTTGCTGACGGGCGTCGGGTTGCTGATGAGCGTCGCGTTACTGACGGGCGTCGCCTCGATGCCGGCGGCCGCCAGGGGGGCGGCGCCGCCCAGAAGGTCGGCCAGGAGATCAGCGACATCCGGGCGCGCCGCCGGGTCCTTCGCCAGCGCCCGAAGAATGAGCGGTCGCAGGGAGGCGTCCAGGCCGTTCGTTGCGGGTCGGGAGTGCAGCACCGCGTCCCGCAGTTCCCGGTGGTCCACCCCGGCGAAGGGGAAGCGTCCGGTGCCGGCATAGGTGAGCACGCTGCCCCAGGCGAACACGTCGGTCGCCGGGGTCGGGCGTTGACCGGTCCACTGTTCTGGGGCCATGAGCTGAGGTGTTCCGGGCTGCTGGCCGCTGGACACGGTGATGCCGACGGCCTCGTTCAGCGCGCGGGAGATGCCGAGGTCGATGACTCGTGGACCGGTCCGGGAAAGGATGATGTTGGCTGGCTTGATGTCACGGTGCACGATCCCGACGCGGTGAAAGGCAAGCATGGCGGACGCCAGGTTCAGGGCGAGCTGATGCAGCTCCGATCGGGACAGCGGCCCGCGTGTTCTGATTTCCTGGCTCAGCGTCGGCCCGGCGATGAACTCGGTCACCAGATACGGGTCACGGGTCGCGGTGTCCGCGTCCAACACCGACGGGGTGTACGGACTGTTGATCCGCCGAGCGTTGTCNACCTCCCGGGCGAACCGGGCAAGGAAGTCGGCCTGCCGGGCAAGGTGACGGTGCAGCGTCTTGGCCGCAACCCAGCCACCGNCCGGGTTCCAGGCCAGGAACACGGTCCCCATCCCGCCCTCACCGAGTCTGCCGAACAACCTGTACGGCCCCAGCGCCGGGGGATCGTCGTCCTCGAGCTCGGTCACTCCGTCCGGCAGGACGGCAGGACTGCGCACGGCCTGGCCACCGCTGTCCGCCAACACCGGACCATGCACCTCCCGCAGCACGCCGAGTACGCACACGATATTGGGGAAGGCCGCGCCCAGAATCTCGGGTGCCAGCATGGCCGTCTGCCGCCGAGGGCCGAACTAGCGTGAGCGTGGAGATCGGGCCCGTTCGCCGTCGGCCGGCCCGAGCCGGGCCGCGAGGTCGAGTTGGGCCGGAAGGCCGAGCCGGGCCGGGAGGTCGAGCCGGGCGAGGCGGCCGGCGTCGACGAGGGCGTGGATCTCGGCGATTCGCTCGTCGGCGACGACGAATCCCATGACCGAGACCGGCCTTCCGTCGATGGTGATGACCACTCCGGCGGTGCCGTTGACCAGCACCGGGTGCACCACCGCCGCGGGCTGGGCGAACAGGAGCGCCCGGCGGGCGACGTCGCGCGCCCCGCGCACCACCGCCGAGGCCTGCGGCCGGCCCGCCCCGCCGTCGGCACGCAGCACGACGTCGGGGTCGAGCACCGCGACCAGGGACGTCACGTCGCCGCCGCGGGCCGCGGCGAAGAACGCGTCGACGACCCTGCGTTGGACGGCGTGGTCGGCGTCGGGGACGGGCGTGTCCAGCGCCCGCACCCGTCGCCGGGCTCGGCTGGCGAGTTGGCGGGCCGCGGCCGGCGAGCGGCCCACCATCGGCGCGATCTCGTCGAACGACAGGTCGAACAGGTCGTGCAGCACGAAGGCCAGTCGCTCGGCGGGAGCCAGGGTGTCCAGCACGGTGATCAGGGCGAGCCCGACCGCCTCGGCCAGCAGGGCCTCCTGCTCGGGCTGCCCCGCCCCGGTGGCCGGGGCGAGATCGATGATCGGATCGGGCACGTGGACGCCGGCGAGGTCCTCGGGACGGTTCCTGCGGGCGCGCAGCATGTTCAGGCAGATCCGCGCGATGACCGTGGTCAGCCAGCCGGCGAGGTTCTCGACGGCGCCGACGTCGGATCGGCTCAGGCGCAGCCAGGCCTCCTGCACCGCGTCGTCGGCCTCATCGAGGGAGCCGAGCATCCGGTAGGCCACGGCGCGCAGATGCCCGCGGTGCTCCTCGAAGCGCCGGGCGAGCCGTTCGCGTTCGTCCATCGGTCACGATCCTCCGTCGCGTTGCCGTTGCCGTTGCCGTCCTGTCGGNACGCAGCACAGGTGCTCGGGTCGGTGGCGGGCAGGATCGTCGGCGTCCCACCGGACGAACCGACCGATCTCGGCCCCAGGATGGCGGCCTATCCCCAGGAGCCGGCGACCTGCTTCGTGACGGCGTTCAGCCGGTTGAAGACGTTCGTCGTCGCGATCTTGAGGATCAGTGCGGCCAGGCCTCGGTCGTCGTAGTGCCCGACCGCCTCGGCCCAGACGTCGTCGGGGACGGGGTCGGTGCGGTCGCTGAGCCGGGTGGCGGCCTCGGCGAGGGCCAACGCGGCCCGCTCGGCGTCGTCGTAGTAGCTCGTCTCCCGCCAGGCCGCCACGGCGCCGAGCCGCTGCGCGGTCTCCCCGCCCTTCAGTGCATCGCGGAAGCCGGCGTCCACGCAGGCACTGCAGCCGTTGATCTGGCTGACCCGCAGATGCACCAGCGCGAGGGTCGCCGCCGGCACGCCGCCCGTCTCGCTGGCCGCGTTCAGGGCCGCGATCGCCGGCCACGCCTCGGGGATGACCGCCGCCGGGTTCCTCATCCGTGCTGCCACCGTTTCAGGTCCTCTCGTCCGGGCCCATGCCGGGCCCAAGCCGCGGCGGCGCCGTCGGCCGCCCGTCACCTCGTCTGACCCGCGGTGCGGCGCACATGTGACGGCGGTGGGCTTCCGGGGTCCGGGCCGCAGAGAAGGTCGGGCCTTGCCGGTCGCCGCAGCGACTGCGACTCTTGCTGCCCACGGTCGACTTCCGGCGGGCTGGCACCCCCGCCACTCGCGCCGACCTCGGCGGCCTACCCGTACAGAGAGATCCCGCTCCGGCCGGGGACGCCCATCGTGGCGCCCGTCGGGTTCCGCGGAACCGCCCCCACGCTGCCCGCCCCCGCCCCCGCCCCCGCCCCCAACCCCGACCGCGGCCCCGGTCTGGCTCCCGGCGAACAGAGGTTCCGCGGAACCGGGCCACCGTCTGCTGTCCGGGCGGCCGGGATCGGCTCCTCTATCCGCGGGCGCGGGGGGTGACGCGGCGGGTGGGGGGAGCGGTGGTGGGGTCGTCGGGCCAGGGGTGGCGCGGGTAGCGTCCGCGCAGCTCGGCGCGGACCCGCGGGTAGCCGGTGCGCCAGAACGACGCGAGGTCGCTGGTCACGGCGACGGGACGACCCGCCGGGGAGAGCAGGTGCAGGACGACGGGGACGCGGCCGTCCGCGACGGGCGGGACCCGCTCCCAGCCGAACACCTCGGCGACCTTGACCGCGAGGACGGGGCCGTCGGGGTCGCTGTAGTCGAGGCGCACCCGCGACCCGCTCGGCACCACCAGCCGCTCCGGTGCCAGCGCGTCGAGCCGCGCGGCCTGCGGCCAGGGCAGCAGGCGGCGCAGTGCCTGGCCGGCGTCGATGCGCTCCAGGTCCGCCCGGCGGCGGACACCGGCGAGATCCGGACCGAGCCAGTCGGGCGCCGCCGCCAGCAGCGCGGTGTCGGCGACGTCCGGCCAGGGTGCGCCGAGGAACCGGTGGCAGAACGCGAGCCGCTGCCGCAGCCCCGCCGCGTCGCGGGTCCAGCGCAGCGTCGCCAGCCCCTCGCGACGCAGCCCGTCGAGCACCGCCGCCTCGAGCAGGGCCGGATCGGGCCGGGCCAGCGGGCGTTCGGTCAGGACGATCGCCCCGAGGCGCTCCACCCGGCGGGCGACGACGTCGCCGCCGGACCAGGCGACCTCCTCGTCGGTGCGCCGCAGCGCCGCGCCCGCCTCGCGCGCGGTCGCCTCGTCGAGGGCGACGGCGAGGCGCACCCGCGCCGACGCCCGCCCGACCCCGCGGTCCGCGACCGCGACGGCCAGCCACTGCGCGCCGGTGAGCGCCGAGCCGGCGGCCAGCTCCGCGGCCGTTCCCCCGGCCATCAGGTACGTCGTCCCACCGGGGACGCGGGCCCGCGCGAGCCGTTCGGGGAAGGCGAGCCCGACCACGAGCCCCGCCGCGAGATCGTCGGTGACGCCGTCACCGGGCCGCGCCGCGGGGGCGTCGGCGGGGACGGCGGCTGCGGCTGCGGCTGCGGTGGCTGCTGCGACGGCGGAGCGCAACCGCCGCGACTCCTCGCGCCAGCGGGCGGAGGCGGCCCGGTCGGCGTTCGCCCGCAGGCGGCGCCACGCGGCGAGGAGGTCGTCGGACCCCGAACCCGGTCCGGAGCCGCCCGCCGGGCCGTCCCCCGACAGGACGGCGACGATGTCGGCCGCGCGCCCGGCGCCGACGACGCCCGCGCCGGCGAGCAGGGCGCCGGCAAGCCGGGGGTGGACGCCGACGGCAGCGATCGATCGCCCCCGCGGCGTCACCCGGCCGGCGTCGTCGAGCGCGCCGAGCGCGCGCAGGGACGCCCTGGCGGCATCCATCGCGCCCGCCGGCGGGTCGCTGAGCAGGCCGAGTCCGTCGCCGCCGGGATGACCCCAGAGCGCGAGGTCCAGGGCGAAGCCGGTCAGATCGGCGACGGCGACCTCCGGTTCGGCCTGGGCGGGCAGCCGGTCGTGCTCGGCGGCGGACCAGCAGCGGTAGACCCGGCCCGGCGCCTCGCGCCCGGCCCGGCCCGCGCGCTGCCCGGCGGACGACCGGGACACCCGTACCGTCACCAGCGAGCCCAGCCCACGGGCGTGATCCATGCGTGGGGAGCGGGCCAGCCCGGCGTCGACGACCACCCGGACCCCGGGCACCGTGAGGCTGCTCTCCGCCACCGCGGTCGCCAGCACGACCCGTCGCCGCGGCCCGGGGCGCAGGGCCGCGTCCTGGGTCCCGCCGGACTGCCGGCCGTGCAGGGCGAGCACGTCGACGCTGTCGCGGTGGCCCGCGAGCCGCCCGGCGACCGCGGCGATCTCGCCGGCGCCGGGCAGGAAGACGAGCACGTCCCCGGACGTCTCCCGCAGGGCGCGCCCGACCGTCGCGGCGACGTGGTCGAGCAGCCGCGGGTCGACGCGCAGGCCGTGCGCGGGCGTGAGCGGTCCCGGCGGCGGAGACCAGACCACCTCGACGTCGAAGCGCGCGGTGGCGGCGCCGACGACGGGGGCGGGCGGCCCGGGCGCGCCCAGCACGCCGGCCAGCCGCGGGGTGTCGGCGGTCGCCGAGGTCGCGAGCAGCAGCAGGTCGGGCCGCAGCGTCGCGCGCACGTCGAGCATGAACGCGAGTGCCAGGTCGGCGTCGAGGTGGCGTTCGTGGCACTCGTCGAGGATCACCGCGCCGGTGCCGGGCAGGTCCGGGTCGCGTTGCAGACGCCGGACGAGGACCCCCGTCGTGACCACCTCGACCCGGGTGGCCGGCCCGACCCGACGCTCCCCGCGGATCGTGTAACCGACGGCATCGCCGACCTCACCGCCGACGAGCCACGCCATCCGCCGCGCCGCCGCCCGCACCGCGATCCGCCGCGGCTGGGCGACCACGACCCGGCCCGTGACCTCGCCGGCGAGCGCGAGCGGGACCAGCGTCGTCTTGCCCGTCCCAGGCGGTGCGACCAGCACCGCGACCCCACCCGGATCGCGACGGCCGCCGCCCGGATCGGGATGGCGGCCTGGCTCGTGGTCACCGTCCGGGTCGGGACGGCCGCCGCCGGTCAGGTCGGGACGGCTACCGCTGACCGGGTCGGGACGGCCGCCGCCGGTCAGCGCGGCGACGAGCGCGGGCAGGACCTCCCGCACGGGTAGATCCGCGCCGGTGACCGCGCGGTCGGGCAGCATGCGCCCAGTCTCCTCGGGCGCGGCGGGCCGGGGGCGCGGGGCGGCCCGGAAATGCGGGGGGCGGCCCGGGAGATGCGGGGGGCGGCCCGGGATGCGCGGGGCGGCCGGGAGATGCGCGGGACGGACGGGAGATGCGGGGCGTGCCGGGGGAGGGTGCGGCGGGGACCAGTGGAGCGTGGCGGCGGCGTTCGCGGCGCCACTTTCTGGCAGTCATCTGCCAGAAAATCATGGACGGCGCGGCGGGCGGCCGCTAGTGTCCCGATCATCGGACACCGGCCGTGCCCCCGAGGGAGGCCGGTTCTCGCCGAGGAGGGGAAACCGGACGTGGCCCGCGCGCTTTTCCTGGTTCTGAGCAATCCCGCTGATGGGCGGGACGACGAGTACAACAAGTGGTACGACGAAGTGCACATCCGCGACGTCTGCGAGGTCCCCGGCGTCGTCTCCGCCCAGCGCTACCAGGTGCGGCCGGACGTCCCGCCCGCCGACGTCCTGCCCGCAGACGGCGAGGCCGGTGACGGCCGCCTGCCACAACGGCACCTGGCAGTCTACGAGCTCGACGACGATCCGGCGAAGGTGTTCGGGGAGTTCATCACCCGGGTGGGTGACGGGCGCCTGCCGTTGAGCGACACCCTGGACATGTCCAGCGTCGTCATGTCGGTCTGGGAACCGGGCGCCCGCTGGCCGGCCTGAACTCCTTCCCGCGCTCAGTTCAGGGTCCGGCCGGGGTGGGTCCCGCCGCGGCGGATCTGGNGGGGGCGGGCTTGGCGGAGGTGAGGCGGAGCAGGGCGGCGGCGTGCGGCGCGAGGGTCAGGGGCAGCGGGCCGCCGGCAAGGGTGGTGATCGTGCCCGTCCACAGGTCGGTGGCGCGGTAGCCGGCGGCGGTTGCCGGCAGGGCCAGCTCGGCCCGGGTGAGAGTCGCCGCGCGGGGGGAGTCGCTCCGGTTGACGGCCAGCACGGCCGTGTCGCCGTCGGCCAGCGGCCGGGTCCACAGCGCGAGACCGTCGCGGCGGGGCACCGGCACCGGCGCGGCGCCGAGCGGGTCCTGGTCGATGGCGAGCACGGCGGCGTTCGTGAGGATCGCGGCCGTCGTCGCGGTCATCCTGGTCAGATCGTTGCCTGCGAGCAGCGGGGAGGCGAGCATCGACCAGACGCTCAGCTCGCCGCGGGCCTCGGTGTCGTCGAGGGCGGCCGCCGGGGTTGCGGTGGCGAGGCCGGCCAGTTCGCGCACCCCGGGGTTGGCCGTGGTCGGGGTCAGGCCGATCGTCAGCATGTCCAGGTCGTTCCAGTGGCCTGGGCCGCCGGCGGCCGCCCAGGCGCGGGCGGCGTCGAGGTTGTCCACCGTGCAGACGCCCGGGTAGCCGTCCATCGGTTCGGTGGACGCCCAGCAGGGAGCCTGATCATTGGTGACCCGCCACAGGTGGGCGACCCGCGGCGCCCAGGTCCACGCCCGCGCGGCCGCGGGATCGCCGCCCGCCGACGGGTTGATGCTGAACACGACGGGCCGGCCGGTGGCGTCGAGCGCGGCGCGCATCCGACCGAACCCGGCGATCAGCCACCTGCGGGCGTCGGTACCGGCCGGGCGCAGGTCCGGGTAGCCGCAGGCGTCGTACTTGAGGTAGTCGACCCCCCACGCGGCGAAGGTGGCGGCGTCGGCGGCCTCGTGGCCGAGGCTGCCGGGCAGTCCCTGGCAGGTGGTGCGGCCGGGGGAGGCGTAGAGGCCGAACCGCAGGCCCCGGGCGTGCACGTAGGCGGCGAGGGCGGCGATGCCGGCGGGAAACCGCTCCGGATCGGCCACGAGGCGCCCGTCGCCGCCGCGGGTCGGCGCCATCCACCCGTCGTCGACGATCACGTAGCGGTAGCCGGCGGCACGCATCCCCGAGCGCACCAGGGCGTCGGCGGCGGCTCGGACGTCGCCGTCGCGCACGGTCCCGCCGAAGGCGTTCCACGAGTTCCAGCCCATCGGCGGGGTGCGGGCGAGCCCCGCCGAGACCTGTCGGTTCGCCGTCGAGTCGGCGACGAGCGGGACGCCGCCGCCATCGCCGCGCAGGCACGTCAGCAGCAGGACGACCAGCGCACCGAGCGCCACGGCGACGCGCGCCCTGCCACGTCCCCGCGCCAGGTCGCCCTCGGCGTGGGGCTCGTTCGCGGCGTGGGGCTTGCCCTCGGCGTGGGGCTCGTTCGCGGCGTGGGGCGCGTCTGCGGCGTGGGGCGCGTTCGCGCTGTGGGGCTCGTCCGCGGTGTGCGACCGTGGACCGGCGAGGGTCACGGCCTCATCCTGCCGCCGACCGCGGCCGGTGCGTGCGCGAGGCGCGTCACCGGGGTGGCGGGGTCGCCGCCGCGCCGTCAGTCCACGGCCCAGGCAGACGCGGCTGACGTCGTGGCCGAGAAGGCGGGCGACGGCGGCGTTCATGGGTGGTGCGCCCCCACACGCGGGCGCACCACCTGCCTGTCGGGCTTCGCAGGCTTCCCGGCTGATCGGGCTACCAGCGGGTCAGGCTGCGAGCGGGTCAGGCTGGGAGCGGCTCAGGCTAGGAGCGGCTCAGGCTACGAGCGGGTCAGGCTGCGAGGTCCACGACGAGAGTCTGGCCGGTCGTCGGTCGATACAGGGTGAAGTTCGTGCTCCGGAAGGTCCTCTTGCCGGCGATGTCGCATCGCACCTCGGCACTCGCGGTGCTGGGGAGCTGCGGATTACCGAAGACCACCGAGAACCGTCCGCCCGTGCCCACGGTCGTGCCGTGGGACTCCCCGCCGCCGGTGATTTTCAGTGATTCGGCGGAGCCGAGCTTGCACCTGACGGTTCCGGTGACCGTCAGCGGATTGTTGGTCGTACCGGCGCCGGCCGGCGCCAGTGGAACGAGGGCCAGTGTTGCTCCGGTCCCCGCGATCAGGACGAGCGCCCTGATTCTTGACAGCCTTCGTGACAGCCCTCGCATGGCACACCTCCGACGCCATCGAATACCTGCCGGCGTGGTGGTCGTTGTACCCGACAGCCGAATACCTCACACGCTCCGCGGAATCCGGGGCCCGATTTCAGCGGGTTACCATGAGTTTGNGGACGCCGTAGTTGGTGCCGGTGAAATCCATCGGGACCTCGTTCGGCGGGGTGGCGAGGCGCAGGTGGGGGAAGCGCCGGAAAAGCGCGGGCAGCACGGTCCTCAGTTCCGCGCGGGCGACGTTCTGGCCGAGGCAGGCGTGGACGCCGTAGCCGAAGCCCAGGTGACGGACCATGGTTCGGTCGAGGTCGAGTGCGTCGGGGTCGGCGAACACGCGGGGGTCGCGGTTGGCGGCGTTCATGGCGACCACGACCAGCTCGCCCCTGCCGATGTGGGCGCCGCCGAGTTCCACGTCCTGCGCGGCGACCCGGCCGAGGCCGAACTGGACGATGGTCAGGTAGCGCATGAGCTCCTCGACCGCGGTCCCGATCCGTTCCGGATGTTCGGTCAGGTCCCGGCGCTGCTCCGGGTGGGTGAGCAGGGTGAGCGTGGACAGGCCCATCATGGCGGCCGTGGTGTCGTGCCCGGCGAACAGCAGCAGGACGCCGAGGCCGACGAGCTGCCGCTCGCTCAGGATCGACCCCTCGTCGTCCGCCTTGCCGATCAGTTCGNCGAGGATGCCCTCGGTGTCGCCGGTGCGGCGCTTGTCCGCGACCAGCGCGGTGATGTAGTCGACCAGCCAGTGGGCCCCACGGTCGCGCTCGGCGCGGCTGACGCCCGTGTCCATCATCACCTCGGTGGCGTGGTGGAAGCCGTCACGGTCGGCGTAGGGGACGCCGAGCAGTTCGCAGATCACCAGGCACGGGATGGGCAGCGACAGGGCCTGGACGAAGTCGAAGGTCTCGGGCCCGGCGGCGATGGCGTCGAGATGCTCGGCGACGATCCGGTCCAGGTAGGGCTGGAGCCTGGTCTGTACCGCCTTCGNGGTGAAGCGGGCGGTGAGCAGCCGGCGGTAGACGCCGTGGTCGGGCTCGTCCATCATCACGAAGCCCGCGTCGAACGGCGCGTCGTCCCCGGCCTCGGCCTGCTCGCCCTCGGGGGTGTCGTGGCGGCGGCGCTTCGCGCTGAAGCGGGGATCGCTGAAGACCTGGCTGCCCTCCTCGAAGCGGGTGACCAGCCAGCCGGTGGAGCCGTTGGGGAAGCGCGCCCTGACCACGGGCTGGTTCTCGCGCAGCTCGGTGTACGCCGCGGGCGGATCGAGGGGATGGGCCAGGTCGCGGGAGATGGGCTGGTCGATGAGGTGCCGCGTCGTCATCTCGTCTGCTCCTTCGCGGTGTGGGCTCCGTCGCCGGTGTGGCCTCGGTCGGCCGTGTGGGCTCCGTCGGCTGAGTGGCCCTTGCCGGCGGTGTGGGCCTCGACTGCGGCGGTGACGCCGGCGTGGGTGGCGGTGGCCTTGCACCAGCCGGTGTAGACCGCCAGGTGCAGGACGGCCTCGCGGAGCTGGTCGGGCGTGAGCTCGTCGTTGACCAGCCCGCCGGTGGCGATGATCTGGACCAGTTCGGGGCGGCCGACGGTCGCCGCGACGCCGAGGGTGAGCAGCCGGCGGTCCCGCACGGACAGGCCGGGTCGGCCCCAGACCTGGGCGAACAAGTAGTTCACCGTCTCGTCGGTGAAGGGGTCGTGCCCGCCCTGCACGCCGGCGCTGAAGCCGGGGCCGTAGACCTGATCCATCATCTCCAGGCCGTACCGGTGCGGGCCGTCGTCGAGGTCGGCGGTGACGTCCCAGTCGCGCGAGCCGCGCGGGTCATTCGAGTCACCCAGGACGTGCGGGACNTGTGGATCATCCCGGTTGAGCGGGCTATGGGAACTAGGCGGGTTACCGTGCGGATTGTGTGGGCTGTCCGGGTGCTGTGGGTGCTGTGGGTGCTGTGGGTTGTGCTGNCTGTGCGGGTCGGGCAGGTCGAGAGTCTGGTCGGCGTGGGTCCGGGCCGCCTCGACCAGGGGCACGTCGACGTCCAGGGCGGTCGCGAGGTCGCGGGCCGCGTCGAGGTCCTTGGTCATCAGCGGTTGGATCTTTCGACCGGCTGCCTGCGGCAGCCGGTCGTCGCCGCCGCGCAGCCGCAACAGGGTGAGCAGGGTGTGACCCTCGGGGTCGGCGGTGTCGATGACCTCGGCGAGCCGGGCGGGGTTCACACCCGCGGCGCGTGCGAGGGCGCTAGCCTCGAACACGGCACGCCAGCTGCCATAGGTGACGACATTGCGGGCGATCTTCGTGACCATCCCGGCGCCGAGCGGGCCGCAGTGCACGACGCGCCTCGCCCAGTCGTCCAACACGGGCCGCGCGGCCTCCACGGTGGCCTCGTCCCCGCCGACGATGGCGACCATGCCGTGGTCCGCCGCCCGGTCGCCCGGGGTCACCCCGCAGTCCAGAAAGCCCACGTCGTGCTCGGCGCACAGGGCCGCGAGCTCGTGGACGACCGCCAGCTCCACGGTCGACAGCAGGACGATCGTCAGGCCCGGGTGGGCGCCCGCCAGCAGCCCGTTCTCCCCGCCGATGACGTCGCGCGCCTGGTCGGCGGTGACGACGGCGACCATCACGACGTCGCTGCTGCGCGCCACCTCCGCGGGCGAGCCCAGCGGGTCGCCGACACCGGGCAGGGCCGCCGACGCATCTGGCCGGACGTCGTGGACCGCGGGAACCCGGCCGCGCCGGGCCATGCTGACGGCGACCCCGCCGCCGATCATCCCCAGCCCCACCACACCGGCCCGCAGTGTCATCGTCTCCGCCATCACGCGTCCCTTCCACTGAGCGCCACTGCGTCACCGAGTGCCCGCTCGTCCTTGATCGCCGAGCCGCTGCCGGGGGCCGAGTCCGCGACCGGGACCTGACGTGCGCTCGGGACCTGACGTCCGCTCGGTGCCTGACCTGTGCCCGGGGCCTGACCTGTGCCCGGGGCCTGACCTGTGCCCGGGGCCTGACCTGTGCCCGGGGCCTGACCTGTGCTCGGGGTCTTATCTGCGCTGGGGGCCGGCACGGTGTCGGTCGCGCGCGGCCATGGGGCCTGCTCGGCGACCAGCGGGCGGTACCCGCGCGTGGCCCGCGGCATGTTGACGCCGGCGACGGCGCGGACTGTGCCGTCGCGGCCGTACAGCGCCGTCAGCCGGCGTTCGGCGAGGCTGCCCTCGACAACCCGTACCTGGTCGCAGCCCCGGATCCGGCCATAGATCTGGATCTTCAGGTCGTACTGGTCGGACCAGACGTACGGAAGCGGATCGAAGGGAGTCGCGTGCGCCGGCCCGGCGAGGATGTTGCGGGCGACGGCCAGGCCCTGCTCGGTGGCGTTCGCGCGGTGCTCGATGCGGATGCGCTCACCGGTGCGCGGGTGCGGCCACGAGACGACGTCGCCCGCCGCCCACACGCCCNAACCGGCGTGGAGGGTGGCGTCGCACTCCACCCCGTCCCCGACGGCGACGCCGCTTGCCGCGAGCCAGCCGGTGTTGGGACGGGCGCCGATGCCGACCAGCACGGCGTCGGCCTCGACGGTCCGGCCGTCGGCCAGCCGCACCCCGCTGGCCCGGCCACCCTGGGTCAGGACGGCGTCGACCCGGACGCCGGAGATGATCCGTACCCCGTGCTCGGCGTGGACCTCGGCGAGCATGGCGCCCAGGTCGGGGCCGAGCGCGTCGGCCAGCGGCACCGGAGCGTCGGTCACCATGGTGACCTCGGCGCCCAGTTTCCGGGCGACGGCGGCCGCCTCGGCGCCGACGAATCCGGCGCCCACGATCACCAGCCGGCGGCCGGGCCGCAGCTCCCGACGCAGGTCGAGTGCGTCCTCGAGCGTGCGCAGGACGTGTACGCCGGCGACGCCGTCGGTGCCCGGCAGCCGACGGGCGGCGGCCCCGGTGGCCAGGACGAGCGCGTCGTAGCCGACCCGGTCGCCGTCGGCCAGGGCGACCTCGCGCGCCTCGGTGTCCAGGGTGACGGCCGCGGCGCCCAGCCGCAGGTCGAGCCCGAGCGCGTCCAGTGCCCCGGCGTTGCGCAGCCGCAGTCGGTCGGCGTCCCACGCGCCGGACAGCAGCTGCTTGGACAGCGGGGGCCGGTCGTAGGGCAGGTGGGGCTCGTCGCCGATGAGCGTCAGCCGCCCGGGGTAGCCGCCGCGTCGCAGGGCCTCCGCGACGCTCAGACCGGCGGCCGAGGCGCCGACGATGGTGACCCGCGACGGGGCCACCGCGCTCACCTCCGCACCTCGATCCCCGGCGCGTCGATCCCCGGCGCCTCGATGTCGAGCGCCTCGATGTCGAGCACCTCGATGTCGAGCACCTCGATGGTGGCCGCCGGGCAGACCGCGGCGGCCCTACGCACATTGTCGTGTTGGTCGGCCGGCGGGTTGGCATCGAGCAGGATCACGATGCCGTCGTCGTCGCGCTGATCGAAGACGTCGGGGGCGGCGAGCACGCACTNGCCCGCGCCNCAGCACCTGTCGACATCGACAGAAATCTTCATGGAAACCTCCGGGCAAGCCCCTTTCCGGGGGCTCTGCCGACCGGGGGACTGGCAGATTTCGTGGTCTCGGTNACCTGTCGACCCCGGTCACCTAACAAAGTTAAGTCAGACTGTACTCGCAACCTTCGAGGGTAGGCAAAACCGACCGTCTTTAAGCGGGCATATACCCACTTGTCCAATTAATCGGCGATTCTTTCTCGGTGGGTTTGGGTGGACGGTGAGGATCCCGATCTCTGGTCCGGATGTCCGCGCCGCGTGCATGGTCTCCATCGCGCTTCAAAATCCGTGCACTTGAGCGGGAACTGGTACTCCGCTGGAGTTGCAGGCTTTATTTTCCGACGCAGACGCGTCTGAAGTGGCATTGGCTGAAGTGAATACGCGCGACGCGATCTCTCTGCCCGGATTGCGGAGGCTATTGATCGCTGTTCGGCGTGTCACGTGCGCGAGGATCTTCGCCTCTGATATTGATTAAGGCGCNGCGCCGNCGGTCGAGTCATCAGGAAAGCCCGTGCGGTATCGACCGTTCATACTACTTNGGAATCAACCAGGTCTACTGGATCGATGACCCGATCGAGTCGGTGCCGGAAACGGCTGAGGAGTGGATCCGGTCGCGCGGTAGGGAGNTTCTCGAAAGAAGAGGACGACCTTGCTCTGGGTGAAACCGGACCCAGGATTGNGGTGATATGGCCGTCGCGAACCGGCGATCAGACTGATCGCTCCCAGTGAGAATCTTTTCCTTGAAAGGTGGAGGTGGTCATGCATTTTAGGTCCCTCAGCAAGAGGGCTGTCAGAACTACCGTCATGCTGTCGATGGTCGGTGGCTTGTTCGGCACCGCGGCGCTCGGCCAGGCGGCCACCGCTCAGNCCGCCCCGATCGCCAGCAATGTCGAGCAGGACGTCCACGGGGCACCCGGCCTGAGCGGCGGTTCCCCGCACAAACTGAACATCCTGGACGACAAGGACTGTGAGGACCTGTTCAAGAAGTGCCAGGGCCGGCCGGGTCCGCCAGGTCCGCCAGGTCCGCCGGGAACCCAGGGTCCGCCAGGTCCGCCGGGCACCCCGGGAACCCAGGGTCCGCCAGGCCCGCCAGGCACTCAGGGCCCGCCAGGCACCCAGGGTCCGCCAGGCATCCAGGGTCCGCCAGGCACTCAGGGCCCGCCAGGGCCAAGCGTCGGGTCGAGCAGCTTCGTCGTCTCCGCCACCGCCGAAAGGGTCGCGGCTGTGTCGTGTCCGGCGGNCACCTTCGCTCTCGGCGGCGGCGGGTCGTCGTCGAACGGAAGCGCTCTCACTGCCTCGGTGCCCACCGGTGGCTNGTCGACCACCCCGGCGACCGGCTGGGCGGTCCGTCACAGCGCCAATCAGCCCATCACCGTCTTCGCGATCTGTGCGCCGTAGGCGTACGGGTTCACGACCTCCGTGCCGAGATCGCCGAGCCTAGGTCGGCGCTGAGTGGCGGTACCCCAGCCCTGATCCCGTGGGGGTACCGTCCGCCTGGCTACCGGTCACCGCCCCGTAGGCCGGTGGGAGGCTCCCCCGGGGGCGTGCGCAAGGCTGTCTCCCCCCTGACGATCCGTGTTGCCTGCCAGAATGGCCCTGATGTGGCGGGAGGCGGCGGTTTCCGGGGGAGCGGACCGGAAGGGCGGCGAGGTGCCCGGCGTGCTCGCGACGAGGGAGTCGAGCAGGCCGTCGGCGAGCTGCAGCGTCAGGTTCTCCGTCGACTCGTCGTGGAAGAGGCTGTGGTGGAGCGTCACCATGCCGTGCAGCCCCGCCCACAGGGTCTGGGCTGCCTGCTCCACCGGCAGGGACAGCGCGTATCCGCTCTGCCGACAGCGCCGGAAGCCGGCGCGGAGACTGGCCGAGACGCCGTGGGCCGGGTGCTCGCTGATCCTCGCGATCTCCACCGTCGGCTGCGGCACCTCGAACATCAGCCGGTAGTGCCCGGGGTTGGTCAGCGCGAACCGGCAGTAGGCGTGCGTCTGNGCCCGCAGCGGCTCGCGGGGATCGGTGTCGTCGGTGGCCTCGTCCGCCCGCGCCATGCTTGCGACCAGATCGTCGTACTTGTCGGACAACGCCGCCCAGACCAGTGCCGCCTTGTCCGGGAAATGCAGGTAAATGCTCGGCGCCGCGACCCCGACCTCTCGGGCGACCGCGCGCATCGTCAGTTTCTCGGCGCTGCCCCACTCCACCAGCAGATGGTTCACCGCGGCCAGGATCTCCCGACGAAGCTGCTCGCCCTGCCCGCGCATGCTGCGCGCCCTGCCCGAGCCGCCCGGCCTGCCGCGCGGAAACTGCGCGGTCGCCACCGGTCACCACCTCCGCCCAGAGCCTACGTCGCAGGCCGATGGACAACTCAGGGATGGACAACCCGTGGATGGACAGTCCCAGGCCGCTACCGGTGATGTGCCGGCGCCCTTTGCGATGGTCGGCTCGTCCGGCCGGACGGCTACGAGGTGATGGCGGCAGCGCGGCAGGCGTAGTCGTCCCGGGTGAGGTGGGCGAGCATGAAGTCGGCGACGTCGGCGTAGGAGATCCTGGATGTGATCGTCAGGCGCAGGTCGGTGCCGGTGCGGTAGCGCCCGGTGCGCGGGCCGCCGGTGAGCAGGGCCGGCCGGACGATGGTCCAGGTGGTGGCGCTCGCCCTGATGAGATCCTCCATGCCCTCCTTGTCGCGCATCAGGGATCTGATCGCCACCCGGGCGATGGCGACGTAGAGGTTGCGGTGGCGGCTGTCGGCCACGCCGTAGCCGCTGACGGCGATCAGACGCTCCACGCCGTGGTCCTGCATCGCCGGCAGGATGGTGCGCATCCCGTCCGTGCAGACCGTGCTGCCCCATCTGCGCTGGCCCAGCGCGCTGAGCACGGCGTCGCTGCCGGCGATGACCTGCTTCACGACGGCCGCGTCGCGGACGTCACCGGCCACCGGCCGCAGACGTTCGTGGGTGGCGAGACCGCGGGGGTCGCGGGCGAGTGCGGTGACCGTGTGGCCCTGCNCCAACGCCTGTTCGAGCAGGTGACGCCCGGTGTGCCCGGTGCCGCCGAAGACCGCCAGATGCATGCTGACCCTCCGCTAATCAACGCTGTTGACGACATTGCCGAAAAACTTTGAGTCTCCAAGTATTGGGCANATACTTGGAGACGTCAAGCTTCGGATATGCCAGGTTCGGATGTGCCAGGTTCGGACGCTCCAGGTAATGTCGGCGGGTGGGCGACGGCGACGGCCTTGCGGACGACTCGCTGATCCACGCCGTCGTCAAGCAGGTCGTCACCCTCGCGGTCGCGACCAACGACCTGGCCGCGGACCTGGTGAAGGAGCTCGATCTCACCGAGGCGCTCGCCGGCGCGCTGTGGCGGCTGGACCCCGACGGCCCGCCGCCCTCGATGCGCGCGCTGGCGGCAACGCTGAACTGTGACCCGTCCACCGTGACGTTCCTGACGGACCGGCTCGAACAGCGCGGCCTGATCCGACGGCGACCGGCACCGACGGATCGCCGACAGAAGATCATCAGTCTGACCCGCAGAGGCGTCGAAGTGCGCGCGCAGCTCGTGCAGGCCTTCACGGCGGGCTCCCCGCTCGCCCGTCTCTCCCCGGACGATCAGCAACACCTCTACGCGCTGCTCGCCAAGGCGGGGGCAGACCCGAGCCAGTTCACGTGCCGGGCGGCCGCCTCGTCCGTCCCCCGCGAGCCCTGATCAAGCTGCGTCGCCTGAGTCGTCGACCAGGCCCGCGGAATCGACGGTGTGATCATGCGACGCCTCACGGCCGGCTGCCGCGTGGACAGCACGGCCAACGCCGCAGCCAGCCCGACCCGGTCCTCGACCCCGGCCAGCCCGCCGGGATGTAGGGACGCCGTCGGGNACATCGGACCTCGACGTCTCGCCGACCCGCCGGCGGCGGAACCGGCGACGGCGAGCGTTGATGAGGATGCGCCGGGCGTAGGCGTCGGGGGCGTTACTGCTCCGCACACGGTCCCAGGCGCGAACTCCCGGGCGAGCGCGGTCTGGGCCACGCCCTCGGCGTCGGCTGCATTCCCGGTGAGCAGGTNCGCCAGGCGTAGCAGCGCCGGAAGCCGGCTGGCGAAGTACGCCCGGAACTCGACGTCTCGCTCCTCATCCATCGGAATCCATCGGACCTCGTTCCGTCTCCTTCCCTCAGAGGCCCGCCGGACCGGATTGGTGTGACGGTTCGAGTGTCGCGGCGCGGCTCAGGCGCGATCCCGCCAAGGATGATCACGGATATGAGCGGCGACGCGCCATACATGGGCCTGCCAGAATGATCCGGGTGGAGATCTCGGATTCTGCGTCGCTTCCGTTGGTCGAGTTCNATCCCTCTCCCGCGGGCATGGTCCGGCCGTTCGCGGGCCGGGGTCGGGAGAAGGCGGGTGTCCGGCTGCCGGAACTCGCGGTGCTGTGTTTCTTCGGGGAGGTCGTCGATGCCCTGGTGGAGACCCATCAGGCCCGGGTGCTGACCGAGCTCGTCGGTGAGCACGGCCGGCATCCCGTGTACGAGGTGCTCCTCGACGGGACGCCGATCGCCGTGTTCCAGCCGGGCATCGGCGCACCGCTGTGCGCGGGTTTCATGGAGGAGGCCATCGTCCTCGGCGCCCGGACCTTCGTTGCCTGCGGCGGGGCGGGATCGCTGGTCGACTCCCTCGTGCTCGGACAGGTCATCGTCCCCGACCGGGCCGTCCGCGACGAGGGAACCTCGTTCCACTACCAGCCGCCCAGCCGCGAGGTGAGCGCCGATCCCGCCGGGGTGGCGGCGGCCGAGGCGGTGCTGGCCCGTCACGGGGTGCCCTTCGTTCGCGGCAAGACCTGGACGACCGACGCGATCTACCGCGAGACGCCGGCCAAGGTCGAGGCCAGGCGCATGGAGGGCTGCCTCACGGTGGAGATGGAGGCCGCCGCCTTCTTCGCGGTCGCCCGGTTCCGCGGGGTGCGGTTCGCGCAGCTCCTCTACGCCGGCGATTCGTTGGCGGGCCCGGTCTGGGCGTCGCGGGACTGGCAGCAGGCGCTGCCCACCCGCGCGCGCCTGTTCCACCTCGCCGCCGAGACCTGCGTGGAACTCGGCCGCGCCGCGGNAGTCTCGTGAGCGCGGGCGAATGACGCGGGCGAACCCGGTCGTGGTCGTCAGTGGTCGTTAGTGGTCGTGGTCGTTAGTGGTCGTGGTCGTTCGTGCTCGTGGACGTGATCGTGGAGGAGTCGACGGTGGAGCAGGTGTGCAGCGAGTGNGACTTCGACGCGTCCGCCGTCGGGGTCGGGCAGGTCGCCGCCGATCTCGGCCCGGTCGCCGGACGGATCGCCGAGCATCTGCGGGCCCTGCCCGCGGACGTCGTGCGCCACCGCCCGGGACCGACTGTCTGGTCGCCGATCGAGTACCTCGGNCACCTGCGCGAATCGATGGCCTTCCACCGTTGGCTGATCGAACGGGCCACCGCCGAGCAGACCCCGGTGATCCCGGCCGTCGACCCCGACGCGTCAGTGGCCGCGGCGGACTACCTCCGCGGCGACCTGGACGATCTCCTCGGCCAGTTCGAACGCCGGGTCGCCCGCCTGCGCGAGACGATGGCGCGGCTCGACGCGGACCTGGCACGCCGCACGATCGACCTGGACGGCCGGATCGTCGAGGTCGCCCTGGTGGCCCGCAGCGCCCTGCACGAGTGCCACCACCACGACGGCGACATCGTCCGTGCCGGCCTGGTCTGACGCGTCTGCCCCGGGTTGACGGATCGGCCCGGTCGACGCGCCCGGCGGATCAGCCGGCGCCCCCCGGCCCGGGGTCGGCCAGGGCTGCGAAGTCGAAGCTGCTGATGTTCCGCTCGCGGACGGTCCAGCGGTGCCGGCCGGCCGCCGTGGCGACCGTGGTCACCTCACCGCGCACGATCGCGCCCCGGATCTCGTCGTAGCTGGCCCCCTCCTCGGCGACACAGCACACCGCATCGCCGACGCCGACCTCGGCGGCGGCCCCGGACGGATCGACGAACGCAACCGTGATCTCCTCCCCGTGCCGCTCGGCGCCGGCCAGGGCTCCGACGGGCCAACCGTCCGCGTTCACGTAGGCGACGACCATCTCCGCGGAACCGTCGAGGAACGCCGAGAGCTGCTCGGCGTCCATCGCGATCCGCCGGCGGCGCTCAGCCGACATCGTCTGCTCCCTGCGCTGCATTNATGAACAGGGCGGTGAGGGGGCTCACCCGGATGATGATCCGCCTGCCGTCGAGCAGCCTCTCCCGGACCCTGCTGACAACGTGGGGCGGGGTCGTGACGTGCGGGGTCGTGACCTGCGGGGCCGTGACGTGCGGGCTCGTGACGTGGGGCGGCGTGGTCTGCGGCGGCGTGGACGGGCTCGGCGTCGGATCCGTGCCGTCGCCGTCGTGCATCCAGTGCTCGATGCTTCCCTCGCCGGGCTGCACGCGTCCCCAGACACTGAGCACACGCCGATCGGCCGCCCGGTCACGGGGCACCACGACCACACAGACCCGGCCGTCCCGGCGCAGGTGGGTAACCTTCGNGCTCCTACGGTAGGTGTTGAACTCCAGCGTGCCGTCGCACCACCGGACGGTCATCGGGTAACCGATCGGCCCGCCGTCCGCGCCGGTCACGATCAGAAAGCCACGCGTGTGCGCGGCGAGGAACCGCCGCTGCTCGTCCGTCAGACCGGCGCCGGGGGATTGGCCGTCCCGCCCACGCCCGTCAGGTAAGCCGGCGCCCGGACCAGCGGCGGCATCCTCCGTCGGAACCNTCATGTCCGCATCTCCCTTCGGTTGGGCACTGGGTGACACTGCCGATGGCCTGCCTGCCACGGAACCCGGCCTGCACCGTCAATGCACGCAATCGAGACTCCCACTTCCTATGGTCGGCCATTTTCCCGGCGTGGCGGGCTTGACCTTCACGCACGCGGAAGCCCCTACCGTCGGCGACATGAGCGCCTCCACCCCCGCCACCTCGTCCGCCACCGAGCCGCCGCAGGTCACCCCACCCGCCCCGTCGTCGCCCATCTCGTCGGCACCTGCCTCGTCGTCGCCTGCCTCGTCGTCGCCTACCTCGTCGTCGCCCGTCGAGTCGCTGTCCGCACCGGCTGCCGGTCGGCTGGTACGTCTCGCCGCGTATCCGGTCGGGCTGCCGGCACCGGAGGACTTCCGCGTGGAACTGGCCGCAGTGCCGGCCCCGCGGCCAGGGCAGGTCGTCGTCCGCACCACCCTGTTTGCTCTCGACGCCGCCGCCCGCCTGTTCCTCGGCGACGTCGGCCTGCCGCTGCCCCGGCTCACCCTCGGCGACGTCGTGCCGGGGGCCGCCCTCGGTGAGGTCGTCGCCAGCACCGACCCCGGCTTCGCCGTGGGCGACGAGGTCTGTCACCAGCTCGGATGGCGCGAGTTCGCCGTCGCCGACGCGGCGGCGCTACGGCGGGTCGACCCTGCCGTCCTCCCCACCCCGACCGCGTATCTGGCCCCGCTGCTGACCGCCTGGGCCGGTCTGGTCGCCGCGGCCGAGCTGCGATCCGGCGACACCGTGTTCGTGTCCGGCGCGGCCGGAGCGGTCGGCGGCCTCGCCGGTCAGATCGCACGGCTGCGCGGTGCCGGCCGGGTGATCGGCAGCGCGGGGTCACCGGCCAAGGTCGCGCACGTGACTGGGACTCTCGGCTTCGACGNGGCCTTCGACCACCGGGACGGCCCCGTGCTCGATCGGCTGCGCGAATGCGCCCCGGAGGGCATCGACGTCTACTTCGACAACACCGGCGGCGCACAGCTCGCCGCCGCGGTCCGCCTGCTGCGCCCGCACGGCCGGGTGGTGCTGTGCGGGCTGCTCGATCGCCAGACCGGCCCGCGGCCCGGCCGGGCCGCGGGCGAGGAGACGACCCCGGACCTGGGCTACGCCATCGCCAACCGGCTCACCCTGCGGGGTCTGCGCACCGCCGACTTCGCGGACCGCCGCGCCGAGGCCGAACAGGAGATCGGCCACTGGCTGGCGACGGGCCGGCTGCAACTCGACGAGACCATCGTGGACGGGATCGAGAACGCGCCACGCGCTTTCACCGACCTGCTGCGTGGGGCGTTCACCGGCCGGGTCGTCATCCGGGTTGACGGACCAGGCATGTAGGACCTGTCGGCGTGTCCGTGCGCGGTCGCGTGGCATGGTGAGCGAACCGGCGGGTGGACCGTGAGG
>NZ_LJFZ01000033.1:0-101144 GCF_001420875.1 Frankia sp. AvcI1 | reverse complement strand
GGGAGGAGGCGTCTGGCGGCGGCGGGCGGTGGGGGTGCGCTGCGGGCCGCGGCCGAACCGTCCGCCGCCCAGCAGACCCAGGGCGCGACCGGTGACGTAGGCGCGCACGATCCGGCCCAGAACGCCGCTGCCGCCCTGGCCGATCTTGGGCATCATCCAGAACGGGATCTTGAACAGGAAATAGATCAGGGTGATGGCTGCCAGCAGGTTCACCAGCCCGTCCGGTTTCGGGCCGAACACGGTGAAACCACCGGGGGCGAAGAACACCTTGAANNNNGNGATNANAACGAAGGACTGGGCGATCTGGATACTGATGCAGGCGAAGAATGCCTTCCACCACCAGTACGNGATCTTCTCGGTTTGCGGTAGGGCATGCCCCGACAGGGCCAGCGGCGCGATTCCGATCAACGCCACGGTGATCGTGATCCGAGCGATGTAGGTGCACAGCAAGGCGACGATCGAGCCAGCGAGAAACAGTCCCAGAAAGATGAAGAAGATGCTCCGGTTGANGACACCTGTGGCGCCGGTGGGCCCGATCGGTGGCGCGATCGCGCCGAGAATGATGTTCCGCAACTGTTGGGAGGCCGTGTCCGGGTCGAGTCCCTGCCCGAGGATCGCGGCGGGCAACGGATTCGCGATTTCGATCGCCTTACCGGCCAGGAACTGGGACAGAGTCGCGGCCAGGAACCCGAGGGGAATGCGCGGNGTGATCTCCTTGATGGACGTCCGAGCCTGGACCGACTGGAACATCATGATCGTGATTCCGCCGATCATGATGAGGATGCTGTAGGTGGCGACGGTGATGCCCCACGAGGTTGTCCACAGCTCGCCGATGGCCGNCAGATCCGATGGTTTCGGTGTGGTCAGCAGCGTGCGGCCCAGCAGGTCCAACAAAGGGTTGAGGGCGGCGGTCACCAGACTCCGGAAGAAACTGTTGATCGCGCTGGTGATACCGCGGGTGATCCAGCCGACGACTCCTCCGNCGCCCCCGCCGCCTCCGTCGCCGGTGTCCGGCGTGGTCGGGGTGGTGTGCGGGGTCGGGGGTGGCGGTGCGGTGGGCTGGGGAAGGCAGTCGGCGTCGTCGTCCGCGCAGGGTGGGGACGAGGTGCCGGTTCCGGTCCCGCCGCCGGGCGGGTTCGAGGTCGACGGCGTGCTCCCGCCGGACGACGGGGTGGGCATGGGTGACGATCCCTGACCCGGGGGTACCGGAGACGGTCCGGGTTGCGGGTTCGGCGTCGGCCCGGCGGCGCTCGGCGTAGGGGCCGGGGTGGGAGCGGGGGTAACGTCGGCAAAGGCCAAGGCAGGGCAGGCAACGAGCAGCACCACGGCGAGCGCCGCCGTCCCGACCAGCCGCAGCCCACGGCCCCGGCGGTGGCGCCACGGGCGGGCCGGCCTCCGGGCCGCGTGGGCGAGGGAGACAGGCGCCGGCGCGCGGCGCGCCGGGACGGCGGCGGTCATGGGCTAGCCCCCGACGATCTGCTTGAGGATCGCGACGACGACCGGGGCGAGCGCGGACAGCCCGTACCCCCAGCCCGCGTTGCGGAAGCTGTCCTTCGCCTTCCCGACCTCGCCGGGATCTCCGTTGGAGATCAGGTAGCGCACCCCGCCGATCGAGAGGAACACGGTCGCCAGCAGCGCGAGAATTCCCATGATCCAGTTGCGGACGTTGTTCAGGACGGTGTTCAGATCCGGCGCCACAGCCGGCGCCGGCGCCGGCGCGGCGAAAGCCGCCACGCTGCCCGCCAGCACGAGCGCGAGCACGAGCACGGTGAGCAGGACCGCTCGGCGCGCCACGGCACGCCGGCCGTCCGCGCGGGAGCGGGCGGGGCGGGCCTCGGGCCGCGGTCGGGTCGGGTTCATGCCGGCACCCCCGCGACCATGGAGGGCACCCCTGCCGGGTCGGGTGTTGTGGCGGACGTCGCGCTGCTGGCTGGTGGGCCGGGTGGCCGAGAGGCGGGATCGTCAGCGGGCGCGTGCACGCGCTGGCCGGTGAGGTAGTCGACCAGGCGCCGTTCGGCGCGGTCGCGAAGTCGGTAGGCGGTGCGCGCCGGGGTGGCGTGGCGGGCGGCCCACGCAGCGACCGAGACGTCATCGAGCCGGGTCGCCGCGACGAGGGCGGCCTCAGTCTCGGTCAGGACCCCGTCCGCGACCGTGTCGGCGAGGACCTCGTACGGACCGTGCGCCTGCGCTTGGGTGACAGTGAGGGTGCGGAACAGGCCCAGGTCGGGATGCGGGGTCTCCAGCGACTGGGTGAGCAGGTCCAGGCCGGCCCGGTAGGCGGCCCAGCGCAGCCNCACCGCGATGCGCGGCAGGTCCAGGCGGACGGTCGCGAGGGCGGTGAGGAAGCCGGTCAGGACCTCCGCCTGCACGTCGGCCGTTTCGAGGCCGCTGTGCTCGCCGAGCCGGGAGGCCACCGCCCGTAGTGCGGGCAGCGCCATCCCGGCGGCGCCGACCGTCCACGCGCCGCCACGGACGCGGGAGCGGCGGATCACCACCTTCCAGGCGGTGTCGCTGGTGGTCTGCGCGCAGGAGCGGGCCAGCAGCCGGTCGCGCAGCTCGTCGAGCGCCACAAGCCGGTCGGGTAGGCCGGGCACCGGTGCGCCGTCCAGGGCGAGCGGGTCGGGGTCGGTGACCAGGAGCGCGAAGCAGTCCCGCAAGGTTGCCAAAGGCAATGCCGGTGCGTTCGTGTCGGCGTTTCGCACAGGAAGGGAAAACGTTTCGTCGGGCATGGTCCGCCGTCCTTCGGGCGTCGCGGAATTCGGACAGCTCCAAGGACGCCACATCAAAGACAGCGAAAAGACAGTGCGATCTCCCGGTGAAGGCACAGCGAAGATCGCTGTCGGCCGGAAGTATCACAGCGAGCCGATGCCGGCATTCCCACACGCCTCCTCCACTGCCGCAGGCCACGAGCCGGCTCGGACCTGACAGCGGGCGTCTGACCTGGGACGCTGTGGCATTGCTGTCGCGCTGCTCATGATCGCTGTCACGTGCCCAGCGATCATCAATCGACCTCCGCTGGCACCTGCGAGAAAAATCTTGAAAAAAGTTTCCAGCCCATTCATCGGGTGCCGCCAGCGGGATGACAGCGATCAATAGTCCGGTCTGACTAGACCCGAGCCAGCGGGAAAAATCTTGAAGAAAGTCGTGGGGGTGATGGCAAAAAACGGCACAGCAGCCGGTCTCCTTTTACGACCGCGGAAACACGCTCGTCGTGAAAGGCAGGACCATCAGTGCCCATCTCATCCGAGTCCGACCGCAACACCCTGCCGGTCGTCCCGGCGGGCCGACCGGCAACCGTCTGGCCATGCTCGCCAGCCACACCCGGCCAGACCTCGGCCGGCTGGCTTCCAGNCGCTGTGGAACGCCTCGTCGTCACCGTCAGCCGTCCCGGCGACCCTGTCCTGCTGCTGACCGAGCCACCCCCGGGGCAGCCCGCCCGGCCGGCCGAGCCCGGCGACGATGAGCTGGGCGAGGGACTCGCCGCCTGTGCCGGGACCGTCGCCCGACTCGGCCGGCGCGTCCAGATCCGGACCGCGTCCGCCGACGCGTCGCCGCGATGGGCCGGGTCCGCCTGCGGACCGGAGCGCGTGGCCGGTCCCGGTCCGGACCCCGACCGCTTCGTCCTGGTCGTCACGGTCGTGGAACCGACCCGGCTCGGCTGGTTCACTCGGATCGACTGGGGCGGTCTGCTGGGTGTCGGCGGCACGCTCGCCGTCGTCAGCCGCTGCGACAGCCTCGGCGNCTGGCTCATCGACCCCACCGTCGAACTGGCCGCCGCAGCGGGCCGCGGCGGGCTCGCGCTGCTCGACCGGATCGTCCTGCTGGAGATCCCTCTGGACCGACTCGACCGGCCCGCCACGCCCATCCCCGGCGGGGTGATCGCCCAGCGGGTGCACTCCGATTTGCTGCTGTTTTCGGCGGTGAACCCGGCGGTGCCTCCGGCATGGAGCGCCGCCCGATGAGCGGCGACGTTGAAACGTGGCGCTGCGACGCGAAGTGGGCGACGGTCTGGCCAACCGGCCGGCACGGCATCACCACCCCGCAGGCCGACGGACCGACCGCCGGCGCGCAGCACGGGGGCGCGGCGGTGTCAGCGGCGGTCGCCGCCCACGCGATCGCGGTCTACAGCCGTCCCGGGGACACGGTCTGCGACCCGGACTGCGGGCCGGGGACCGTCGTGGCCGAAGCTGTGCACGCCCGCCGCCATGCCATCGGCATCACCACCGACGACCGGTGGGAGGCCGCCCGTACGGTGCTCACCCTGGCGAAGGCCCGCGGCGCCCGCGGCGACGGCATGATCCTCGACCGGCTGCCCGACAGCGAGTCCTGGACCGGACTCGGACCGGTTGACCTGGTCCTGACCACGATCGCNCCCCCCGNCCCCGCCGAGCCGGCCGGTCCGACCAGCGACTGGCTGCGCGAACGGCTGGCGGTCTACCGGGAGTTGCCTCGGCCCGGCGGGCACCTTGTCCTCATCGCCGCCTACTGCGTCGAGGGCGGGGTGGACCTAGCCAGTCAGATCACCGCCGCCGGCCGCGATGTGGGCTTGCGGCCGGTACAACGCGCCGTCGCGCTCACCGCCGTTCCCTACCTCCGGGAACTCGGCCTGCACCGCTCGACCAGGCCGGCCCGCGCCTACCCGGTCCACCAGGACGTGATCGTCTTCCGCGCCGAGGGTAGAAAAGCCGGCCACCCGCACCCGCCGGACCCGCCGCCCTCACCGGCACCCCATACCGCCCCCAGCGCCCCGCACCGCCCGGCCGTCTAGCCCTCCGCGCCGGCCGGGCCCGCGCGCTGACGCACCGCCGCGGCCGGCCCCGCCGCTCTGGTTGGAGCCCCGCATGTCTGACCTGCTGCCCATCCCCACGCTGCCACCCGCCCCGCCCGAGCTGCCGCGCCGACCCGGCTGGTGGTGGCGGCTCACCCATCCCCGCGCCGCCCGCCAGGCCCGGCTACTCGCCGCCCACCACGCCTGGACCACCCAACGCGCCCGCCAAGCCCAGATCGACCTCGTCCGTGCCGGCTACCACCTCGGCCCCGTGCCCTTCGGTTACCTGCCCCACCGAGTCACCGTTGTCGACCCGGACGGCCAGCCCCGCCGCCGCGTCCGCCTCGTGCTCGACCCGGCACCCGCGTCCGTCGTCGCGCTGATCTTCCAGTGGCGGGTCGACGACCGGCTCACCCCCAGCGCCATCGCCACCCGCCTGCGCGTCGTCAATGACCTCCACGGCATTGCCGACCCCGCCACGGGCCTGCCGCGACCGTGGGCCTCAACATCGGTCAGCCGGGTCCTCGCCAACCCCGTCTACACCGGCGCCACCGTCTGGGGTCGCACAGCCAACGGCCAGCCCGTCCCACCCGAACACTGGGTCGTCTGTCCCTACGCCCACCATCCGATCGTCGACGGGCGGACGTTCTTTCGCGCGCAACTCCTCGCCCCGTCCGGCCGGGGAATCTTCAGCCCCCACCTCCTGCCCTGGGAAACCGTCGACTCGGGCCGCACGGATAGCGACAGAGACGNACACGGATCGCTGTGGTGAGGCCACTTCCCAGGCAGCGGCGCGCGTTCCAGAAAATCGCGTCGCGGCGTTCCCGCCGCACAGTGAGCGGACATTCACCGTCCGCCGTCTGTCTCATGCTGGCAGAGCGTCCTGCCGCCATTCATGGAATGCCGACCCGACTGAGGCTGCGGTCCGATGGATAATCCCCAGGACCGGGCCTCCGACGCTGATTCCGGCGGCCACGGNGGATTTCGACGGGCCGAAAATCCCAAGCTAGTATTCGAGGTCGAAATAGCCGCAGGAAGCCTCGGGGAAACGCTGAGGCGCGCGCAGATCCGGGCGATACGAGAGGTGACCGAATGGGTAGCCCAGCAGAAATCAAGAGATGGGGAGAATCCCTCAGAGTAGCCGCCGCAGGGGCCGACTCGGGCCGGCTGGTGGCCCGAGTCGCGTTCGCAGGCCGGACCTCAACCGAAGACCAGCAGGACCCGACCCTGTCCCTGCCACGGCAACTGCGCCGCTGCTCGGCGGTCATTCCCGACGACGCGGTGATCGTCGCGCATTTCTTCGACATCGAGTCCGGCCGCATGGACCTGTCGTCCCGCGGCCGNGGCAGCGCCCACGAGTTGTTCGACATTCCGATCCCGCGCGACGGCGGCATCCAGGATCTTCTCGCCGAAGCCGAACGACCCGACCGGCGGTTCGACTACGTCATCTGCGAGTCAATCGACCGCATCGCCCGGCGTACCTACTACGGCACCTACATCGAACATCACCTGGAGAAGGTCGGGGTCCGCCTCCTCGCGGCCGACGAGCCGATCCAGATCGGCTCCGAGGGCCGGCGCAAGACCAGCGCGACCACCGTNCTGACCCGGCGGGTCAAGCAGGGCATCGCCGAGTGGTACGTCCTGGAGATGCTGGAGAAGTCCTGGGACGGGTTCGCGGTCCACACCGAACAGGGCTTCAACATCGGCAAGCCACCCTACGGCTACCGCGCCGTCCAGATTCCGCACTCAGTACCCGCCAAACGTGCCAAGGGCGTCAAGAAGACCAGACTCGCCGCCGACCCCGTCGAGGGAGCCGTCGTCCGGCAGATCTTCGCTTGGCGCATCGGTGAACGCCTCAGCTACCAACAGATCGCCGACCGGCTCAACCAAGACCTCGTCGCCAGCCCACCGCCCACGCCGGTCGACCCCGCCCGCGCCGTCGGCCGATGGACCATCTCCAACGTCCGAGAGATCATCACCAACCCGAAGCACACCGGCCACATGGTCTGGGGACGCCGCGCCCGCAAACGCGGGNGGAACCGCGCCAACCCGGTCGAAGACTGGATCTGGTCACCCCAGCCGACCCACGACGCCTACGTCACCCTCGAAGGCTTCGTCGAGGCACAGCAGATCGCCAGCCAGCACGCCAAGTCCCGCAGCGCGGGTGGCCGCAACCGTCACCCTCAGACACGCCGCCTCTACCGGCTACGCAGCCATCTGTTCTGCGACCTGTGCGGACGGCNCATGTACNGCAAGACCTCGCACGGGGTCAGCTACTACGTGTGCGCACCCAAACCCGGCTACGTGCCCGCCGGGCACCCGGCAGCATCCAGCTGCTGGGTCCGCGAGGAACCGGTCGTCGAGGGCCTCAGCGAGTTCCTCGCCGATCGGATCTTCGGCCAGTACCGACGCGACCTGCTCGCCAGCTCGCTGACGACGGGGGGAGACAGCGACAGCGATGATCGTGATCGACGCATCGCCACGCTGGAACGCTCCCTCGCCGACAACGAGCGTCGCAGACGGAGCCTGATCAGAAACCTCGAACTGGTCGATGATGCAGAAAATCCAGNCCCGGACCTGAAGCACGACTTCGCGGAGCGCCGCGCCGAGCTTCGAGCCGAACGAACCAAACTCGAACGCGAACTCGAAGATCTACGCGAACAGGTGCGGCAGGCGCCGAACCCAGCCCTGCTCGGACTGCTGCCCNTGGGCGCTGTCGACCTCGTGCGACTACCAGACGAGATCAGCCGCCGGCTCTTCGCAGCCCTCCGCCTGGAGATCCGCTACAACCGCGACACCCGCACCGCTCGATGCAGAGTTACCCTATATGGCGACACGGCGAGATCTGTGGCGAAGATCGGCAGTAGCATCGTTGGCTCCAAGCCTACCGAGAGGGTACACGGAGATGACCAAGGGAGAGGACCGAAAGTGATCGATGGGGAGCGGCGGCTTCCCTCCTTCTGCTTGGTGCCCCCGNCAGGATTCGAACCTGCGCACCCGCCTCCGGAGGGCGGTGCTCTATCCCCTGAGCTACGGGGGCTCTGGGGCAACGCGGCATACGTTACCAGGCGGGAACGGCGGATCGCGCACCCGGGTCGGCCGTAAGCTTCCGGTGTGTACCAAGCCGCCCCCCGGGTCCTCGTCGTCGACGACGACGCGGTGATACGTCAGCTCGTGGTCGTCAACCTTGAGCTGGAAGGCTTCGAGGTCCATACCGCCGTCGACGGTGTCGACGCGCTGGAGGTGGTGCNGACCGTCGATCCCCAGGTGATCACGCTCGACATCATGATGCCGCGGATGAACGGCTGGGATGTGGCCGCTGCCCTGCGCGAGGACCCGTCGACCGCCGACATCAAGCTGATCATGCTCACCGCGCGGGCGCAGGAGGCCGACGTCAAGCGCGGGGCTCGCATCGGCGTCGACTACTACCTGACGAAGCCGTTCGACCCCGACGAGCTGATCACCGTCGTCCAGAAGCTCGCCGCCGGCCAGCCGGTCTAGCCGGATTCAGCCGGCGGATCACCGGGTTCGCAGGGTCCGGCCCGCTGGTTCGCCGCGCGGCGGCGTTGACGGGGATCGGCGGGCGGACGTGGGAGGGCGTCGCGCCGATAGCATCGCGACATGACCCCCGCCGATCTCGCCGACGCCATCGTCGCGGCCATTGGTCGCGCGGTCGCCGACGGCGACCTGGACGTGACTGTGCCGACCACCGTCACGGTGGAGCGACCGAAGACGGCCGGGCACGGCGACTACGCCTCCCCGGTGGCCCTGCAGCTCGCGAAGGCGGCGCGCCGCAAGCCGCGCGAGGTCGCGGAGGTGCTGGCTGGCCGGCTGGCCACCCAGAGCGGGATCGCGAGCGTCGACATCGCCGGGNCGGGATTCCTGAACTTCACCCTCGCCGGGGACGCTCTCGGCGAGATCGCCCGCACGGTGGTGCGGGCCGGCGAGAGCTACGGGCATGCGGCGAAGCCGCGGGGCGTGCGGGTCAACCTGGAGTTCGTCAGCGCGAATCCGACCGGTCCGGTGACGCTCGCCTCGGCGCGCTGGGCGGCCGTCGGCGACGCGCTGGCCCGCATCCTGACCGCGGCCGGCTTCTCCGTGGGCGGGGAGTACTACGTCAACGACGCCGGCGTGCAGATCGAGCGGTTCGGCGCGTCGGTACTGGCCGCGGCCGCCGGCCGGGAGATCCCGGCGGAGGGCTACCACGGGGCGTATGTCGCGGAGATCGCCGCGGCGGTGCTGGCGGGCCGGCCGGACCTGCTCGACCTGCCCGAGGACGCCGCGCTCGCGGTGACCACCGAAGAGGGCCTGGCCCTGATGCTCACCGAGATCCGGTCGACGCTGGAGGGCTTCGGCGTCCACTTCGACCGGTGGGCCTCCGAGCGGGCGCTGCACACCGCCGGCGCGCTGACGAAGGCGATCGACGACCTGCGCGCGCAGGGCCACGTCTACGACGCCGACGGCGCGGTGTGGCTGCGCACCACCGACTTCGGTGACGACAAGGACCGTCCGCTGGTCAAGAGCGACGGCCAGCCGACGTACTTCTGCGCCGACGCCGCCTACTACCGCGACAAGCGGGGCCGCGGCTTCGACCAGCTCATCTACCTGCTCGGGGNAGATCACCACGGTTACGTCGCCCGGCTGAAGGCGATCTCCGCCTGCTTCGGCGACGACCCGGCGACCAACCTCGACGTCATCATCGGGCAGNTGGTGACGNTCTCGCGCGGCGGTGCCCCGGTGAAGATGTCCAAGCGGGCCGGGACCTTCCTGACCCTGCACGACCTCGTCGACGCCGTCGGGGTCGACGCGGCCCGCTACTCGCTGGTCCGGTCCTCGCTCGACTCGTCCCTCGACCTCGACCTCGACCTGGTGACCCGCCAGACCAGCGACAACCCGGTGTTCTACGTCCAGTACGCCCACGCCCGGATCAGTTCGCTGCTGCGCAACGCCGAGGCGCTGGGCCTGCCGACCGCGTCGGAGACGGCGGACGTCGCGCTGCTGACCCATCCGCGCGAGGTGGACCTGCTGCGGGGGCTCGGCGAGTTCCCGCGGGTGATCGAGGCGGCGGCCAGCCTGCGTGGCCCCCATCGGGTCGCCCGCTACCTGGAGGAACTCGCCGGGGTCTACCACCGGTTCTACGACGCCTGCCGGGTACTCCCGCAGGGGGACGAGGAGGCGGGCCCGCTCACCGGTGCCCGGCTGCTGCTGGTCGCCGCGACCCGGGTGGTGCTCGCGAACGGCCTCGGGCTGCTCGGCGTCAGCGCGCCCGAGCGGATGTGACCGGATGGTTGACGGCGGCCGCGGCGGCGACGAGGCCGGCCACGCAGACGAGTCGGGCCGGGGCAACGAGTCCGGCCGGGCCTACGAGACAGGCCGCGGAATGAGACGGGCAGAGGCGATATGAGCGAGACCGACAACCCGGCGGTGGGAGCACCGGCAGCGGGAGCACCGGCAGCGGGAGCCCCGGCGGTGGGAGCCCCGACAGCGGGAGCCCTGACGGTGGGAGGCCCGACGCCGGGAGGCTCGTCGGCGGCGGCCCTGGAGGAGAACCTCTGGCCGGCGACGGCCCGGCTCGACCGCGACGGCGTGCTGCGGGTCGGCGGTGTCCGGGTGGACGAGCTGGCCGCCGAGTTCGGCACCCCGGCGTTCGTCCTGGACGAGGCCGACTTCCGGGCCCGGTGCGCCGCCTGGCGGCGCGCGTTCTCCGACTGCGACGTCTACTACGCCGGCAAGGCGTTCCTGTGCCGCGCGGTCGCCCGTTGGGTGGACGAGGAGGGGCTCAACCTCGACGTCTGCACCGGCGGGGAGCTCGCCGTGGCCCGCTCGGTCGGATTCCCGGCCGGGCGGCTGCTGTTCCACGGCAACAACAAGTCGGTCGCCGAGCTGCGGGCGGCGGTGGCCTACGGCGTCGGGCGGATCGTCGTCGACTCCTTCGCCGAGATCGATCGCCTGGCCGCCGTCGCCGCCGAGGCCGGGGTGCGCCAGCGGGTCCTCGTGCGGGTCACGCCGGGGGTCGAGGCGCACACCCACAGCTACGTCTCCACCGGCCAGGAGGACCAGAAGTTCGGCTTCTCGCTCGCCGGCGGCGCGGCGGCCGAGGCGGTGGAGCGGGTGCTCGCCGCCGGCTCGCTGGAACTCGTCGGCCTGCACGCGCACATCGGCTCGCAGATCTTCGACACGGCCGGGTTCGGCCTGGCCGCGCACCGCATGGTCGGCCTGCTGGCGCGCGTCCGCGACACCCACGACCTCGAACTGCCCGAGCTCGACCTCGGCGGTGGGCTCGGCATCGCCTACACCAGCGAGGACGCCCCGCTGGAGGTGGCCGACGTCGCCGAGCGGCTGACCGCCGTCGTGGGCAAGGAGTGCGCGGCGGCGGGGCTTGCCGTCCCGCGCCTCGGCGTGGAGCCGGGCCGGGCCGTCGTCGGCCCGACGACGGTGACCCTGTACGAGGTCGGCACGGTCAAGGAACTGCCCGGGCTGCGCACCTTCGTCAGCGTCGACGGCGGNATGAGCGACAACATCCGCACCGCCCTCTACGACGCCCGGTACACCGCCCGGCTGGTCTCCCGCGCGGGCTCGGCCGCGGCCCACGTGGTCACGCTCGTCGGCCGGCACTGCGAGTCCGGCGACGTCGTCGCCCACGACGTGCCGCTGCCCGACGACGTGCGCCCCGGCGATCTCGTCGCGGTGCCGGCCAGCGGGGCCTACCACCGGTCCATGGCCAGCAACTACAACCATGTCACCCGCCCGCCGGTCGTCGCGGTGCGCGACGGCGCCGCCCGGCTGATCGTGCGGCGGGAGACCGAGGAGGACCTGCTGCGCCTCGACATCGACCCGGCGGACCAGGCCGGCGCGGCGGTGGCACCGTGAGGATCGCGCTGCTCGGCTGCGGGGTCGTCGGCAGTGAGATCGTCCGGCTGCTGCGGGCCAACGCCGGTGACCTCGCCGCCCGGGTCGGCGAGCCGCTCGAGCTCGTCGGGATCGGGGTGCGCCGCCCGGAGCGGGTCCGTGACCTCGACATCGACGCGAGCCTGTTCACCGCGGACGCCGCCGGACTCGTCGCCCGTGACGACGTCGATCTCGTCATCGAGGTCGTCGGGGGGATCGAGCCGGCCCGGGACTGGCTGCTGGCCGCCCTGCGGGCCGGTAAACCGGTGGTCACCGCGAACAAGGCGCTGCTCGCCTCCGACGGCGCCGCGCTGCACGACGCGGCGGCGGCCGCCGGCACCGACCTGTACTACGAGGCCGCGGTCGGTGGGGCGATCCCGCTGATCCGCCCGCTGCGCGAGAGCCTGGCCGGCGACCGCGTCCGCCGGGTGCTCGGCATCGTCAACGGCACGACGAACTTCGTGCTGACCCGGATGGACGAGACCGGCGCGTCGTTCGCCGAGGCACTGGCCGAGGCCGGCGCGCTCGGCTACGCCGAGGCCGATCCGTCCGCCGACATCGACGGCTACGACGCCGCCGCGAAGGCTGCGATCATGGCTCAGCTCGCCTTCCACTCGCCGGTGACCATCGACGACGTCTACCGGGTCGGCATCGGCGACGTCACCGCCGCCGACATCGCGAGCGCGCGCGAGATGGGCTGCACCGTCAAGGCCCTCGCGGTGGCCGAGCGCAGCGTCGAGACCGACGGGATCAGCGTCCGGGTGCATCCCGCGATGATTCCGCGGACCCACCCGCTGGCCGGGGTGCGGGAGGCGTTCAACGCCGTGTTCGTCGAGGCGGAGGCCGCCGGGCAGTTGATGTTCTACGGCCAGGGGGCGGGCGGGGCGCCGACCGCGTCGGCGGTGCTCGGCGACGTGGTCGCCGTGGCGCGCAACCGCATCGCGGGCCGTCGCGGACCCGGCGAGTCGTCCTACGCGGCGCTGCCCGTCCTGCCGATGGGCCGTACCGTGACGAGGTATCACGTGAATCTCGACGTCACCGACAAGACCGGCGTGCTCGCGACGGTCGCCGGTGCCTTCGCGCGTCACGATGTGTCCATCAGGAGCGTCCGCCAGGACGGCCGCGGCGACGACGCGAGCCTCGTTCTGGTGACGCATGCCGCGCCCGACGCGGCGCTGTCGGCCACCGTCGAGGAGCTACGCGGCCTCGTCGGGGTGCGGGCGGTGTCCGGCGTGATGCGGGTCGAGGGAGGTGAGCCGTGACCACGACGTCCACAGCTCGTGCGGAGTCCAGCGCCGTCGGAGCCAGCGCCGCTGCCGGGTCCAGCACTGCTGCCGAGTCCAGCGCTCGTGCGCAGTCCGGGTCGTTCCCGGGTGGGCCGGCGGCGCCGGCGGCATCCACCCAGCCCGACCGGTCGCACCGGCCGTGGCGGGGGATCATCGAGGAGTACCGCGACCGGCTGCCGGTCGACGACGACACGCCGGTGATCACCCTGCGGGAGGGCGGCACGCCGCTGCTGCTCGCCGAGCACCTGTCCGAGCTCACCGGGTGTGAGGTTCATCTCAAGGTCGAGGGCGCGAACCCGACGGGTTCGTTCAAGGACCGCGGGATGACGATGGCCATCAGCCGGGCCGTCGGCGCGGGTTCCCAGGCGGTCATCTGCGCCTCCACGGGCAACACCTCGGCCTCGGCGGCCGCCTACGCCGCCCGTGCCGGCATCACCTGCGCGGTGNTCGTCCCCAGCGGGAAGATCGCGCTGGGCAAGCTCGCCCAGGCGCTCGTGCACGGCGCCCGGCTGCTCCAGCTCGACGGCTCGTTCGACGACTGCCTGCGGGTCGCCCGCGAACTCGCCGACACCTCGCCGGTCACCCTGGTCAACTCGGTGAACCCGTACCGCCTGGAAGGCCAGAAGACGGCGTCGTTCGAGATCGTCGAGGCGCTCGGGCGGGCCCCGGACGTGCACTGCCTGCCGGTCGGCAACGCCGGCAACATCACCGCCTACTGGCGGGGGTACCTGGAGGAGGACGCCCGCCTCGACGCCGGCCGGCCGCGGATGTGCGGTTTCCAGGCGGCGGGCGCGGCCCCGATCGTGCGCGGCGAGATCGTCACCTCCCCGCAGACGATCGCCACGGCGATCCGCATCGGCAACCCCGCCTCCTGGGACTTCGCCGTCGACGCGCGGGACTCCTCCGGCGGCCTCATCGACGCCGTCAACGACCGGCAGATCCTCGCCGCCTACCGGCTGCTCGCCCGCCGGGAGGGCGTCTTCGTCGAGCCGTCCAGCGCGGCGAGNGTCGCCGGGCTGCTGATGGCGCGGGCGGACGGTCGCATCGAGGCCGGCCAGCGCGTCGTCTGCACCGTGACCGGCAACGGGTTGAAGGATCCCGACTGGGCGATCAGCGGGGCGGCCCGGCCGGAGACGATCCGGCCGACCGTCGCGGGCGCCGCCGAGGCGCTCGGGCTGCAGACTTCGTGACCGCCCTGTCCGGCGCGGTCCCGGGGGCCGAAACGGCGGCCCCCGGCGGGGCTGTCCGCGACAACCCGGGCGGGGCTGTCCGCAGTGTCTCCGGCGCGGGTGACCGCGACCTCTCGGGCGTGGGTGACCGCGACGCGCGGGGCGAGTACAGGAGCGTGCCGGTGGTCGGCGCCGGGCGGGCGGGTGCCGACGGCGCCGCCCGGCGGGTCCGGGTGCGGGTTCCCGCGACGAGCGCGAACCTCGGCCCGGGGTTCGACGCCTTCGGCCTCGCCCTCGGGCTGTACGACGAGGTCGACGTGGAGATGACCGCGTCCGGTCTGACGGTCGACGTGGTCGGCCCGGACGAGGTCGCCCAGGACGAGACGCATCTGGTGGTCCGGGCGATCCGGGCGACGTTCGACCTGCTCGGCCGGCCGCAGCCGGGGCTCGCCCTGCGCTGCGTGAACCGGATCCCGCACGGCCGCGGGCTCGGCTCGTCGGCGGCCGCCATCGTGGCGGGGATCGTGGCGGCGGCGGCGCTCGACCGGCCCGATCTCGGCCCGGAGTTCGAGGCCGGCCCCGCGGCGAACCAGGGCGACCCCGGCGTAGCCCGTCCCGGCGTCCCTGCTGACCGGGCCGCAACCGCAACCGCGGCCGGCCCGGCGGCCGCGGCCGGCCCCGGCCCCGGGGACTCGGCCGGCCCCGCGACCTCGGTGCCCGCCGCAGCCGCGTGGATGCTGCGCCTGGCGCATGACATCGAGGGTCATCCGGACAATGTGGCCGCCGCGCTGTCGGGTGGCTTCACCGTCGCCTGGCAGGACGTCGAGGGGGCCCGCTGCCTGCGCGTCGACCCCTTCGCCGAGCTGCGGCCGGTGGTCTTCGTGCCGACCGTGCGCCAGTCCACCGAGGCGTCGCGGGGTGCGCTGCCGGTGCTCGTCGGGTTGCCCGACGCCGCCCGGACCCTCGGCCGGGCCGCGCTGCTGGCGCTGACGATGTCCGCCGCCGAGCCCGCGGCCGCGGCGCAGCGCGCCCGCACGCTGTTCAGCGCCACCGAGGACCTGCTGCACCAGCCCTACCGGCTGCCCGCCGCGCCGGCCACCGGCGAGCTGGTCGCCCGGCTGCGCGCCCTCGGGGTGCCGGCGACCCTGTCCGGCTCCGGGCCGTCCGTGTTGGCCCTCGCGGTGGGCGGGGAGCAGGCCGCGGCGGCGGTGGGCGCGGCGAGCGCCGAGTTCTCGGTCGCGCCGCTGAGCGTTGACCGTTCCGGGGCGCAGGTCACCCGCCTCGACCCCGAAAGGTAGTCGAACGGATTCATAAGGTGATATTGTCGGGCTGGGGTGGGGCGGTCGGGCCGCAGCTCCGCGGTCGTGTGTCACATCGGGAAGTCCTGACGTCTCAAGGTTGTTGCCGAGGTGTCTGCCGCTGGATAGTCTGGTGACTGCACCCGCTGCCACCGCGGCGCGTGCTCGCTCCCGCAGTGCCGCTCTGGCAGTGCCAGATGGGCCGTGGTTCGGGACTCCGGTGTTTCGGCCTCGTCGTCGTTGCCTCGGCTCCACACCGGCACACCTGGGCGGGATCGGCGAGTTCGCTCGCGGCATTNGGNCGCTGGCGCCGTAGACGGGCGCGACGTCGCCCATCCGGTGCTGTACATCCCCTTCACCCGGCATCTGTGCAGGCGAAGAAGGTTCACAAGCTACGCCCGGCTCATCAGGAGCCAGTTCCTTCAGGGAAGGAAAACCTTGAGCGACACCACCAACGTGCTGCCAGTGAGCGCACGTGAGTCTGCGGCGCCTGCGACGCCTGCATCGCCGCCCCACGAGAGCGGGCCGGCGGCCGGCACCTCGTCCGCAGACGCCGTCACCACCGCGCCCGCCGCCGACAACGGCAGCGCGCGCGCCGGCCGCGGTTCCCGGGCCGCCGCCGCGACGACCCCGACCGCCGAGGGCGCCACCGCGACCCGGCGACGCCGGCAGGGCACCGGGCTGTCCGCGATGCTGCTTCCCGAGCTGCAGTCCATGGCCTCGTCCATGGGTATCCAGGGAGTGGGCCGACTGCGCAAGGGCCAGCTCATCGCCGCGATCCAGAACCTGCAGAACGGTGAGGCCGCGGGCGGTTCCACCGCTTCCGCTCCCACCACCGACCAGGCACCGGTGGCGCCCATCCCGGCGCCGAGTGAGGCGCCCGCCGCGGCGCCCCTGGCGGCCCGGCAGTCCGCCGGCGACGGCGGCGGCTCCAGCACCACCACCCGCACCCGTTCCCGCCGCGGCGCGTCGCGCGGCGTGGCCAGCCCGACCCTCGAGCAGCCGACCCTGCCGGAGCCGGCCGGCGACACGGTCGTCGAGACCCGTCCGGCCCCCGTCGTGACGGCCCCGGCGCAGCAGGCGGCCCTCTCCGCGCAGCCGACCGCCGCCGCCCAGTCCGCCCCGCCCCAGCCGGCGACCAGCCCCGGCCGCCAGGGCGACGGTGCTGCCCGCGGCCGTGAGGACCGCCGCGACCGCTCCGGTGACAACGGCCGCGCCGGCGAGAGCGGTCGCTCCGGTGACAACGGTCGCTCGGGCGAGAGCGGTCGCTCCGGTGACAACGGTCGCTCGGGCGACAATGCCCGCTCGGGCGAGAGCGGTCGCTCCGGTGACGGCGGCGAGCGGCCGACGAACGACCGTCAGGGCACGGACCGTCGGTCCGGCGGGGATCGTCAGGACCGGCAGTCCGGTGACCGCTCCTCGGGCCGCGCCGACCGGACCCAGGGTGACCGTTCCGGCAACGACCGCTCGGGCGGCGACCGTTCCGGTAATGACCGTTCCGGTAGCGACCGTCCGGGTAGTGACCGCTCCGGTGGCGACCGTCCGGGTAGTGACCGTCCGGGTAGCGACCGTTCCGGCCAGAACGGCCAGAGCGACGACGACTTCGCCGGCCGCAGCCGGCGGGGCCGGTTCCGCGAGCGTGGCCGCAACCGCGGTCGCGGCGGGCAGGCCGGTCCGGCCGAGAACGAGCCGGTGGTGCGCGAGGATGACGTCCTCGTGCCCGTCGCCGGCATCCTCGACGTCCTGGACAACTACGCCTTCGTCCGGACCAGCGGCTACCTGACCGGCCCGACCGACGTCTACGTCAGCCTGGCCCAGGTTCGCCGCAACGGGCTGCGCCGCGGCGACGCCATCACCGGCGTCGTCCGCGCGCCGCAGGAGGGCGAGCAGCGCCGGGACAAGTACAACGCGCTGGTCCGGTTGGACACGATTAACGGGATGGAGCCGGAGGAGGCGCGCGGGCGGCCCGAGTTCACCAAGCTCACGCCGCTGTACCCGCAGGAGCGTCTGCGGATGGAGACCGAGCCCCACCTGCTCACGACGCGGGTCATCGACCTCGTCATGCCGATCGNCAAGGGGCAGCGCGCCCTCATCGTCAGCCCGCCCAAGGCCGGCAAGACGATGGTGCTGCAGTCCATCGCCAACGCGATCACCACGAACAACCCGGAAGTCCACCTCATGGTCGTCCTCGTCGACGAGCGGCCGGAGGAGGTCNCGGACATGCAGCGCTCGGTCAAGGGCGAGGTGATCGCCTCCACCTTCGACCGGCCGCCGGCCGACCACACCAACGTCGCCGAGCTGTCCATCGAGCGGGCCAAGCGCCTGGTCGAACTCGGCCACGACGTCGTCGTCCTGCTCGACTCGATCACTCGGCTGGGCCGCGCCTACAACCTGGCCGCCCCCGCCTCCGGCCGGATCCTGTCCGGCGGTGTCGACTCGACCGCGCTCTACCCGCCGAAGCGCTTCCTCGGCGCGGCGCGCAACATCGAGAACGGCGGGTCGTTGACGATCATCGCAACGGCGCTGGTCGAGACGGGCTCGACGATGGACACCGTGATCTTCGAGGAGTTCAAGGGGACGGGCAACGCGGAGCTCAAGCTCGACCGCAAGATCGCCGACAAGCGGATCTTCCCGGCGGTCGACGTCGACGCCTCCAGCACCCGCAAGGAAGAGATCCTCCTCGCCCCCGAAGAACTCTCGATCATGCACAAGCTGCGCCGGGTGCTCCACACCCGGGAGAACCAGCAGGCGCTGGAGCTCCTGCTCGACCGTCTCAAGCAGTCCCGGACGAACTACGAGTTCCTCATGCAGATCGCCAAGACGGCGCCGCCGCAGGATTAGCCCCACATTTCGCCTTCGGCGAAATGTGGGGACCCCAGGTCCTTGGGCGCCACACGGGGTGACGCCGGATCGCCTTCGGCGGTCCGGCTGGGAGAGCCGTTGCGTCTTCGGTGAAATGTGGGACGCGCATCGGTCGGTGTCGCCGATTGCGGTNCATGCCGGCATTGCGGTGCGTTCTGTACGGTCTGCATCCCGCAACCGTGCGCGGTGCACCGCAGCTCGCCGGGCTCCAGTCGGATCAGCGGCCTTGGCGGGGAGGGGCTGCCGGGGTTCGGGGGGCCTGCGTGGGCCGGGCGGCCTGCGTGGGCCGGGCGGAACAGGGCGGTCCGCAGCGGCGTTGACGTGGACGGCCAGCGTGNCGGCGGACGTGGCGTCCGCCTCTGGCAGACTGGTGGCAGGACGGCTCCGGTTCACGCCCTCCATCCGGACGGCGACCCGGCGGCCACATCGAAAGAGGGACCATGAAGGCTGACATCCACCCGACCTACCACGAGACGACCGTGAACTGTACCTGCGGGAGCACCTTCACCACCCGCAGCACCAAGGAGAACGGCGTCGTCAACGCCGAGGTCTGCTCGCAGTGCCACCCGTTCTACACGGGCAAGCAGAAGATCCTCGACGTCGGTGGACGGGTCGAGAAGTTCGAGCGCCGGTTCGGCCGGCGGCGCCCCGGCGAGAAGGTCGGCGGCGCGAAGTAGTGCGGCCACGGCGCCCGTCCGGATCACCGGGCGGGCGCCGTTTGCGTCCGGGGCGCCGCAGGCAGCGCCGTCCCGCCGACCCTGGCTCCGGAGCCCTGCGGCGTCCGGGACCGTGACGTGCGAAGAGGAAACACCATGACGTCCCCGCTCGACGGCCTCGTCGCGGAGCACGCCGAGATCGAGGGGCAGCTCGCCGATCCGGCGGTGCACAACGACCCCGCGAAGGCCCGCGCCCTGAGCCGCCGCTACGCGCAGCTCGCCCCGGTCGTCGATCTGGCCCGGGAGCTCGAGCGGGTGGAGGGCGACCTCGCCGCCGCCCGCGAGCTCGCCGCGGAGGACACGTCGTTCCGCGGAGAGGTCGACGACCTCGACGTCGAACTGGCNGGGCTCAACGAGCGGCTGCGCGCCTACCTGGTCCCGGTCGATCCCGACGACGCCCGGGACGCCATCCTGGAGGTCAAGGCCGGCGCGGGCGGCGAGGAGTCGGCCCTGTTCGCCGGCGACCTGCTGCGGATGTACCTGCGCTACGCGGAGCGCCGCGGCTGGAAGACCGAGATCCTCGACGCCAACCCGTCCGATCTCGGCGGCTACCGCGACGTCAGCGTGGCGGTGAAGGCCCGCGGCTCGGCGGCCGGCGACGGCGTGTACGGCCGCCTGCGGTTCGAGGGCGGGGTGCACCGTGTCCAGCGGGTGCCGGTGACGGAGTCCGCCGGGCGCATCCACACCTCCGCGGCCGGGGTGCTGGTGCTTCCCGAGGCGGAGGAGGTCGACGTCGAGATCGACCCGAACGACCTGCGCATCGACGTTTTCCGCTCGTCCGGACCGGGCGGGCAGAGCGTGAACACCACCGACTCGGCGGTCCGGATCACGCACGTCCCGACCGGTCTGGTGGTGTCCTGCCAGAACGAGAAGAGCCAGCTGCAGAACAAGGAGTCCGCGCTGCGGATCCTGCGCGCGCGGCTGCTCGGCGTCGCCCGGGAGAAGGCCGAGGCGGAGGCGTCGCTGGCGCGCGCCAGCCAGGTGCGCACCGTGGACCGCTCGGAGCGGGTCCGTACCTACAACTTCGCCGAGAACCGGATCAGCGACCACCGGGTCGGCTACAAGGCGCACAACCTCGACCAGGTGCTCGACGGCGAGCTCGACGAGGTGCTGGACGCGCTCGCCGCCGCCGACCTGGAGGCCCGGCTGGCCGCCCAGGCGTCATGACCGGCCCGTCGGTGACCCGCGGGGCCGCCGGGACGCTCGCGGCCTGGCTCGCACGGGCCACCGAACGGCTGCGGTCGGCCGGGGTCGCCAGCCCCCGCGCCGACGCCGAGCAGCTTGCCGCGTTCGCCCTGGGGATCTCCCGGGCCCGGCTGGTGGTCGTCGACGAGCTGCCCCCGTCGGCCGCCGAACGCCTCGACGAGCTGGTGGCCCGGCGTGCCCGCCGAGAGCCGCTGCAGCACCTGACCGGCCTCGCCGGGTTCCGCTATCTTGACCTCGCCGTCGGCCCCGGGGTGTTCATCCCCCGGCCGGAGACGGAGTCGGTCGTCGGCTGGGCCCTCGCCGCCCTGCCCTCGGTGTCGGGCGGCGGCCCGGTGTGCGTGGATCTCTGCGCGGGGTCCGGGGCGATCGCGCTGTCCCTGGCCGGGGAGGTGCCCGGCGCCCGGGTGCACGCCGTGGAGGTGGACCCTGCGGCGCTCGGCTGGCTGCGGCGTAACGTTGCGGCGAGCGGACTTCCGGTCACGGTGCACGAGGCCGACGTCACCGCCCCGCCCATCGCGTCGCTGGCCCGGCTCGCCGGGTCGGTCGACCTGGTCGTCAGCAATCCGCCGTATCTTCCGGATGCCGACCGCGACGAGGTGGAGCCCGAGGTGGGCGAGCATGACCCGCCCCGGGCGTTGTGGGGCGGTGCGGACGGCCTCGACGTGGTGCGCGCCGTCGTCGCCCTGGCGGCCCGGCTGCTGCGCCCCGGGGGCCTGCTCGCCGTCGAGCACGCCGACGGCCACGGTGTCGCCNCACCGGGCCTGCTGCGGGCCGACGGGCGGTGGGCGGAGGTGGCCGACCATCCCGACCTGGCCGGGCGGGACCGGTTCGTCACCGGCCGGCGCCGGGCCGGCGCCGGGCAGCGAGCGACAGGGGAGGAGGGGTGATGCAGCGCTTCGACTGTTCCGACGAGGCCGAGCGGGCCCGTGGGCTGGACGCGGCGGTCGCCGCCGTGGGCCGCGGTGGGCTGGTGGTGCTGCCCACCGACACGTTGTACGGCCTGGGGGCCGACGCGTTCGACCGGGACGCGGTGGCCGCGCTGCTGGCCGCCAAGGGGCGCGGGCGCAACATGCCCGTCCCGGTTCTGGTCGGCTCCTGGCGGACCCTGGACGGGCTCATCGACCGCAAGACCCCGCAGGTGAAGGATCTGATCTCGGCGTTCTGGCCGGGCGGGCTGACCCTCGTGGTCCGGCACGCGGCGTCGCTGCGCTGGGATCTCGGTGAGGGCCGGGGCACCGTGGCGGTGCNCATGCCGCTGCACCCGGTGGCGATCGAGCTGCTGGGTCGCACCGGGCCGATGGCCGTCTCCAGCGCGAACATCAGCGGTCAGCCGCCGGCGACGACGGCGGACGAGGCCGTCGACCAGCTCGGCGGTGCCGCCGAGGTGTACCTCGACGGCGGTCCGTGCCCGGCGGCCGTGCCCTCGACCATCGTCGACTGCACCGGCGAGGTGCCGGTCGTGGTCCGCAGCGGCGCCGTCGGCCTCGACGCGTTGCGCGAGGTCCTGCCCCTCGTGCGGGAACCTGCCGGCCGGTGAACCGGTCCTGGAGCCCGCTCGGGGCCGGGCCCGGCCGGGCCCCGAGCGGGTCCTGGGGTGGCCCGAGTGGAGAGCCGGGCCGGCGCGGAGGACCATTGGTCCCGATCGGGCGGCACGAGCGCAGGAGGTAGGTACGCCATGAGCACCCCTTTCTGGGGCCCGGACTTCGACCAGCTCGCCGGCACGGATCCGGACATCGCCGAGGTGGTGCTCGACGAGCTGGCCCGGCTGCGCGGGGGCCTGCAGCTCATCGCGAGCGAGAACCTCACCTCGCCGGCGGTGCTCGCGGCGCTGGGCTCGACGTTGTCGAACAAGTACGCCGAGGGCTATCCCGGCCGGCGGTACTACGGCGGCTGCCAGGTGGTCGACCGGGCCGAGGAGATCGGCATCGCCCGGGCGAAGGAGCTCTTCGGCGCCGAGCACGCCAACCTGCAGCCCCATTCGGGCGCCTCGGCGAACTTCGCCGTGTACGCGGCGCTGCTGACCCCGGGCGACACGGTGCTGGCGATGTCGCTGCCGCACGGCGGTCACCTCACCCACGGCAGCAAGGTGAGCTTCTCCGGGAAGTGGTTCGACGTCGTCGCCTACGGGGTGCGCGAGGACACCGAGCTCATCGACTACGACCAGGTGCGTGACCTCGCCCGTCAGCACCGCCCCAAGATGATCATCTGTGGGGCGACGGCCTACCCTCGGCTGATCGACTTCGCGGCCTTCCGGTCCATCGCCGACGAGGTCGGCTCGTGGCTGATGGTGGACGCGGCGCACTTCATCGGGCTGGTCGCGGGCGGCGCGATCCCCAGCCCCGTGCCGTACGCCGACGTCGTCAGCTTCACCACGCACAAGGTGCTGCGCGGCCCTCGCGGCGGCATGATCCTCGCCCGCGAGGAGCTGGCCGGGCGCATCGACAAGGCCGTGTTCCCGTTCAGCCAGGGGGGACCGCTGATGCACGCGGTGGCGGCGAAGGCCGTCGCGCTGCGGGAGGCGGCCACCCCCGCCTACGCCCAGTACGCTCGCCAGGTGGTGGNCAACGCGCAGGTGCTGGCCGAGGGTCTGGCCGCCGAGGGCATTCGACCGGTCGCCGGGGGCACCGACACCCACCTCGCGCTGCTCGATCTGCGCGAGCTCGGGGTCAGCGGGCGCGACGCCGAGACCCGCTGCGACGCCGCCGGCATCACCCTGAACAAGAACGCGATCCCCTACGACCCGCAGCCGCCCGCGATCTCCTCCGGGATCCGGGTCGGCACGCCGGCGGTCACCACCCAGGGGATGAGGGAGGGCGAGATGAAGGAGATCGCCGCCCTGATCGCCCGGGCGGTGCGTGATCCCGCCGCCGCCGCGGACATCGCCGCGGGCGTCGCCACGCTCGTCGAACGGCATCCCGCTTACCCGCGGTAGCCGCGGTAGCCGCCGCGGGCAGTTCTCCAGTACCACCGGATCGTTCACCCGATCGGTCCGCCAGATCGTTGCACGACAGCCTTCCACCACATCCGGGTCGGCAGTGGGAGATACCCGACGGTGCGCGAGTACCTGCTCGTCTTCGTGGTCTCGGCGGCGGTGACGTTCCTCGCCACGCCGCTGGCCCGGACCTTCGCCATGCGCATCGGCGCCGTCGCCGGGGTGCGTGACCGCGACGTCCACGCGATCCCGACGCCCCGNCTCGGCGGCCTGGCGATGCTCGCCGGCCTCTACGCCGGGCTGGAGGTGGCCGACCGGCTGCCGTTTCTGTCGGTGGTCTCCCAGGACTGGTCGGAGACGCGGGCCGTGCTCATCGCCGGCACGCTGATCTGCCTGCTCGGCGTCGCCGACGACCGGTGGGAGCTGGACTCCCTGACCAAGCTCGCCGGCCAGGTCGCCGCCGCCGGCATCATGGTGCTGCTCGGCGTCCAGTGGTCGTTCGCCATCGACCGCAACAGCGAGACCACGCTGAGCCTCGGGCCGGAGACCGCGGTCCCGCTGTCGATCCTCGCCACCGTCCTGCTGATCAACGCGATGAACTTCATCGACGGGCTCGACGGGCTCGCCGCCGGCGTCGCGGCGATCGCGTCACTGGCGACCTTCTACTTCGCCTACGAGATCGCGGTGATCGACGGTTTCTACCGGGCGTCGCCCGCGGCCCTGCTCGCCGCGGTCACCGCCGGGGNGTGCGTCGGGTTCCTGCCGCACAACTTCAATCCGNCCCGGCTGTTCATGGGCGACTCCGGCTCCATGCTGATCGGCCTGCTGTCCGCCGCCTCGATGATCTCCGTCACCGGGCAGGTCGCCTACGGGGGTTACGCTGGACCCTCGCGGTCGTATCCGTCGCTGATCCCGCTGGCGATTCCCGTGGCCGTCCTCGCTGTTCCCTTCCTCGACCTGGGGCTCGCGGTCATCCGGCGGACGCGGGCGGGGCGGTCGCCGTTCGCGGCCGACAAGATGCATCTCCACCACCGGATGCTGGAGATCGGTAATTCGCACGTGAGGGCGGTTCTGTTCATGTATTTCTGGGCGGCTCTGGTCGGGTTCGGCGGTGTCGCCGCGTCGTTCTCCGCCTCCCCCCTGCCGATCCTCGTCGCCACCGTCGGGGTCGGGCTCGCGGCGCTGCTCGCGCTGCTCGTCCGTACGCAGAAGTCGGCACGCGCGTGATCGTGCCGGTGGCCCGGGTGATCCGACTCGGCCTGCTCCTCACTCTCGCGCTCGCGGTGCCCGCCCTGGCGATCTCCGCGGGGCTGCGCGGCGGGACCGGCGCGCTGAGCGCGGCGCTCGGGCTCGCGATCGTCGTCGCGTTCTTCACCATCAGCAAGCTGGCGGTGGGCGCGGTCGCGCGCCGGGCGCCGCACCTGCTGCTGCCGGCGGCCCTCGGCACCTACGCGCTGAAGATCGCGGTGCTCGGGGTGGTGCTGCTGGGGCTCCAGGACAGCTCGGCGCTCGACCTGCCGGCCTTCGCCTGGTCGATCTTCGGGGGCGTCTTCGCCTGGATGGGCGCCGAACTCTGGGTCGCGACCCACACCCGGGTGCCGTTTTTCGACCCGGAGCGCCCCGGCGCCTGGGACCCCGCGCGACGGCCGCCGACGCGATGAACGAACGCGGCGAGCGCAGCGAGCGCGGCGAGCGCGGCGAGCACGGCCCGGGGCTGGTCGGCGGCGCCGCGCGGCGGCCCGGGCCCGATGGTGGATCACCCGAAGGTGCCGGCATCCCGCACGCGTCCGGTCGTCCGCCCCGGCAGCGCGCCCGGGGCGGGCANCACCCAGGCGAGGCGTGGAACGTCTTCGGAACTCTGATCGCCGNGATGGCGTTCTGGGGACTGGTGGGCTTTGGTGCCGACCGGCTGTTCGGCTTTCGGGCGCTGTTCCTGCCCATCGGCCTCGCGGTCGGCATGGGCGCCGCCATGTACCTGGTCATCTACCGGCTGACCCAGCGCTAGCCGGTTGGTCGAGGGTCGTTCGCCCTTTTTTGCCGGAGTTGGTGGGGACGTTCCGGTCGTCCCGTTCGTTGCATCCCGATGGTCCCGGGCGTCCCGTTCCGAATGGACCGCGGCGTTCCCGCCCGTGGACCTGTCTATCCGACCATTCCCGGCTGTTCCATGGGTGCGGTCGGTCCGATTCGCNGCGATCTCACCGNTCATCGGGAAAACTCGCGGCGACCGCGCACCGGTCCCACCGGCGCAACCATGACCTCCCAGGTCATCGACGTCGCGGGCGAAATAGGCAAGAGTGGGCGCAAGCGGCGGACCGCCGGGAGGGAGTGGCGAGATGACCGCAGCCCGTGCACGTCCCGGCACCACGCCGAGCGACGGCCCGCAGGCGGGTGTCAGTGCGAACTGGACGTCATGAGGTGGTCACGCAATGTGGAATCGTCATCAACGGAGCGAAACCTCCGGACAACGCGCACCTGAACCGGGGTGAACCTCGAAGCGAGTTGGTGCCTGTGGCGCGCCGGTGTGGATAGTATCGCGGGCAACAGGACGTCGGCCTGCCGACACCCATCAGGGCCTGGGCTTGTCGAGGTGTCCCTCGAAGCGCTGCCGCCGGTTGGCTACAGGTCGTTCTTCGGTGTGAGCGTGTCGTGCGAACCCGGTAGGGTGGGGGCAATCTGCCGCCGGCACGGCAACCTCGCGGAGNCGTGGACGCGCTACTTAATCGATCATGGAGGTGTTTGTCGTGCCGGTCCTCGCTGATNAGGGCTTCGAAGGCCCCACGAAGGAGGTCTTCCAGACTCCGCACTGGTTCGATGTCGGGATCGGCTCGGTCAATCTCTACCTCAACAAGGCCACCGCGCTTACGATCTTCGCCGCACTGTTCGTCGGGGTGATCTTCTGGCTGGGTTTCCGTCGAGCTAAAATCATACCTCGCGGGATCCAGAACCTGTGCGAGTCCGCGTACGACTTCGTCGATCTGNAGATCGCCCGCGGGGTCATCGGGGAGAAGGGCGCGCGCTACACGCCCTACCTGCTGGTCCTGTTCAGCTTCGTGCTGGTCAGCAACGTCCTCGCGATCATCCCGGCGGCCCAGTTCCCGGCGACCTCGCGCATCGCGGTCCCGATGGTCCTCGCCGTCGTCACCTGGGTGATGTTCATCTACGCCGGCATNAAGTCGAACGGCGCGGGTGCGTACTTCAAGGAGATGATCGACCCGGCGCCCACCGCGCCGCTGGCGATCCGCCTGCTGCTGGGCCCGATCGAGATCCTGTCGACGCTGATCGTCCGGCCGTTCACGCTGGCCATCCGACTGTTCGCGAANATGTTCGCCGGTCACCTCCTGCTGCTGGTCTTCTCGCTGGGCGCGGACTACCTGCTGCCCAAGCCTCCCTTCGTATTCGGCGTCGCGTCACTGCTCGTGGCGATCGTCCTCACGGCGTTCGAGCTCGTCATCGATGCCCTCCAGGCGTACATCATCACCATCCTCACCGCCGCCTACATCGGCGGAGCGATGGCGCACGGAGAGCACGAGGTTGCTCCGTCCGAGGAACTCGCCGAGCACGCCCCGGTGGGCGTGCCGGCAGCGGCGCACGCCTAGTTCTGAACACTCCCCCCAGCACCGGCCGAGTCCCGGTGCCCGACTGAATAGGAAAAGCACCGTAATGGACCCCTCGATCGTTCTCGCCTCCAAGGACGCCGTGACCGGGAGCCTCGGCGCCGTGGCCTACGGTCTGGCCGCCATCGGCCNGGGTATCGGCATCGGTCTCATCTTCGGTCTCGGCGTCCAGGCGATCGCCCGGCAGCCCGAGGCGGAGCAGGTCGCCTTCCGGTACATGCTGATCGGCTTCGCCCTCGCCGAGGCGCTCGCGCTTATCGGCTTCGTCGTTCCCTTCGTCTTCCCGTAAACCGGCGCAGCGACCATGAGCGCATCAGCCGCCATCCTTCTCGCCGCGAGCGAGAGCGGGCATTCCGACGAGAACGTTCTCATCCCGCCGCTGAGCGAACTGCTCATCGGCACCCTGGCCTTCGGGCTGCTGGTGGCCTTCTTCTTCTGGAAGATCCGCCCGCAGATCGCCAGGACCTACGCGCAGCGCACCGAGCGCATCGAGGGCGGCATCGCCCGCGCCGAGGCCGCGCAGCGCGAGGCGCAGGCACTGCTGGAGCAGTACCGGGCNCAGCTCACCGAGGCCCGGGCCGAGGCCGCGCGCATCCGGGACGATGCGCACACCGAGGGCCGGCAGATCGTCGAGGAGCTCCGCGCGTCCGCGCAGCGGGAGATCGCCGAGATCAAGGAGCGCGCCGACGCTCAGCTCGCGGCCGACCGGGCGCAGATCGTGGCTCAGGTCCGCCGGGAGGTCGGCGTGATCGCGATTGATCTCGCCTCGAAGATCGTCGGCTACCAGGTGGAGAGCACCGCCACCCAGGCCCGGCTCGTCGACGACTTCATCGCCGCCCTGGACAACTCGGCCGAGGGCGCGGGCAGCAGCACTCCCGCGCCGGTGGGGTCGGGAGGCTGACGGTGGAGGGAGCCAGCAGGCACGGGCTCGCCACCGCACGGGCGACCCTCGACGAGGCCACGGCGATCCCGCCTGGCGCCGCCGTCACCTCGGTGGATGCCAGTCGGGTTGCCGACGACCTGCGGGCCGTCGCCGACCTGCTCCACCGGGAGCCGACGGTGCGCCGCGCGCTGACCGATCCGGGAGCCCCCCCGGCGGCGCGCACGGAGCTGGCGGCCAGGCTGCTCGGCCGCCAGCTCGACGCGGTGAGCCTGCGGATCGTGCAGACCGCGGTCTCATCGCGCTGGTCCCGGCCGGCCGACCTGCAGTTCGCGCTGCTTGAGCTGAGCGTCGAGGCCCTGCTGGTCGAGGCGGAGCGGGACGGCGCGCTGGAGGAGGTCGAGGACGAGCTGTTCCGGTTCGCCCGGATCCTCGGCCAGAACCCGCAGCTCGCCCTGGCGCTGACCGACCCGGCCGCGCCGGCGTCGGTCAAGAACGCGCTGCTGGGCCGGCTGCTGTCCGGTCGGGCCCACCCGGTCACCCTGCGGTTGGCCCAACAGGCCGCCGCCGACCGGATCCACGGTGACGTCGAGCGTCGCCTGGCCGACTTCAGCCGGATCNCCGCGGCCCGCCGGGGTCGGGTCGTCGCGGTCGTGCGCACCGCGGTGCCGTTGACCGACGAGGTCATCGCCCGCCTGGGCGCGGCGATCAGCCGGTACTTCGGCCGCCAGATCCAACTTCAGGTCGATCTCGATCCCGAGCTCCTGGGCGGGGTCGTGGTGAAGGTCGGCGACGAGGTGGTCGACGGCAGCGTGCTCCGCCGCCTGGCCGCCGCGCGCCGGGCGCTGCTCCGATAGCCGGGTGACGGTCATGACCGTGACAGCGCCCAGCCGACCTGCCCTGCCAGCGATGAACGACGAAGGACGTAAGCGATGACTGAGCTCTCCATCCGGCCGGAGGAGATCCGCGACGCCCTACGGGAGTACGTCGACTCCTTCCAGGCCACCTCCGCCGGCCGGGAGGAGGTCGGCCGGGTCGTCGTCACCGGTGACGGCATCGCCCGGGTCGAGGGTCTTCCCCACACGATGACCAACGAGCTGCTGGAGTTCTCCGGCGGCGTGCTGGGCCTCGCNCTGAACCTCGAGATCGGCGAGATCGGCACCGTCATCCTGGGCGAGGCCGAGCACATCGAGGAAGGGCAGGAGGTCCGCCGCACCGGCGAGATCCTCGCTGTCCCCGTCGGTGACGGCTTCCTCGGGCGGGTCGTCGACCCGCTCGGCCGGCCGATCGACGGCCTCGGCGAGATCCAGGCCGAGGGCACCCGAGCCCTCGAGCTGCAGGCGCCGACGGTCGTCCAGCGCCAGCCGGTCAAGGAGCCGCTGCAGACGGGCATCAAGGCGATCGACGCCATGACCGCCATCGGCCGCGGCCAGCGCCAGCTCATCATCGGCGACCGGCAGACCGGCAAGACGACGGTCNCCATCGACACGATCATCAACCAGCGGGACAACTGGGCCTCCGGCGATCCGTCGAAGCAGGTCAAGTGCGTCTACGTGGCGATCGGCCAGAAGAAGTCGACCATCCGCGAGGTGGTGAACACCTTGGAGGAGGCCGGTGCGCTGGCCTACACCACGGTGGTCGCCGCCCCCGCCGACGAGCCGGCCGGCTTCAAGTACATCGCGCCGTACGCGGGTTCCGCGATCGCCCAGCACTGGATGTACAACGGCCAGCACGCGCTGATCGTCTTCGACGACCTGTCCAAGCAGGCCGAGGCGTACCGGGCGATCTCGCTGCTGCTGCGCCGTCCGCCNGGCCGTGAGGCGTACCCCGGCGACGTGTTCTACCTGCACTCCCGCCTGNTGGAGCGCTGCGCGAAGCTCTCCGACGAGCTCGGCGGCGGGTCGCTGACGGGGCTGCCGATCATCGAGACGAAGGCCAGCGACATCTCGGCCTACATCCCGACGAACGTCATCTCGATCACCGACGGCCAGATCTTCCTGGAGTCGGACCTGTTCAACCAGGGTGTCCGCCCCGCCATCAACGTCGGCACCTCGGTGTCCCGCGTCGGCGGCAGCGCGCAGACCAAGGCGATGAAGTCCGTCGCCGGCCGCCTGCGCCTGGACCTCGCCCAGTACCGCGAGCTGGAGGCGTTCTCCGCGTTCGGCTCCGACCTGGACAAGGCCTCGCGTGACCAGCTCGCCCGCGGTGCGCGCCTGGTCGAGCTGCTCAAGCAGCCGCAGAACCAGCCGTACCCGATCGAGCGGCAGGTCGTGTCGATCTGGGCCGGCACCACCGGCAAGGTCGACGACGTGCCGGTGGCCGACGTCCGGCGCTTCGAGTCGGAGTTCCTGGACTACGTCGGCCGGTCCCACCGCGGGATCTACGACGCCATCCTCGGCTCCGGCAAGCTCGGCGACGACGTCATCCAGGAGCTGAACTCGGCGATCGCGGCGTTCAAGAACCAGTTCACGCTGTCCGACGGCAAGCCGCTGGTCAACGAGGCTGCCGCCAGCCCGCTCGACCCCAGTGCGGTCCGCAAGGAGTCCATCCCGGTCCACCGGGCTCCGGCACGCACCGACGACGAGGGCTGATCCGTGGCGGGGCAGCTTCGCGAGTACCGGCGGCGCATCCGCTCGGTGCAGTCGACGAAGAAGATCACCAGGGCGATGGAGCTGATCGCGGCCTCCCGGATCGCCAAGGCCCGGGCGCGGGTCGCCGCGGCCCGCCCCTACGCCGAGGAGATCACCCGGGTGATCGAGGCGGTGGCGTCGCAGACGACGATCAGCCACCCGTTGACCACCGAGCGACCCCAGCCCGCCCGGGCCGCGGTCGTGGTGATCACCAGTGACCGCGGGCTGGCCGGCGGCTACAGCTCGAACGCGCTGNGGCGCACCAACGAGCTCATCGAGCTGCTGCGCTCGGAGGGCAAGGAGCCGCAGCTGCACGTCATCGGCCGCAAGGGAGTGGGCTACTACCGCTTCCGCGGCCGGGCGATGAGCGGCGAGTACACCGGCTTCTCCGAGCAGCCGTCCTACGCCGACGCCAAGTCGGTCGCGGACGCGCTGATCGCCTCGTTCGTCGCCGACGCCACCGACGGCGGGGTCGACGAGATCCACGTCGTCCACACCGAGTACGTCTCCGCCATCGCGCAGAATCCGGTCGCGCGCCGGCTGCTGCCGATGGTGCTGACCGAGACGAACGAGCCGCCGGCCGGCGGTCCGCTGCCCCAGTACGAGTTCGAGCCGTCCGCGGAGGCGGTCCTCGACGCGCTGCTGCCCCGGTACGTCGAAAGCCGCCTGTACGCGGCGATGCTCGAGTCGGCGGCGTCGGAGTCGGCGGCGCGGCAGCGGGCGATGAAGTCCGCGACGGACAACGCCGAGGACCTCATCCGCAGCTACTCCCGGCAGGCCAACCGGGCCCGGCAGGACGCGATCACCCAGGAGATCTCCGAGATCGTCGGTGGCGCCAACGCCCTGGCTTCGGCCTCCTGACGTGAACCGGCGGCGCACGATCTGGCGAGGACATCCGCCATGTCGTCGCGTCGCCGGACACATTGGGTGACACTGGTGCGTGGGTCACCACCGACAGTGGGGCGTCCTCACGCGGGAGGGCNCATCGTCGAGGTGAGACACCTTCGGGGGACGAGCACCCACCTCACCTCGAGTGCCCGGGCGAGACGACACCGACTGACCACAACGTAGAAGTACGGCGCCGGCGGACGGCGGGCGGGGACGCGCCCACCAGGCCGGCGGNGCCGGAGGTGCCAGAGAACGGCTAGCCCGAGGCTGCGGCGACGGGCAATGAGGGAAACTGAGGACGCCATGACCGTCACCACCAGCTCGCCGGCCACGGCGGAGGGCCGGACCCCGGGGATCGGCCGGGTCGCCCGAGTCATCGGACCGGTCGTCGACGTGGAGTTCGCGCCGGACGAGCTTCCCGAGATCTACCAGGCCCTCGAGGTTGACCGCACGATCGGCGGGGAGACCCTGACGCTGACGCTGGAGGTCGCCCAGCACATCGGCGACAACACGGTGCGCGCCATCTCCATGCAGCAGACCGACGGCCTGGTCCGCGGCGCCGTCGTGCGCGACACCGGCGCCCCGATCTCCGTGCCCGTCGGCGACGCGACCAAGGGCCACGTGTTCAACGTGCTCGGCACCCCGCTCGACGTCGACAAGGTCGACGCCGAGACGCGCTGGTCGATCCACCGGCAGGCGCCGGCGTTCGACCAGCTCGAGTCCAAGACCGAGATGTTCACCACCGGGATCAAGGTCATCGACCTGCTCGCCCCGTACGTGCGCGGTGGGAAGATCGGCCTGTTCGGCGGTGCCGGGGTCGGCAAGACCGTCATCATCCAGGAGATGATCCGCCGCGTCGCCAAGGAGTTCGGTGGCGTGTCGGTGTTCGCCGGCGTCGGCGAGCGCACCCGCGAGGGCAACGACCTGTTCCTGGAGATGACCGAGGCCGGCGTCATCGAGGACACCGCGCTGGTGTTCGGCCAGATGGACGAGCCGCCCGGCACCCGGCTGCGGGTCGCGCTCGGCGCGCTGACCATGGCCGAGTACTTCCGGGACGTCCAGAAGCAGGACGTGCTGCTGTTCATCGACAACATCTTCCGGTTCACCCAGGCCGGCTCCGAGGTGTCGACCCTGCTCGGCCGGATGCCCTCCGCCGTGGGTTACCAGCCGACCCTCGCCGACGAGATGGGCGTGCTCCAGGAGCGCATCACCTCGACCCGAGGCCACTCGATCACCTCGCTGCAGGCCATCTACGTGCCCGCGGACGACCTGACCGACCCGGCCCCGGCGACGACGTTCACCCACCTCGACGCCCAGACGGTGCTCGACCGGTCCATCTCCGACCTGGGCATCTACCCGGCCGTGAGCCCGCTGGACTCGAACTCCCGGATCCTCGACGCCCGCTACCTGGGCCAGGAGCACTACGACACGGCCCGCGAGGTGCAGCGGATCCTGCAGCGCTACAAGGACCTGCAGGACATCATCGCCATCCTCGGCATCGACGAGCTCTCGGAAGAGGACAAGATCCTCGTCAACCGGGCCCGGCGGATCCAGCGGTTCCTGTCGCAGCCGTTCTTCGTCGCGGAGCAGTTCACCAACATCCCCGGCAAGTTCGTCCCGCTCGACGAGACCATCGACTCGTTCAAGCGGCTCTCCCAGGGCGACTACGACCACCTGCCCGAGCAGGCGTTCTTCATGTGCGGTGGCATCGAGGACGCGGAGAAGAACGCGGAGAACCTGTAATGCCGATCCGGGTGGCGATCGTTTCGCCCGAGCAGGAGGTGTGGTCCGGCGAGGCCGACATGGTCGTCNCCCGGACCACCGACGGTGATCTCGGCGTGCTGCCCGGCCACGTGCCGCTGCTCGGGGTGCTGGTCCCGGGCGGCACGGTGCGGGTCAAGACCGGCGGCCGGGAGATCTCGGCGCAGGTCGACGGCGGCTTCATCTCCGTCACCCACCAGGGCGTCAGCATCCTGGCCGAGACGGCCACGCTGAGCAACTAGTCGACGCCGGCAGTCACGGGCGCGTTCCCCGCGGGGGACGCGCCCTTGCTCGTTCCCGGGCCTGCCGCCGCGGGCCGCCGGGCGGTCACATGTCCAGCAGGAACTTCAGCGCCTCGGTCATCCGGAGCAGGTGGTCGGGGCCGACGACGCCGAGGCGGCGGGCGAACCGCTGCTGCGACACCGACTTGACGTCCTCGACCTTGGCAAAGCTCGTCTGGTGCAGGCCCGTGCCGCCGGGCGCGAGCTCGACGTGGGAGGGCAGACCCCGCCGGGTCCTGGTGACGGGAACGACGATGGACAGGCCCGCGCGGCTGCGGTTGAGCCGATCCGCGGACACGACCACCGCCGGCCGGCGCAGTCCCTGCTCGTGGCCGATCGGCTCGCCGAAGTCGACCATCCATACCTCGCCGCGGCGAGGCGAGATCACTCCGGCCCGTCCAACCCGTCCAACCCGTCCCGCAGGGCCGGCGACTCGGCCGAGCGCTCGGCGTCGAGGTCGTCCCAGCCGGCCGGGTCGTCGGCGAGCTGGTCGTAGCCCTGCTCGAACCCGCGCCAGAACAGCTCGCGCTCGTAGGCCTCGACGGCGGAGTCGATGATGGTCTGCATCTGCTGACCGGTGGACGCGGCCATGGCCGCGACCCGCTGCCGCGTCCGATCACTCACGCGCACCGTCGTACTCATGATCGCCAGTCTACAATTCGGTTGACTGGACTGTCGACCCTCCGGTATGTGCCTGGCTCCACCGGGCCGACCTGTCAGGCGTGCGCGCCCGGGCGCCACAGCACATCCCCCTGCGGGTTCGCCACCCGGGCGAGGATGAACAGCAGGTCCGACAGGCGGTTGAGGTACTTGGCGGGCAGCGGGCCGGTGCGCTCGGGCTCGGCGTCGAGCAGGGCCCAGACGGAACGCTCGGCGCGGCGGGCCACGGTGCGGGCGGTGTGCAGCAGGGCGGCGCCCGGGGTGCCGCCGGGCAGGATGAACGAGTCGAGCTTCGGCAGGTCGGCGTTGAAGCGGTCGCACGCCTCCTCCAGCCTGTCCACGTACGCCGCGGTGATCCGCAGCGGGGGATAGGCCGGCTCGGCCACGACCGGCGTGCACAGGTCCGCGCCGACGTCGAACAGGTCGTTCTGGATCTGCCCGAGCACCGCCCGCACGTCGTCGGCGAGCCCCCCGAGGGCGAGCGCCACGCCGATCGCCGCGTTCGCCTCGTCGACGTCGGCGTAGGCGGCCAGCCGCGGATCCGTCTTCGCCACCCGGGACATGTCGCCCAGCGCCGTCGTGCCGTCGTCCCCGGTGCGGGTGTAGATCCGGGTGAGGTGTACCGCCATGCCCCCACTCTAGGGAGCGGCGCGCCCCTCGTCCCCGCCGGCGAGGTGCCCCGTGAGATCGGTTGCGGTGCGTTCTGCCCGGTCTGGCTCCCGCAAGCGTGCACAACGCGCCGCAACGCGGGGGGCGCCGCGCCGACGATCGCGGGGGCGAGCCGACGCCAGGCGGACCCGCCACCGCCCGCCGAGCCGATGAGCAGGACGTGGAAGCCGTTCGTCCGGGCTCATGACGGGGTGTCCGTGGTGGTGACGGACGGATCGGGATGAGGCGAGCGCGCAGGGTGGTGGGGGTCAATCCGGTGGGTGCCGATGAAGATCTTTGTCGCAGGACCTAGCATCGAGGTCCGTGGAGCGCTTCGTCGTGACAGGCGGCACCCGGCTGGTCGGCGAGGTCGCCGTCCCGGGCGCGAAGAACTCGGTTCTCAAACTGATGGCCGCGAGCCTGCTGGCCGCCGGTCGCACGACCCTGACCGCCGTTCCCGACATCCTCGACGTCACGGTGATGTCCGAGGTGCTGGTCGGACTCGGGGCAGTGGTCGAACGGGACGTCGGCGGCGGCCGGCTGACCATCGACGTTCCCGAGAAGCCGGGGTTCTCGGCCGACGGGGAACTCGTGCGGCGGATCCGGGCGTCGGTGGCGGTGCTCGGGCCGCTGGTCGCCCGCTGCGGGGAGGCACGGGTGGCCCTGCCCGGGGGGGACGCGATCGGCTCGCGGGCGCTCGACATCCACGTCAACGGGCTGGCCAAGCTCGGGGCGCTGGTGGACGTCGAGGGCGGCGCGCTGGTGGCGCGCTGCTCGGGTCGGCTGCAGGGGGCGTCGATCTGGCTGGACTTCCCGAGCGTCGGCGCCACCGAGAACCTCCTCATGGCCGGCGTCCTCGCCAAGGGCACGACCGTGATCGACAACGCCGCGCAGGAACCCGAGATCGCCGACCTCTGCGCGATGCTGACGGCGATGGGNGGGCGCATCGACGGCGCGGGCTCGTCGACGCTGGTGATCGACGGGGTGGACGCGCTGTCCCCGGTCGAGCACCGGACGGTGCCGGACCGCATCGTCGCCGGCACGTACGCGATCGGCGCGCTGATGACCGGCGGCGACGTCATGATCCGGCACGGCCGGGCCGGGCATCTCGGGATCGTGCTGGAGAAGCTGGTGCAGGCCGGCGCGGAGATCGACGTCCTGGACGACGGGTTCCGCGTCGTCGGCCGGGACCGGCCGCGTTCGATCGACGTCGTGACCCTGCCCTACCCGGGGTTCCCCACGGACCTGCTGCCTCAGATCATCGCGCTGGAGGCGATCAGCAGCGGGACGTCGCTGATCACCGAGAACGTCTTCGACAGCCGCTTCGTGTTCTGCCGCGAGCTNCACAAGCTGGGCGCGGACCTGCGCACCGACGGCCATCACGTCATCGTGCGACCGGCCGAGCGGTTGACGGGTGCCCGGGTGATGTCGTCGGACGTGCGCGCCGGCGCGGGCCTGGTGCTCGCCGCGCTCGTCGCCGAGGGCGAGACCGAAGTGACCGACGTCTACCACATTGATCGCGGCTATGCCGGCTTCGTGGAGAACATGACGGCGCTGGGCGCCGACATCCGGCGGGTCTCCGACCGCGCGGTGGCCTGAGCGGCCGTCTCGGCTCGCTGCCGTCTCGGGGGTCTGCCGCGTCTCGGGGGTCTGCGGCGTCTCGGGGTCTGCGGCGGCTCAGGTCTGCGAGGACAGCCCGCCGGGCGGGGCGGCCAGGGTGCGGGCGGCCCGGGCCGCGTCGGCGCCGAAGACGAGCACGTGCCGGCGTTGCCGGGGGCGGGACAGGATGTTGCCGGCCGCGTCGATGTGCAGCGGGGTCATCGCCATCGCCCAGGTGGAGCGGATGCCCTGCGTGCGCAGGGCGGCCCGGGCGCGGCTCACCTCGGCCGGCGTGTCGACGACCGCGACGGGGACGAGCAGCCCGAAGTCACCGCCGAGCACGACCCCGCGGGGCAGCGCGCGCAGCGGGGCGGATGCCCAGCGCGCCATGACCATCAGCAGCCCGACGGTCAGCATCGCCAACGCCGGTTCGACGAGGTATTGCGCCGAGTTCACGGCCACCTGGCACCTCCGAATCACCGCGCCGCGGCCGGGTCACGGGGGCGCGCGGGAGCCTCGGACGGAGCTCCTCGCCCGTCGACCTCCGGTCTCCATGGTCCCAGACGTTCGGCGGATCGGCAGGAGTTCCCGCCCCGATCCGTCCTGATCCCGTCCGCGGAATCCGACAGAGGAAACATCGCGCCGCGACGGCTGGGATCATCGAGGTAACCGGCCCCGACCCCCCGTGGCCGAGCGACAACGGTTCGGACGAGGTGAGAGGGCACGAGGCGGTCCGCCATGCGCGGAACCGCACCTGGGTGCTACCCGCGGTCGGCGCGGATAGCTGGTAGCGCCGGCGTCACGGAGCGGGGGTGCCGGGCGGCCGGGGACGGGAGACCACATGAACAACGGCGTGAACGTGGTGCACGTGTACGGCCCACTCGGGGCGGGCGACCGCCGCGGGCAGGCGGTGCGGCTGGTGGGCAGGGTGGACGTGCGGACGGTGGGCACGCTGCGGTCCCTGCTGCACGCCGCCATCGACAACGGCAGCGGGCCGCTGCGCGTCGACGTCGCCGGGTTGGAGCTCGGCGACCATGCGGCGCTCGGGGTGCTGCTCGGCGGGGCGCGCCGGGCCAGGGCGGCGGGCCGATCCATGGTGCTGGTCGACGTGCCGAGCGCGCTGGGCCGGATGTTCGCCGCCGACCGGCTCGGGCGGCTGCTGCGGTTCGAGGAGTCGACCGAGCTGGTGCACGTCGGGCACGCCTGAGCCGCCTCGCGGCGCCGCCCTCGCGGTCGGCGACCGAGCAGAGCGCACCGAACCTGGGTGGATGNGCACCGTCATCCCGGGCGCGCCCGCGTGCCGCCTGGACATCCGATGCGGCATGCTTGCCGGGTACCTGCTGATCGGGTACTGCTTTCGGGTCACGGGCCCGGCTGATGGCATGGTGGACGCCGGACGGAGGTCTGCAGGACGTGGAGGTGCCCGCGCGCGTGGATATCNCCGGCGAACGCAGTGCGCGGCCCGCGGGGCTTCTCGGCGTGCGTGAGTCGCGGCCGGTCGTGGTGCTCGCGGCGTTCCTCGTCGCGGTCCTGATCGGCGTCGCCATCGGCTACACCACCGCCGACCGCGGCGCGGGCGACGGCACGTCGGTCAACGCGTCCGGCCAGCCGGCGCCCGAGCTCACCCCCGCCCTGCGCACCGCGCCGTGGGACGCCGCGCGCCAGCCGGGCCGGGCGCACCAGATGCGGGTCGACGACGAGCCGAACCCCACCGCTCTTCGCCTGGCCCTGTCGTGGACGGTCGCCGAGCAGATCAGGGCCGCGGGCGCCAGCACGATCACGGCCGCTCAGGTCACCGTGCCGCAGGGAATGTTCTTCGGCGCCATCGAGGGCGCCGACGCCGCGCACGACGAGTACTGGGCGATCGGCCGCATCCAGGTCGCGGGCGGCGTCAACCGACCGGCCGCCGCGGCCGACCCGTACGTGTGGCGGCGGGTCGGCACGGGACCGTGGACGATCGTCCGCAACGGCCCGAACGCCTGCACGACGATTCCCGCGGCCCTCATCCACGAGTGGAACGGCCAGCCGGCTCCCTGCGCGGGTTGACCGCGCACCGCGCCGACAGGCGGGGCCCGGTCGGTCGGCCTAGTCTCTGACTCGTCGCCCGCGGTCCGCGCGGGCTGAGGCCGGCGTGATGACCCCGCCCGCGCCTGCCGTCGGTCGGTCACCGGCCACGGCGCAGCGCCCCAGGGAGGCGGCGGCGATGACGGATCTGTCAACCCGCTCGACGAATCCGCACGGTACCCGCACGCAGCAGCCGGCCGCCTGTCCCGAGACCGGCGCCGACCGCCCCGCCGACGCCCGTCTCGACGCCGGTGCCCGTCTCGACGCCGACGCCGACGCGAGTGCCGGTGTCGGTGCCGGCGACCGGCGCGGAGCCCGGGATCGGGGCTGGATCATCCGCACCTACGCGGGGCACTCCAGCCCGGCCGAGAGCAACGCGCTGTACCGCCGCAACCTGGCGAAGGGCCAGACCGGCCTGTCGGTGGCCTTCGACCTGCCGACCCAGACGGGCTACGACCCGGATCATCCGCTCGCCCGCGGCGAGGTCGGCCGGGTCGGCGTGCCGATCGCGCACCTCGGCGACATGCGTGCGCTGTTCGACGGCATCCCGCTGGCCCGCACCAACACATCGATGACGATCAACGCCACCGCCATGTGGCTGCTCGCGCTCTACCAGGTCGTCGCGCAGGAGCAGGGCGCCGACCCGGCGGAGCTGGCCGGCACCACGCAGAACGACATCATCAAGGAGTACCTCTCGCGCGGGACGTACGTCTTCCCGCCGGGGCCGTCGCTGCGGCTGGTCACCGACCTGATCGCCTACTCGGTGGCGGAGCTGCCGCGGTGGAACCCGATCAACATCTGCAGCTACCACCTGCAGGAGGCCGGGGCGACCCCGGTGCAGGAGCTCGCGTTCACGATGTGTTCGGCGATCGCCGTCCTCGACGCGGTGGCGGCCACGGGGACGATCCCCCCCGAGCGGATGGGGGAGGTGTGCGCGCGGATCTCGTTCTTCGTCAACGCCGGGGAGCGGTTCGTCGAGGAGATGTGCAAGATGCGGGCGTTCGGGCGGCTGTGGGACGACCTGCTGCGCACCCGGTACGCGGTGAGCGACCCGGCGGCCCGCCGGTTCCGCTACGGCGTGCAGGTCAACTCGCTCGGGCTGACCGAGGCCCAGCCGGAGAACAACGTCATCCGGATCGTGCTGGAGACCCTCGGCGTCACCCTGTCGAAGGACGCGCGGTGCCGGGCGCTGCAGCTGCCGGCCTGGAACGAGGCGCTCGGCCTGCCCCGGCCGTGGGACCAGCAGTGGTCGCTGCGCGTCCAGCAGATCCTCGCCCACGAGACCGACCTGCTGGAGTACGACGACCTGTTCACCGGCTCGCCCGTCGTCGAGGAGCGGGTGCGCCGGCTGGTGGCGGACGCGACCGCCGAGATCGACCGGGTCCAGGCGATGGGCGGGGCCGTGGCCGCCGTCGAGAGCGGTTACCTGAAGTCGGCGCTGGTCTCCGCCCAGGCGGGCCGCCGCGCGCGGATCGAGACCGGCGAGGACGTCGTCGTCGGCGTGAACCGGTTCACCGAGACCGAGCCCAGCCCGCTGCTCGCCGAGCTCGACACGGCGATCCAGACGGTCGATCCGGCCGTCGAGCCCGCGGCCCGGGAGTCGCTCGCCGCCTGGCGGGCCGGGCGCGATCCGTCCGCCGTCCGGGAGGCGCTGCTCGGGCTGCGCACCGCCGCCGGCACCGAGGTGAACCTCGTCCCCGCGACGCTGGCCTGCGCGCGGGCGGGCGTCACCACCGGGGAGTGGGCCGACACCCTGCGGAAGGTGTTCGGTGAGTACCGCGCGCCGACCGGGGTGAGCGGCGCCGTCGGGGTCGGCGGCGACACCGGTGCGGGTGCGACCGGGCTCGGGGACCTGCGTGCCCTGGTGGCCCGCACGGGCGCGCAGCTCGGGCGGCCGGTGAAGATGCTCGTCGGCAAGCCCGGCCTCGACGGCCACTCCAACGGCGCGGAGCAGATCGCCGTGCGCGCCCGCGACGCCGGCTTCGAGGTCGTCTACCAGGGGATCCGGCTGACCCCCGGGCAGCTCGTCGCCGCCGCGGTCGAGGAGGACGTGCACGTCGTCGGCCTGTCGGTGCTTTCCGGGGCCCACCTGGACCTGGTGGGCGAGGTGCTCGGCGGGCTGAGGGCAGCCGGCGCCGGGGACATCCCCGTCGTCGTCGGCGGCATCATCCCGTCGGCGGACGCCCGCGAGCTGGCCCGCCTCGGCGTCGCCGCGGTCTTCACGCCCCGGGACTACGAGCTCAACGCCATCATGCGCGGCATCGTGGACGTCGTACGGTCGAGGCATGCCCTCGACCATCCCTGACGCGGCCGACCCCGCCCGGCCCGGCCCGGCGCCGAGCAGCTCGAGCGCCGGTCCGAGCGCCGGCCCGACCCTGGACGACGCCATCGCCCTCGCCACCCGGGTCCACACCGGCCAGATCGACAAGGGCGGCGAGGAGTACATCGGCCACCCGCTGCGCGTCATGGCGACGGTCGCCCGCNCCGCCGAGCCGGCCGGCGTGGACCCGCACACCGCCCAGCTCGCCGCCGTCCTGCACGACGTCGTCGAGGACAGCGACACCACGCTCGCGGACCTCACGGCCGCCGGCTACCCCGCGGTCGTCGTCGCCGCCGTCGACGCCCTGTCGCACCGTCCCGACGAGTCGATGCGGGACTACCTGGCCCGCGTCGCCGGCGACCCGCTCGCCGTCGTCGTCAAACACGCGGACATGCAGGACAACTCCGACCCCGTCCGCCTCGGCCGGCTCGCCCCGGACCAGGCCGAACGCCTCGCCACCCGCTACGCCGGCCGCCGCGAGCTCCTCGACGACCTCGTCTCCGCCCGCACCGNCGGCGGTCCCGGCCGCGGGTGAGCACCGGCGGCCACCGGACGGCGGGGCGGTCAGGGGGGTCGCGATAACGTGACGTCATGCGGCTTGTCATCGCTCGGTGCAGTGTCNACTACGTCGGACGGCTCACCGCCCATCTGCCGAGCGCCGTGCGGCTGGTGCTCGTCAAGGCGGACGGGTCGGTGTCGATCCACGCCGACGGGNGGGCCTACAAGCCGCTGAACTGGATGAGCCCGCCGTGTGTCATCGCGGAGGAGTCCGGGGTCTGGCGGGTGACCAACAAGGCCGCCGAGCAGCTCGTCATCACCCTCGAGGAAATCCTCCACGACTCCAGCCACGAGTTGGGCGTCGACCCGGGACTGCGCAAGGACGGCGTCGAGGCGCACCTGCAGGTCCTGCTCGCCGACCGGCCGGACGCGATCGCCCCGGGGCTCACCCTGATCCGCCGCGAGTACGAGACCGGGATCGGGCCGGTCGACCTGCTCTGCCGCGACAGCGACGGTTCCACCGTGGCCGTCGAGATCAAGCGCAAGGGCGAGATCGACGGGGTCGAGCAGCTCACCCGCNACCTCGTCCGGNTGGACGCGGACCCGGCGCTGCCGCATCCGGTGCGCGGCATCCTCGCCGCGCAGTCGATCACGCCGCAGGCCCGCCTGCTGGCCGCCGACCGTGGTCTGGGCTGCGCCGTCGTCGACTACGACGAGCTGCGCGGACTGGAACCCTCCATTCCCACCCTGTTCTGACCGCCCCGCCCAGGACGCGGATATTCCGTTATGGGTCATTGCGGGTTTGGCGGTTTCTCGTCCTACGTCGTTCCTCTCCCAGGCCGTTGAAAAGAGGTTTGCGGCCGGGGATCCCGTCGCCGTGGGCAAGCCCCGACTGATCTCGGGCCGGGTGGTGGAAAGGCTGGGAGAATCGACGGGTCCGCGGTTGCACACCGTGTGGCCCGCGATATCGGGCACATTGTCGTCGGGCCGTCGCGACGACCTTGAGGAGCCTGAGAATGGGCGAAGAAGCCCGGCGGGGAACGCACGCGCACGGCAGGTCGGAAAACGCCTCCCGCACCGGCGGTGAGGGTGCGACGGTGTCGCCGGGTGGGCGCGCCGCCGCCGGCGACGGGAGCGCGCGGTGGCGGCGCGTCGGGGTGGTGGGGCTCGGCACCATGGGGGCCGGGATCGCCGAGGTGCTGGCCGGGTCCGGGCTCGACGTCGTCGGCGTCGAACGGGACACCGACGCGCTGCGCCGGGCCCGCGGGCGGATCGAGCACTCCCTGGACCGCGCGGCCCGCCATGGCCGGCTGGCCGACGCCGCTCGCGGCGAGCTGCTCGGCCGGCTGAGCCTCGGCACCGAGCTCGCCGCGGTGTCCGACTGCGACCTGGTGATCGAGGCCATCGACGAGCGGCTCGACGCCAAGACGGCCCTGTTCGCCCGGCTCGACGAGGTCTGCCTGCCGGCGACCGTCCTGGCGACGAACACCAGCTCCCTGTCGGTGACGGAGCTCGCCGCGGGCACCGGTCGCTCGGCCCGGGTGCTGGGCATGCACTGGTTCAACCCGGCGCCGGTGATGGGCCTGGTCGAGGTCGTCCGCACGGTGGTGACCGACGCCGACGCCCTGGCCGCCGTCGTCTCGCTGGTGGGCGCGGTCGGCAAGACGGCCGTCGTCGCCGCGGACCGGGCCGGGTTCATCGTCAACGCGCTGCTGTTCGGCTACCTCAACAACGCGGTGCGGATGGTCGAGGCGCGCTTCGCCACCCGGGAGGACGTCGACGCCGCGATGCGGCTCGGCTGCGGTCATCCGATGGGCCCGCTGGCCCTGCTCGACCTCATCGGCCTCGACGCGGCGCACGCCATCCTCGCGTCGATGTACGACCAGACCCGCGATCNCCTCCACGCCCCGGCCCCGCTGCTCGGCCAGCTCGTCGCGGCCGGCCTGCTGGGCCGCAAGACCGGCCGCGGCTTCTACACCTATCCGGCGACGGACGCCCCGGACGTGCCGCCCGAGGGCCCCGGCAGGAAGGACCCCGGTGCAGTCGGCGAGCCCGGTGCAGTCGGGGAGCCTGGTGCAGTCGGGGAGTCCGGTGCAGTCGGGGAGCCCGGCGGAGGCGGTGGCGCGGGAACGGCCGCCGCGAGGACACCCGGCGGCCCGGCGACACCCGGCGAGGCTGGGGCGGTCGGCGGGGCGGCGGTGCGGGTTCGGTCGGTGGGGATCGTGGGCAGCGGCACGATGGCGCGGGGCATCGCCGAGGTGCTGGCCCGATCGGGTCATGACGTCATCCTGCGGGCCCGGCGGCCGGACGCCGCCGACGCGGCCCACGACCGGGTGGCGGCGTCGCTGGCGGCGGCGGTCGCGAAGGGCCGGCTGTCCGACGACGACCGCGACGCCGCCCTGGGCCGGCTGCGCGTGACCACCGACCTCGGCGAGCTCGGCGGCTGCGACGTGCTGCTCGAGGCGGTCGTCGAGGACCTGGCGGTCAAGCGGGAGCTGTTCACCGATCTGGACAAGGTCGCCCGGCCCGGCGCCGTGCTGGCGACCACGACGTCCTGTCTGCCGGTCGTCGAGTGCGCCACCGCGACCCGGCGGCCCGAGGCCGTCGTCGGCATGCACTGGTTCAACCCGGCCCAGGTCATGCGCCTGGTCGAGGTGGTGCCCACGGTNCTCACCGGGGCCGGGGCGACGGCGACGGTGACGGCGCTGGCGCGGGCGGCGGGCCGGCACCCGGTGCAGTGCGCCGACCGGGCCGGGTTCATCGTCAACGCGCTGCTGTTCCCCTATCTGAACGACGCCGTGAAGATGCTGCAGGCGAACTACGCCACGATCGAGGACATCGACACGGCGATGACCGTCGGCTGCGGCCATCCGATGGGTCCGTTCGCCCTCGCCGACGTGGTCGGGCTCGACGTCACCCTCGCCATCACCCGCTCGCTGTACGAGCAGTTCCGCGAGCCCGGCTACGCCCCCGCACCGCTGCTGGAGCATCTCGTCCGAGCCCGCTTCCTGGGCCGCAAGACCGGCCGGGGCTTTCACGCGCATGCTCCCCGATAGTCCGGGCGGGGTCGCCGGATGGAGGCGTCCCCGGTAGGGCGTGGCACGCCGTGGGGGCGCCGTCCGTTGACAGGTGACGGCCGGCGCCGCGGTCGCCCGTGGCAGGTGCCGGATGCGGCACTAGGATGTCGCCGGTCGGCGGGAAGTCCTGGTTCGCACAAGAGGAGACGCGACGGCGATGGTCACGCTCGACAAGGACGCCGTGCGGCAGTTCGGTCGGGAGATAACGATGTTTCTCCCCGATCTGGTCATCATGCTGCGGCGGGTCGTCGCCGATCCGCGGGTGCCGCAGTCGGCGAAGGTCGAGGCCGCGGCGGCGCTGGCGTACCTGGTGTCGCCGCGCAACCGGCTGACGAACATGATCCCCGTGGTGGGCCAGCTCGACGACGTCGCCATCGTCGCCTTCGCGTTCCGTCGGCTGGTCGTCGGCGCCGGCGAGCCGATCCTGCGCGAGCACTGGCGGGGCAGCGACCGCGGCTTCCAGGTGCTCATCGGCGCGTCCTCGGCGCTGGCGAGCCCGGCCGGGGCCCTGCGCAAGGCGAAGGTGGCCCGGTCGCTCGTGGCCGCCGGCATCGACCGCGTCCGCGGTGGCGGTGGCGGCGGCGGGGCCGGCGGTGGCGGTCACACGGCGGGAGACCCGGGCCGGGTCGTCGACGGGGAGGTCGTGGACCGGGCCGAGTGGGTCGCCGCGCCGGAGGCGGACGGCGGCCCGGCCGGGGCGCGGCCGCGGCGGGCGCGCTCCTGGGAGCCGGGCAGACGAGGTCGGTGACGCGGCGGGCGCGGCGCCGTCCCACCCGAGGTCGGGACGGGCGCGGGCAGAACGCGCGCGGGCAGAACGGGCGCGGGCAGAACGGGCGCGGGCGGCCGGTCGGGGCGTGGCTGCCCGATCCGGTGGTGGTGCTGCGCGACGGGGAGTGGGTGGTCCGCCCGGTCACCGGGGCGGCGACGGCGAAGGTCTACCGGTGCCCCGGGTGTGACCATGAGATCAACCCGGGCACCGCCCACCTGGTCGTCTGGCCGCCGGAGCGCGTCGAGGACCGCCGGCACTGGCATCGCCCGTGCTGGGATCGCCGCTGCCGGGCGGCGCGCCTGCGGTCGGAGGGTGCCGGCTGAAGGCGCGCCCGCCCGAGTCGGCCGCGCAGGGGAGCAGGCGCGGGTTCAGGCGCTGCGCACGCTGGCGGGCGCGGGCAGCACGGTCGTCTCCGCGCCGATCGCCTTGCGTTCCTCGACCGGCGCGGCCTCGATGGAGGCGATCGAGGCGCTGGCGGCGGTGAGCTTGTCGCGCAGCGCGCCGAGCTGGGCCGTCACCTGCTCGCGCAGGGCGGCGAGCTGGGTGGTGACCTGCTCGCGCTGACGCTCCAGATCGGCCAGCCGGCGCTTCGACTCGTCCTCGGCCGCCGCCGCGGTGGACCGGGCGATCTCGACGATCCGCTCGGCCTCGGCGCGCGCCGTCGAGACGATCGAGGCGGCCTGCTCGTCGGCCTCCCGCAGCGTCTTCTCCCGGGCGGCCTCGGCCTCGGTGACGATCCGGCGGGCCTCCTCGAGCTGGGCGTCGGCCTCGCGGGTCCGCTCGGCGCGGACGGTGGCCGCCTCCTCCTCCGCGAGCTGGAGGATCTGGGTGACCCGGCCGCCGAACTCCTCCCAGGCGGGACGGTTCGCGGCCAGATCGTCGCGCACGCGGGCCGCCTCGGTCGCCGCCTCGGAGGCGGCGGCCTCGGCGGCGGCCCGGTGCGCCTCGGCCTCGCGGAGCTGCTCGACGAGCCAGTTCACGTGGTGGGTGACCTGGTTGGGGTCGTAGCCACGGCGGACCAGATCGAAGGCTGGGGGCCCGTCGGTCTCGCCGGCCATCGGGATGAGATCCGTGTGTTCGGTCATAGGGCCTCAGCATCTCAGACCGTCACTGTGAACGTGACGCCAGCCGGTCATCGGGCCCGTCGCGATTTCCCTGGCTACACGCCACGGAACCGGTTGATTGCAGTCAGGTGGCGGGCGCGGAACTCCTCGTCGCGGACACCCAGCCCCTCGCTGGGGGCCAGGCACAGCACGCCGACCTTGCCCTGATGCATGTTGCGGTGCACGTCGTGGGCGGCCTGGCCCGTCTCGTTGAGCGGGTACACCCGGGAGAGGGTGGGATGGATCATCCCCCGGGCGATGAGGCGATTGGCCTCCCAGGCCTCCCGGTAGTTGGCGAAGTGGGAGCCGACGACGCGCTTGAGGTTCATCCACAGGTACCGGTTGTCGTACTCGTGCAGGAAGCCACTGGTGGAGGCACAGGTCGCGATGGTGCCNCCGCGACGGGTCACGTAGACGGAGGCGCCGAAGGTCTCCCGCCCGGGGTGCTCGAGCACGATGTCCGGGTCGTCGCCGCCGGTGAGTTCGCGGATGCGCTGGCCCAGTCGCTTCCATTCGCGCGGATTCTGCGTGCGTTCGTCGCTCCAGAACCGGTAGTCCTCCGCGGCCCGGTCGATGACGAGCTCGGCGCCGAGGGATCGGCAGATCGCCGCCTTCGTCGGCGACGACACGACGCAGACCGGGATCGCCCCGCCGCGCAGCGCGAGCTGGGTGGCGTAGGAGCCCAGTCCCCCGGACGCCCCCCAGACCAGGACGACGTCGCCCTGCTTCATCCGGGCTCCGTTGGCGGAGACGAGCTGGCGGTAGGCGGTGGAGTTGACCAGCCCCGGCGCAGCCGCCTCCGCCCACGTGAGATGGCCCGGTTTGGGCATGAGCTGGTTCGCCTTGACGAGGGCCAGCTCGGCCAGGCCACCGAAGTTCGTCTCGAAACCCCAGATTCGTTGCTCCGGATCCAGCATCGTGTCGTTGTGACCGTCGGCGCGTTCGAGCTCGACCGACAGGCAGTGGGCCACGACCTCGTCCCCCGGGGACCAGACGTGTACGCCGGCTCCTGTCCTCAGCACGACTCCGGCCAGATCGGAACCCACGACGTGGTAAGGCTGGTCATGGCGGGAAGCGAGGGGAGATGTCCGACCGTAGCGTTCGAGGAAGCCGAACGTGGACATCGGTTCGAAGATCGATGTCCAAACCGTGTTGTAGTTCACCGAGGAGGCCATGACCGCCACCAGGGCCTCGCCGGGGCCGACCTCGGGCGTGGNTACCTCGTCGACGTGCAGGGAGCGGCGCGGGTCCTTGTCCTGGGACGGGACGCCGTCGAACATCCCGGTCTCGTCGCGGCGCACGACCACGCCGCGGTAGAACTCCGGAACCGCGAACGCGGCGAACTCCGCTCGGCGTTCGGGGGACGGTGGGGTCTGGGCGAGGATCGCTTCGAGGATGTCCTTCACGATCGGCCTCCGGCGGTGCGTGGTCGAGGGCGGATGACCGGCGCCACAGGCGGGTGGCACAGGCGGGTGGCACAGGCGGGTTGTCGGCGGGCGGGGGACGGGCGGCACGGGCAGTCGGGCGGGCGACACGGGCAGTTGGCGGGGCGGTACACGTAGTCAACCGGCAGGCGGCACAGGTAGTCGACAGGGCGGCAGACGGCGTCGACAGGGCGGCAGAGGTAACCGATGGGTACGGAGACGGGGTCGCGGGATGAGGGGGCTGTCTGTTTGGTGCGCGACGCGATAGAACTTTCGGGACAACTTCGAGTGCTCGGTCCGCGTCCAACGTGGTGTGACCGCGCCCATGACAGTCGTGGAGGGGTGGCGGCCCGTGCCTGCGCGGAGCGACGCCGCCCGTAGCGACGTCGCGCGGGACGCGGACGCCGCCCTGACCGCCTTGTACTCCGAGCACTACCGGTCATTGGTGCGTCTCGCCGCGTTGCTGCTCGACGACGTGGGTCTGTGCGAGGAGGTCGTCCAGGACGCCTACATCCGCGTCCACGGGGCCTGGGGACGCCTGCAGGACCGGGACAAGGCCCTGGCCTACCTTCGGCAGACCGTCGTCAANCTCGCACGTTCCACGCTGCGTCGTCGACTCGTCGCTCTCAAGCATGCCCCCAAGCCCATGCCCGATGCCGCCAGCGCCGAGGAGGGGGCCTACTCTCTCGTCGAGCGAGCCGCCGTCATCCAGGCACTGCGAGAGCTGCCGNGGCGCCAGCGGGAGGCGGTCGTCCTGCGCTACTACGCCGACATGTCCGAGGCGGACGCGGCGGCGGTGATGGGCTGCAGCATCGGCTCCGTCAAGGCCTACACCTCCCGAGGGCTGTCGGCCTTGAGCGGCAAGCTGGAGGGCCTACGGTGAGCGCGTTGGAACCGGACGAGCTCACGCGGCTGCTGACCGAGGCGGTCGAGCCCATCCGGCCGTCCCCGGAGGCCTACCGGCAGATCCGCGCCGGCATCGCCCGCCGGCGCCGCTGGCGCGTCCCCGTGTTCACCGTCGGNGGGATGGTGATGGCGGCGCTCATCGGGCTGGCGGTGGTGGCCATCCGGCCGAGTCCGTCGAACCAGGTCGTCGAGCCGGCCGCGCCGCCGGTTCTGCCGACCATGTTCACCGAGCCGAGCCGGGCGGCGACCGTGCCGTCACTGGGCGGCGGTGGGGGGCACTCCAGCTCCGGCGGTGGCGGTGGGTCCGCCTCGGGCCCAGGCTCGGGCCCGGCCACCCGCACGCAGACGAGCCCGCCGCCGAGCCGGCCGACGACGTCGGCGTCCTCGCCGTCGGTGGCCGCCAGCACGCAGCCGTCCGCGCCGACCGGCACGACCGGCCCGGGCAGCCCGCAGCTGCCCACGCCGGTGGCGAAGCCGGCCGGCCTGAACGACGTCGACGGCGACGGCCAGCCCGACACGGTCGCCGTGGACGGGACGAACCTGCGCGTGCGGTTCTCCCGGGACGGCCAGCAGGCCAGGATCCCCCTCGGCGCCATCGTCACCCCGCTGAACAGCGCGGTCGTCGACATCGACGGCGACGGTTTCGGTGAGCTGCTCGTGCAGACCCAGGTGACCAACGGGACGAAGAACTACGCCCTGTTGCGCTATGTCGGCCTCGGCGAGCTGGTCGCGGTGACGCCGCCGAGCGGCCTGGCCCTCGGTGCCGGCGNCCACGGCAACTCCGGCCTCGGCCTGCGCTGCGCCGACCNGACCCTGCAGATCATCACCGGCACCTCGACCGACGGAGCCCAGTTCAACGTCGTCACCACGACGCTGGGGTTCACCCCCGACGGCCTGAGCGTCCAGGACTCCGCCTCCAGCACGGTGCGGCTGCCGGCGGACCCGTCCCCCTTCGTGGTGGCCTGCGGCGCCCTGTCCTGACCGGGTCGTGACCGGGGCCGGGCGGCGAGGTCTCCCACCCGGCCGCCGCGGGGCGGCCCCGGTCGGGCACGGGGTGCACCGCCGGGCCGGGCACCAGGAACAAGATCACGTTATCGTGGTGTTGCAGGTGCCCGTGGGGTGAGCGCACCGAGCGTGCCGCCGTGACGTCGTCGCGGGGGAACGTCCGGCGCCGGCTCGCGGGGGGNCGTCGGTGGAGATCTTCCCAGGAGTGATGAGGAGGCAGCCATGCCTGGTTCCGTGATCGTGGCCGGCGCACGGACACCGATCGGGAAGCTGTCCGGGGCGTTGAAGAGCTTCACCGCGACGGACCTGGGCGGCATCGCGATCAAGGGTGCACTGGAGCGGGCCGGGCTGTCNGGCGACGCGATCCAGTACGTCATCATGGGGCANGTGATCCAGGCCGGCACCGGCCCGATCACCGCCCGGCAGGCGGCCGTCGCCGCCGGCATCCCGATGACGGTGCCCGCGGTCACCGTCAACAAGGTCTGCCTGTCCGGCCTCGACGCGATCGCCCTCGCCGACACCTACATCGCCAGCGGCGAGTTCGACCTGGTCGTCGCCGGGGGGATGGAGTCCATGACCGGGGCGCCGCACCTGCTGCGCTCGATGNGCGCCGGGGTGAAGTACGGCGCGACCGAGGCGCTCGACGCCATCGACCAGGACGCCCTGTTCTGCGCCTTCGACCAGATCTCCATGGGTGCGAGCACCGAGCGTTACAACGGTGCGCTGAACATCTCCCGCGCCGAGNAGGACTCCTTCGCCGCCCGGTCGCACCAGCGGGCCGCGGCCGCCGCCAAGAACGGCCTGTTCGACAACGAGATCGTCCCCGTCTCGGTGCCGCAGCGCCGCGGCGAGCCGCTCGTCGTCAGCCAGGACGAGGGCGTGCGGGCCGACACCTCCGCCGAGGTGCTCGGCAAGCTGCGCCCCGCGTTCGGCAAGGACGGCACGATCACCGCCGGGTNGGCGTCGCAGATCTCCGACGGGGCGGCCGCGGTCATCGTGGCCAGCCGGGCCAAGGCGGAGGAGCTCGGCCTGCCGATCCTCGCCGAGGTCGGCCACCACGGTTTCGTCGCCGGCCCCGACACCTCCCTGCAGTCGCAGCCGTCCAACGCCATCCTCGCCGCGCTGGCCAAGGAGGGGCTCACTCCCGCCGACCTCGACCTCGTCGAGATCAACGAGGCGTTCGCCGCCGTCTCCATCCAGTCCATGCGCGACCTCGGGATCAGCTCCGACATCGTCAACGTCAACGGCGGGGCGATCGCCATCGGCCACCCGCTCGGCGCCTCGGGCGCCCGCATCGCCCTGACCCTGCTCAACGAGCTGGCCCGGCGCGGCGGCGGGATCGGCGCGGCCGGCCTGTGCGGCGGCGGCGGCCAGGGCGATGCCCTGATCCTGCGCGTCCCGGCGGCGTGACCGCGGGCTCCGCCGCGGGTGCCGACCGCGAGCGGGGTCTGCCCGACCGCGATCGTGACCCGGCCGCGGCCGGGCTGCCCGGCGCGGGGTCGGCCGGGACGAGGTCGGCCGGGACGAGGTCGGCCGGCGCGGAGTCGGCCGGAGCGGAGCCGTCGGCCGAGGCGGAGCTGGCGGCGGCCGTCGGCGGGGACCGGCGGGCGTTGGCGCGGCTGCTCTCGGCGGTGGAGAACACTCCTCGGCGGTGGCCTGAGATCGGCGCGGCGCTGGTCGGGCACGTCGGCGGCGCGCAGACCGTCGGCCTGACCGGCGCCCCGGGAGTCGGCAAGTCGACGACCGTCACCGCGCTGGTGCGGGCCTACCGCCGCGCCGGGCGCCGGGTGGGGGTGCTCGCAGTCGACCCGTCCTCGCCGTACTCCGGCGGCGCGCTGCTCGGCGACCGGGTGCGGATGAGCGAGCACGCCGGTGACCCCGGGGTGTTCATCCGCTCCCTGGCCAGCCGCGGGCGCCTCGGTGGGCTGGCGGCCGCGACGGCGCAGGCCCTGCGGGTCCTCGACGCGGCCGGGTTCGACGTCATCCTCGTCGAGACCGTCGGCGTCGGCCAGGCGGAGATCGACATCGCCGCGCTCGCCGACACCACCTGCGTCCTGCTCGCGCCCGACGCGGGCGACGACGTGCAGGCGGTCAAGGCGGGCCTGCTGGAGGTCGCGGACGTCCTCGTCGTCAACAAGGCGGACCGGCCGGGCGCGGCCCGCACCGCCGCCGACCTGACCGCGATGACCCGAATGCGGGTCGGTGCCCGGCAACCGGTGGTGGTGCGTGTCGCCGCGACCCTGGGCGAGGGCGTCGACGAGCTCGTCACGTGTATCGCCGCGCACCGACGGGATCTCGCCGCGACCGGTGAACTCGACCGTCGCCGCCTGGCCCGGGCCGCCGACGAGATCCGGGGGCTGGCCCTTACCGCGCTGCGCGACCGCCTGGCCGCCCCGCCGCACGACGAGCGCCTGGAGGAGCTTGCCCTTCACGTCCTCGCCGGTGCCGCCGACCCCTGGTCGGCCGCCGAGCGCCTCCTCGCCGACCTCACGCCGGCGCAGCCGGCCCCGTCCCGCTGACGGTCAGGCCGCCCCCCCATCCTGCGACCCCGGCACGCCGGCGCACCGGGCCCGCCGCCGAGCCTCGGCACGCCGCTGCGACCCGTGGGAGAGGATCCGTCGATGANCCGCCTCGACGACCCGACGACGTCCGCCGACGACCTGATCGACACCCTCGGCCTTGAACCCCACCCGGAGGGCGGCTGGTACCGCCAGACCTGGGCCAGCCCCGACCTCGTCACGGCGCACGGCGGGCAGCGGCCCGCGATGACGTCCATCCTGTTCCTGCTGCGCCCGGGCGAGGTGTCCCGGTGGCATCGGGTGGCCTCGGCCGAGATCTGGCTCTGGCAGGGCGGCGGCGTCCTCGAGCTCACCTTCGGCGGCACGGCCCGTCGACCGTCGCCGGGCCCCGCAGGCCTGCTCGGGCCGCACGCGGCGGCCGGCGAGGTGCCGCAGCTCGTCGTCCCGGCGGGGCAGTGGCAGACGGCCGCGCCGCGCGACGGGCGGCACGTTCTCGTCGGCTGTGTCGTCGCGCCCGGCTTCGACTGGGCCGACTTCGAACTCCTCGCCGACTAGCCAGGGCGGGCCGGTTGCGGTGCGTTGTGTACGGTCTGGGCCCGCCGACCGTACAGACCGCACCGCAGTCGGTCCCACCCCCGCGGGTGACGCAGCGGCGCGGCGGGGGCGGGTCAGCGGGGGGCGGTCATCGCGGCGGTGAGGGCGGTCGCGGCGGCGACGAGGCTCGCCGGGTCCAGCGGGAGGGCGAGGATGTCGACGGCTCCGGCGCGGCGCAGCAGGGTGCGCTCGCGGGGGTCGGTGTCCTCCGTCAGGACGAACGCCGGGGTGCCGGCCGTGGCGGGGTCCGCCGCGAGCTGGGCGAGCAGCTCGGGCGCGGTCGCGTCGGGCAGGTCGCGGTCGAGGAGGATGAACGCCGGCCGCGCGCGGCGCACCGCGTCGACCGCGAGGGCCGCCCGCGGCACGGTGACCGGATCGGCGGCCAGGCTCTCGGTGAGGGTCTCCGCCACGGCCGTCCGCACGGCCGGATCGCCGCTGACGTGCACGACCCGTAGGCCGCCGGGCGCCGCCCGCCGCCCGAGCCCGCCGCCACCGGCGGGGGAGACGCCCGCGTGCCGCCCGCCTGGAGCACCCTCGGCGCTGCCGGCATGGCGGGCCCGCCCATTGCCGGCGTCGCCATAGGCGATGTTGTCGTGGTCCGTTCCGCCGTAGCCGGCGCGTCCATGACCCCCGTCGCCGTATCCGGATGCGCGGCCCATCTCGCCGTAGCCGTAGCCGTAGCCGTGGCCGTTGCGTTCGTGGCCGGCTTCGCCGTAGCCGGCGCGTCCGTGGCCCGTGTCGCGGTAGCCGTGGCCGCGGAGGTGATCGCCGAAGCCGTCGTCGTCGGCGTCGGGGTCCTCGAAGCGCATGTCGACGGCGTCGAGCACGATGGCGAACACGCTGCCGACCCCGTAGCGGCTGGCGACGGTCAACACCCCGCCCATCGCGGTGACCAGGGCGTGGGAGAGGGCGAGCCCCAGCCCGCTGCCCTCGATCCCGCTGCGTTCGGCGCCGAGGCGTTCGAAGGGGCGGAACAACCGGTCGATCGCCCGTGGGGACAGGCCCGCGCCGTCGTCCTCGACCTCGATGCGGATGCGGGAGCCCGTGATCGGCACGATGCCGACCCGCACGCTGCCGCCCTCGCGGCCGTACTTCAGGGCGTTGCCGACGAGGTTGAGCAGTACCTGCCACAGCCGGCGGCGGTCCGCGTCGGCGACGAGCGGCACGGCCGGGTCGATCACACGGCGGATGCTGCGCTGCGCGGCGAGCGGCTCGACCAGCTCCACCACGCCCTGGACGATGTCGAGGACGTTGACCGGGCCCTTGTTGATGTCACCGCGGCCCGCGCGCAGCCGGGCCAGGTCCAGCACGTCGTCGATGAGGGCCTGCATGTGCCGGCCGCCGGTGATGATCCGCTCGACGTCGTCGTGCAGGTCGGGGGTGAGCGGCTCCAGCTCCAGGAGCTGGGCGAAGCCGAGCATCGCGTTGAGCGGGGTGCGCAGCTCGTGGCCCAGGCGGGCGATCAGCTCGTCCTTGGCCCTGGAGTCGTTCTCGGCGATCTCGCGGGCACGCTGGTCGGACGTGTCGCGGGCGAGCAGGACCAGGCCGCCGTCCGGATCGCGCCGGATGGTCACGTGGTGCGGCACGGTCGTCCCGGCGGCGTCGACCAGACCCACGGAGCCGCGCCACTGCCCGGACTGCGCCAGGGCGGCCGTCACGGCCTCGCCGAGCGCGGCGCGGAACGCCGGGTCGACCACCTCGACGAGGTCCCGCAGTTGCGGGTCACGGGGGATCCGGTCACCGAGGAAGGCGTGAGCCGCGGCGCCCATGTCGGTGACATGGCCGTCCGCGCCGACGACCACAGCAAGGTCCGTCAGCGCGTCGAGCAGTGTGCGTGGCCCCACCTACGCCTCGTCATCCGTCTTCTTCCACCCCACGGCGGGCAATGGTAGGGCGTGCCGTCAGAGCCCGTTGTCCCGGGTTTGCGTAACCGCCCACATGAGGGTCGATCGCGCAACTTTTCGTGACAAGTCGCTAGCTTACCGACCCATCCGTTTTGTCAACGTAGCAGGCGCGTGGCGCAGCGTCGGAGCGATGGTCGGCGCGGCGTCGGCGTGGTAGGTCTGACGCATGCTGGTTGCCTTCAGTGTCACGCCCATCGGAACCGGCGAGGGTGTCGCCGAGCTGGTCGCCGAGGCGGTCCGCATCGTGCGCGCGAGCGGCCTGCCGCACGAGACCAACGCCATGTTCACCACGATCGAGGGCGAGTGGGACGAGGTGATGGACGTCGTGCACCGGGCCACCCAGGCCGTGGGCGCCCGCGCCGGCCGGGTCAGCCTCGTGCTCAAGGCCGACCTGCGCCCCGGCGTCAGCGACGCCCTGCACGGCAAGGTGGCGAGCATCGACCGGCTGCTCGCCGGGGACCCCGCGGGCGGCGTCGTGGGGGACCACGCCGGGGACGATGCAGGCTGACCCGGGCCGTCGGGCGGCGACGCGGACGACGGGCTGGCGAAAAGTCATCCGCCGGCAGGGCCGTCCGCCCACCCGGATGTCACGATGGAGGCATGCAACGTAGGCCACCAGTCCCATCCGGACCGCCGCGGGGTGCGGGAGGCCCGGGACGACCCGGGCGCCTGCCCGACAGTCTCGGCGGTCTGCGCCTCGCCGGCGCCGTCCCCCTGGACCCGAAGCCGGCCACCCCGCCCCCGCCCGCGAGTGCCGGGCCCGCCGCAGCCGCCGTGAACGGTGCCGCCCCCGCCGCCGGTGACGCGCCCGCCGGCCCTGTGGTCATCGACGTCACCGAGGCGAGCTTCGCCACCGACGTCGTCAGCCGCTCGATGCAGGTGCCGGTCGTGCTCGATTTCTGGGCGTCCTGGTGCGGCCCGTGCAAGCAGCTCAGCCCGGTGCTGGAGAAGCTGGCTCTGGCCGACGGCGGCCGCTGGATCCTCGCCAAGATCGACGTCGATGCCAACCCGGGCCTCGCCCAGGCGGCGGGGGTGCAGGGCATCCCGGCGGTGAAGGCCGTCGTCGGCGGGCGGATCATCGGCGAGTTCACCGGCGCCGTCCCCGAGCGCGAGGTGCGCAACTGGCTCGACCAGCTGCTGTCCCTCGTCGACGAGGCGATGGGCGGGATGCCCGGTGCGGCGGCCGGCGATGCCGCGCGGGATCCGCACCTGGCCGCGGCCGAGGACGCGCTGGCCCGCGGCGACATCGACACGGCGGTCGAGTCCTACCGGGTCCGCCTCGCCGAGGCGCCGGCGGATCCGGACGCGCTCACCGGCCTGGCCCGCGCCGAGCTGCTGCGCCGGGTGCGCGACCACGACCCGGCGGACATCCGCAGGCGGCTCGCGGCCGACCCCGACGACGTCGACGCCGCGATCGCAGCGGCGGACCTGGGCATCGCGCAGGGCGACGTGGCCGGTGCGCTCGCCGGTCTCGTCGAGGTCGTGCGGCGTACCTCCGGCCCGCAGCGAGAGCAGGCCCGCGCCCACCTCGTCGACCTGTTCCAGGCCCTCGGCGACGCCGAACCCGCCGTCGCCCCCGCCCGCCGATCCCTGGCCGCGGCCCTGTTCTGACCGCGGCCAGTGGCGCGGGCGACCCGTCCGCGGGCTCCGGCTCCGGCTCCGCCGACGAGAGACCGACCCGGTCAGGCCCTCAGGCCGGGGAACCGGGGGAGTCGGCGGTGCCGGGGTCGTAGCGGAACCAGACGGTGCCCAGCGGCGGCAGCGTGACGGTCGCGGAGGCGGGCAGGCCGTGGTGGGACTCCTCGACGGCCTGCACGGCGCCGAAGTTGCCGACGTTGCCGCCGCCGTAGCGCTGCCCGTCCGAGTTGAGCACCTCCCGCCAGCGGCCGGGGAAGGGCAGGCCGAGACGGTAGCCGTGGTGGCCGATGCCGGCGAAGTTCGTGACGCAGGCCAGGACCCCGCCGTCCGCCACCTCCGCACCCGCCGCGTTCACGCCCGCCGCCGGGTCGCCGGCGGCGGAGGTCCCGTCCGACCAGCGCAGGAACGAGAACACGTTGTTGGCGGTGTCGTTGGCGTCGATCCAGGAGAAGCCGGTCGGGTCGCTGTCCCGGCGGTACAGCGCCGGGGTGGACCGGTACAGCTCGTTGAGGTCCGCGACCAGGGCGGCCACGCCCCGGTGCGGCGGGTCGGTCAGCAGCGGCCAGTCGAGCGAGCCGGCCTCGTTCCACTCGTTGTCCTGGCCGAACTCGCAGCCCATGAACAGCAGCTTCTTGCCGGGATGCGCCCACATGTAGGCGTAGAGCGCGCGCAGGTTGGCCAGCTGCTCCCACCGGTTGCCCGGCATCTTGCGCAACAGCGACCCCTTGCCGTGGACGACCTCGTCGTGGCTGAACGGCAGGACGAAGTTCTCCGAGTAGGCGTAGACCATCGAGAACGTCATCTGGTGGTGGTGGTAGCTGCGGTNCACCGGCTGGCGGGAGTTGTAGTCCAGCGTGTCGTGCATCCAGCCCATGTTCCACTTGAAGCCGAAGCCCAGCCNCCCGAGATGGGTGGGACGCGTGACGCCCGGCCAGGCCGTCGACTCCTCGGCGATCATCATGGCGCCCGGGAAGCGCCGGTAGACCGTCGCGTTGGTCTCCTGCAGGAACGCCACCGCCTCGAGGTTCTCCCGGCCGCCGTGGACGTTGGGCAGCCAGGCGCCGTCGGGGCGGGAGTAGTCGAGGTAGAGCATCGAGGCCACGGCGTCGACCCGCAGGCCGTCGATGTGGAACTCCTCGAACCAGTACAGCGCGTTGGCGACGAGGAAGTTGCGCACCTCGTTGCGGCCGACGTCGAAGACGTAGGTCCCCCAGTCGGGCTGCTCGCCGCGGCGCGGGTCGGGGTGCTCGTACAGCGGCGTGCCGTCGAAGCGGCCCAGCGCCCAGGAGTCCCGGGGGAAGTGCGCCGGCACCCAGTCGACGATCACGCCGATGCCGGCGTTGTGCAGCGTGTCGACGAGGTGGCGGAACTCGTCCGGGCTGCCGAAGCGCGCCGTCGGCGCGTAGTACNCCGACACCTGGTAGCCCCAGGAGCCGCCGAACGGGTGCTCGGCGACGGGCAGCATCTCCACGTGCGTGAAGCCGTTGGCCAGGACGTAGGCGGTGAGCTGGTCGGCGAGCTCGCGGTAGGACAGCCCGCGCCGCCACGAGCCCAGGTGGACCTCGTAGACGCTGATCGGCTCGGCATGCCAGGCGGTGCGGGCGCGCCGGTCGATCCAGTCCTGGTCGTCCCACGTGTAGTCCGAGTGGGTGACGACGCTCGCGGTGGCGGGCGGGACCTCGGTGCGGAAGGCCATCGGGTCGGCCTTCTGCCGCCACACCCCGTCGAAGCCGAGGATCTCGTACTTGTACCGAAGCCCGACGCCCGCGCCGGGCACGAACAGCTCCCACACTCCGCTGTGGCCCAGCGAGCGCATGGGGAACGCCCGGCCGTCCCAGAAGTCGAAGTCGCCGACCAGGCGCACCCCGCGCGCCGACGGTGCCCACACGGCGAAGCTCACCCCGGTGACGGTCGTGCCGCCCGGGGTCGTCAGCTCACGCAGGTGCGCCCCGAGGACCTTCCAGAGCTCCTCGTGGNGGCCCTCGCTGATCAGGTGCAGATCCATCTCGCCGAGGGTCGGCAGGTGCCGGTACGGGTCGTCGACGACGTGGGAGCCGTGCGGGTAGGCCACCTCGACGCGGTAGTCGGGCAGGATCGCCGGCAGCGCCACGGCGAACACGCCGCCGCTGTGGAGTCGGGCCGCCGGGTGGCGGGCCTCGCCGACGAGGACGGTCACGGCGCTCGCGTCGGGACGCAGCACCCGCACGACGGTCACGTCCCCGGCCGGGTGCGCCCCGAGCAGGGCGTGCGGGTCGTGGTGGGTGCCGTTGACGAGCCGTTCGAGGTCCTCGCGCGGCAGGCCGAGTGGCACGGCCGGCGCCGGCGCGGCGGTGCCGGGCAAGTCGGCCACATCACCGGCGGCGATGGTGCCGGTGCTGGCAGCGGTGCCGGAGCCGGCAGCGATGCCGGAGCCGGCAGCGGTGCCGGTGCCGGGGGACGTCGGCGGCCCGGTAGCCGCCGCGGGATCGCCCGAGGTCGGCTGATCGCCGGCCGCCGCCGGCGCATCGGTCGCCGAGGTGTCCAGGTCGGGCAGGCGCCCCGGTATCCGGTCGGCCAGGGCCACCCGGCTCGCGCNATCGCGGGCCGGGGCGCTCGCCGGATCGGCGTCAGGTCGACCGGTGCTCTGCCCGGCGCCGCGGTGCCCCGTCCGCGCCGTGCCGTTGTTGACGTCGCCGCTGTTCACTGGGACACCCCTGCCTCTCTCCGCGATGGGGACGATGGTCCGGCGCACCGGCGGGTCGCTCCGCCCGCGCCCGCTCATCCGGCCGGTGGATGGGTCGCGGCCGGTGGATGGGTCGCGGCCGTCGGATGGGTCGCCGCCGGTGGTTGGGTAGCCGCCGGTGGTTGGGCGGCCGCCGGTGGATGGGTCTGCGTGAGCTGCTCCACCGAGGCCATCGGGATGCCGATCCACCCCGGCCGGTGGCGCGCCTCGTACAGCACCTNGTAGACCGCCTTGTCGAGCTCGAACGCGCGCAGCATCGCGGTGTCGTCGCGCGGGTCACGACCGGCCGCGGCGCCGTACCCGCGGCAGAACGCCTCCCGGTTGCGGTCGGCCCACTCCTGCGCCCGGTAGACCAGCGCGGGCTCGTCGCCCCGCTCCAGCAGCATGGAGNGGGCCGCGTAGTCGAACGAGCGCAGCATCCCGGCGACGTCGCGCAGCGGCGACTCCAGCCCCACCCGCTCGGCGACCGGGCGGGCCGGCTCGCCCTCGAAGTCGAACAGCACCCAGCCCGAGTCGACCCGCAGCACCTGGCCGAGATGCAGGTCGCCGTGCAGGCGCTGGAACGNCCGGGGATGGACGACCGCCGGCGCCGCGCCGGTCAGCTCGTCGTAGGACTTGCGCACGGCGGCCTCGAAGGGCCGCAGCTCGGCGACGGCCTCGACGGCGGCGTCGAGGCGGCCGTGCAGGTACGTCACCAGGGCGCGCAGCGCGTCGGCGGTGGGCTGGCGCGTCGGCAGCGCCCGGGCCAGGTCCGCGTGCACCTCGGCGGTGGCCGCGCCGAGCCGCTCCGCCTCCGCGGCGAAGTCCCCGCCGACCTCGTCGGCGTGCAGGTCGGCCTCGGCGTAGAGGTCGCGCACGCTGGCCAGCGCCAGCCGCCAGCCCTCGGTCCCGCTGCGCAGGTACTCCTGGAGGAAGCCGAGCGTGGTCGGTTGTCCCTCGACCTCGCCGGAGAACCAGGCGACCGGGGCGGCGACGTGCGCGCTGCCGACCTCGGCGAGGGCCCGGGTGACCTCCAGGTCGGGGTTGAGGCCCGGCCAGAGCCGGCGGAAGACCTTCAGGATGTAGGCGTCGCCGTAGATGATCGAGGTGTTGGACTGTTCTGCGCCGACGGCGTGCNCGGGCAGGTCGTCCAGCGTCCGCGTCGCCTCGGCGACGAGGTCGTCGCGGCGCGCCGAGCGGCCGAGGAACTGCAGCAGGGCGGCGCTGCCGTCGGGGTCGTGCAGNCCGTCGTACACCAGCCCGCCGGCGCACTCGCCGATCAGGAAGCCGTCGTGGCCGAAGGGGGCGTCGGCGCGGACCACCAGCGGTACCTGGTAGTGGTCCGGCGGCCCGTGGTCGTAGTCCACGTCGACGACGAGCAGCCGCAGCGGCTCGAAGACGGTCGTGTCCCGGCGGATCCGGATCCGCCCGGCGCCGCGGCCCTTGCCGGCGAACCAGCGCTGTCGGGGAAGCCAGTCGGTCAGCAGGCCGGTCAGTTCGGCGTGGTGGTCACCCATCCTCGACCTCCCGATGCCTGTGCTCGACGATCATCGTGTGCACCTAACGTCGAATGTCCCGAAAGTTACCTTTCGTCGGCCATGTCGCGCACGTGCCACCGCGGCGACCTCGGTGTTCCCGCCAGCCAGCCTCGCGGTGTGCCGGCCGGCCCGCCGGTTTCACCGGACCCGACCGCCGTCACCGGGGTCGGGCCTAGCGCCTTACTCTCCCCCCGTCCGCCCCAGGGGGCTAGGGGGTGAATTCCCCCGGTACGGTCAACGCGAACCAGTAATGTCCGTGTCCGGGCAACGTCAGAAGGTAGGGGAGCTCGCCGATCGGCGGGAAGTGCACCCGGCCGAGCAGCTCGACGGGCACCAGTCCCTCGAAACGGCGCAGGTCCAGCTCCACCGGCTGGGCGAAGCGGGACAGGTTCGCGACGCACAGCACCCGGTCGTCGCCGAATTCGCGCACGTAGGCGAAGACCGACGGATTGGACGCGGCCAACTCCTCGTACGTACCCAGACCGAAGACGGGATGGCGCTTGCGCACCTCGATCATCCGCTTCGTCCAGGCCAGGAACGACGTCGGCATCCGCTGCCCGGCCTCGACGTTCAGGGCCTGGTAGCCGTACACCGGGTCCATGATCAGGGGCAGGTAGAGTCGGGCCGGGTCGGACGTGGAGAAGCCCGCGTTGCGGTCGGGCGACCACTGCATCGGGGTCCGCACGCTGTCCCGGTCGCCGAGGTAGATGTTGTCGCCCATGCCGATCTCGTCGCCGTAGTACAGCACCGGGGAACCCGGCAGCGACAGCAGCAGGGCGGTGAACAGCTCCATCTGGTCGCGGCTGTTGTCCAGCAGCGGGGCCAGCCGGCGGCGGATGCCGATGTTCGCCTTCATGCGGGGGTCCTTGGCGTACTCCGCCCACATGTAGTCGCGCTCGTCGTCGGTGACCATCTCCAGGGTGAGCTCGTCGTGATTGCGCAGGAAGATGCCCCACTGNCAGTTCGGCGGGATCTGCGGCGTCTGGGCGAGGATCTCGGAGATGGGATAGCGCGACTCGCGGCGCACGGCCATGAAGATGCGCGGCATCAGCGGGAAGTGGAACGCCATGTGGCACTCGTCGTCGTTGCCGAAGTACTCGACGACGTCCGAGGGCCACTGGTTGGCCTCGGCGAGCAGCACCCGGTCGGCGTACTTGGCGTCGACCTCCTTGCGGACCCGCCGCAGGTACTCGTGGGTCTCCGGCAGGTTCTCGCCGTTGGTGCCGTCCCGCACGTAGAGGTAGGGCACCGCGTCGAGCCGGAAACCGTCGATGCCGAGGTCCAGCCAGAAACGCAGGACCTCCAGCATCGCCTCCTGCACGTCCGGGTTGTCGTAGTTGAGGTCGGGCTGATGGGAGAAGAACCGGTGCCAGTAGTACTGGCCGCGCACCGGGTCCCAGGACCAGTTCGACTTCTCCGTGTCGACGAAGATGATCCGCGCCTCGGGATACCGCTCGTCGGTGTCGGACCAGACGTAGAAGTCCCCGAAGGGCCCGTCCGGATCCGACCGGGACGCCTGGAACCACGGATGTGCGTCGCTGGTGTGGTTCATCACCAGATCGGCGATGATCCGAATGCCGCGTCGGTGCGCCTCGTCGACGAGACTGACGAAGTCGCCCAGATCGCCGAACTCGGGCAGGATCTGGAAGTAGTCGCTGATGTCGTACCCGCCGTCGCGCAGCGGCGAGGAGTAGATCGGCAGCAGCCACAGGCAGTCGACGCCGAGCCACTCCAGATAGTCGAGCTTGGAGATCAGGCCGCGGATGTCGCCGGTGCCGTCACCGTTGGAGTCGGCGAATCCCCGGATGAGCACCTCGTAGAACACGGCGCGCTTGAACCAGTGGGGATCGCGGGACGACTCGCCGACGGGACCGGCGGGGGCCGGGCGGGGGTTGTCGTCGCCGATGGGCTCGCTCAGCGGCTCCGGTTCCCTCACGACCGGGCCCGCACGGTGAGGATGTGCGCGGGCTCGACGGACGGGTCGAGCCGGACGTAGTTGTCCCGGCCCCACCGGAAGGTCTGCCCGGTGATCTCGTCGGTCACGTCGAAGGAGTCGTCCCAGCCGAGGCCGAGGGCGGGCATGTCGAGGCGCACCGTGGTCTCCCGCGCTTCGTGCGGGTCGAGGTTGACGATGACGAGCACGGTGTCGGCGCCAGCCGGATCACCCGTCCCGCCCGGACCGGCCGTCCTGCGCGGGTCGGCGTCGTCCGTCAGCCGCTTGGAGTAGACGATGAACTCGTCNCCGTCGGCGTGGTGCAGGTGCAGGTTGCGCAGCCAGTGCAGCGCGGGGTGGGCCCGGCGTATCTGGTTGAGCCGCGTCAGGTAGGGCGCCAGCGAGCGCCCCTCCCGTTCGGCCNCCGCCCAGTCCCGCGGCCGGTACTGGTACTTCTCCGAGTCGAGGTACTCCTCGCTGCCCGGCCGGACCGCGGTGTTCTCGTACAGCTCGTACCCGGCGTACACGCCCCAGGTCGGCGNCATCGTGGCCGCGAGCACCGCGCGGATCCGGAACGCCGCCGGCCCGCCATGCTGCAGGAAGCCCGGCAGGATGTCCGGGGTGTTCACGAAGAAGTTCGGTCGCATGTAGTGGGCGGCGTCGATCAGTTCGCGGGCGTACTCCTCCAGCTCCCACTTCTGGTTGCGCCAGGTGAAGTACGTGTACGACTGGGTGAAGCCGACCTTGGCGAGGGTGTGCATCATCGCCGGNCGGGTGAACGCCTCCGCGAGGAACAGCACGTCCGGTTCGGTCGCCTTCACCTGGCCGATGAGCCACTCCCAGAACTCGACCGGCTTCGTGTGCGGGTTGTCCACCCGGAAAATTCGCACTCCGTGAGCGGTCCAGTGCCGGACCACCCGCAGGATCTCCTGATACAGCCCGGTCGGGTCGGTGTCGAAGTTCAGCGGGTAGATGTCCTGGTACTTCTTCGGCGGATTCTCCGCGTACGCGATCGAACCGTCACTGCGCACGACGAACCACTCCGGGTGGTGCTTCGCCCACGGATGGTCCGNCGCGCACTGCAGGGCGAGATCCAGGGCGATCTCCATGCCCAGGGAGCGGGCCCGCGCGACGAACAGGTCGAAGTCCTCGATCGTGCCCAGGTCCGGGTGCACGGCGTCGTGGCCACCGTGCTCGCTGCCGATCGCCCAGGGCGAGCCGGGGTCGTCCGGGCCGACGACGAGGGTGTTGTTCGGGCCCTTGCGGTTGATCTCGCCGACCGGGTGGATCGGCGGCAGGTAGACCACGTCGAAACCCATCGCCGCGATCGCCGGCAGGCGCTCGGCGGCGGTGAGGAAGGTCCCCGAGCGCGGCGGGTCGAGGGTCGCCCCCTCCGAGCGGGGGAACATCTCGTACCAGCTCCCGTACAGTGCCCGGGGCCGGTCGACCCAGATCCGGTACAGCGAGGAGCGGGTCACCAGCTCGCGCAGCGGGAAGGCGTCCAGCAGGCTCGTCAGCCGGGGGTCCACGGCGGCCGCGATCCGTTCGTGGGGATCGTCGCGGGTGTCGTCGCGCAGCGCGGCCACCGCCCGGGCGATCTCGGCGCGCCGGCCCTCCGGCACGCCCGGCAACGCCCGCAGCAGCAGCCGCGCGCCGTCCTCGAGGTCGACCGCGAGCTCGTCGACGCTCTGCCCCGCACCGACCTTGAGCTCGATGCCGTGCCGCCAGGTGGCGACCGGATCGGACCACGCCTCGACGCGGTACCCCCACAGGCCCTCGTCGCCCGCCGTGATCTCAGCCTCGAGTCGGTCGGTGCCGGGGCCCGCGGAACGCATGNGGATGAACGGCGTGCCCTGGCCGTCGGGACCCGACAGCACGACGTTGGCGCCGATGAGATCGTGACCCTCCCGGAACACGGTCGCACCGACGGTGAGGTTCTCGCCCACGACCGCGCGCGCGGGCCACTGCCCACACGACACGACCGGGGTCACATCGGAGATGACAACCCGGCCTACTGAACGTCCGATCATCATGGCGACCTTATCCAGACGAACCACACCTCAATGGTCCGCCCTGCACGTGGCGAATAGCGACACCTCTGCGTGAACTGCCCGCGGCCACCGGATGGGTGATTGTTGGCGTTGGGGTGGGTCCGCCTGCCCCGTCCGGATGGTTCCTGCCGAAGCCGATGTTCCCCAGTTGCTGTGCCCACGAACGTCGGAACCTCGTCTGTTGTGCCGTCCGGCGTGCGCATTCGCTGCCGTACCGGTGACAGTGCCGGGCCCGGAGCGGGTCCGGCGGGCTCGGCCGCCGTTGTTGTTGCGTTGGGTGACCGGTCGGGTCGTGTTCCACCCGCGTTTCCGGCAGGTGAAGTGACCGCCCGATCGGGTCATCGCCGGGCTGGTCCGGGCCCTGTCGGCTGCGCGACGGCAGGTGGACGGGCAGACCGGTATACCGGATCGGGTCGGCCGGCCGCCAGCAGGCGGACCGGTGGACCGCTCGCGGGAACCTCGCGCGCGATTCGTTCGTCCCGCAGAGCACACGTACTCCGGCACGTGGCCTCCGCGGGCGGAGAGTCACCGTGCCGTTCGCGTCGGGCAGTAGGCTGCCGGCGCCCGGCCGCCGGGGTATCCGGGACACCCGGGGGCGTGCCGCGCTTCCGGACAGCGGCCGCCGCCCGGCTCGGGTGCGGCCCCCAGACAACGCAGTCGACGCACAGCAGGAGGAACACAGTGGGAGTCAGTCTCAGCAAGGGCGGCAACGTGTCGCTGTCCAAGGAGGCGCCCGGCCTGACCAACATCCTGGTCGGCCTCGGCTGGGACGTGCGCAGCACGACCGGCGCCGACTTCGACCTCGACGCCAGCGCCATCGCGTGCCGCGCCGACGGCAAGGTGGTCTCGGACGGGCACTTCGTCTTCTTCAACAACCTCAAGAGCCCNGAGGGCGCGATNGAGCACCAGGGCGACAACCTCACCGGCGAGGGTGAGGGCGACGACGAGGCCATCTCCGTGAACCTCACGTCGTTGCCCGCGGAGATCGACAAGATCGTTTTCCCGGTCTCCATCTACGACGCGGACTCGCGCCAGCAGAACTTCGGCCAGGTCCGCAACGCCTTCATCCGGATCGTCAACGGCGCCGGCGGCACCGAGATCGCCCGCTACGACCTCACCGAGGACGCCTCCACCGAGACGGCCATGGTGTTCGGCGAGGTCTACCGGCACGGATCGGACTGGAAGTTCCGCGCCGTCGGCCAGGGCTACGCCTCGGGCCTGGCCGGGATCGCCCGCGACTACGGCGTCAACGTCTGACCCGGGTTCGCGGCACGTACGTCACGCCGGGCCGCGCGCCCGGCGGCGGGGACGGCCGGCGCCGGGCGCGGTACCGGCACCGGCCATCCCGAGGGAGCCGCTCACCAGCCCGGGACGGCCGGTGGCGGCGGCGCAGCGACTCCATCACCCGGAGTGTGTGGAGGTAGTGCGCGGGTAGGGCGCGACCTATCCGGTGTAACCCATTTGTCAGGTCGCACCCACCGGATGAACAGCTACGATGCCGACGACCGCCGCTCCGGGCCAACCGGCCGCGGGCCGACGCGGTCTCCGGCGAGTTCAGGCGACGCGGCGGGATCCGACGGACCGCGGATCCGCCCGCACGGCGCGACCGGGGTCTGGCGATCGGTCCGGAAAGGTGTTGATGGGCGTGCACGCCTTGCGGATCTTCGGGTGGTCCTTGGCGATCACCGCGATCGGGGTGGCCGGAGNGGGGGTGATCGGCACCCCCCGGGACGCGGCCATCGTCGCCATCCTCGCCGTGCTCGAGATCAGCCTCTCCTTCGACAACGCGGTCATCAACGCGACGATCCTGCGCCGGATGAGCCCCTTCTGGCAGAAGCTCTTCCTGACGCTCGGGGTCGTCATCGCCGTGTTCGGCATGCGGCTGCTCTTCCCGATCATCATCGTGGCGCTGACTGCGCACCTCGGGCCGGTCAAGGTCTTCGACCTGGCGCTCAACGACAGCGCGCAGTACGCCGAGAAGCTCGGCGACGCGCACCCGGCGATCGCGGCCTTCGGCGGGATCTTCCTGTTCATGCTGTTCCTGGACTTCCTGTTCGACCCCGAGCGGGATGTTCAGTGGATCAAGAAGCTGGAGGAGCCGCTGCGCCGCGCCGGCCAGCTTGACGTGATCCCGACCGTGGTCGGCCTCGTCGCGCTGCTCGTCGTGGGCGAGGCGTTCTCCGGTGACCACACCCAGCAGGTGCTGACCGCGGGCGTCGCGGGCCTGGCCACCTATCTGGGGGTGCGGGGCCTCGGCGAGTTCTTCGAGTCGCGCGGAGTCGGCGCCGAGGACGACGACGCCGCCGACTCCGACGGCGTGGCCGTCGATGGCGCCGGGAAGACGACCGCTGCCCCGAGGTCCTCCGGGCAGCCGAAGCTGGTGCTGGCCACCGGCCGGGCGGCCGCCTTCCTGTTCCTCTACCTGGAGGTCATCGACGCGTCGTTCTCGTTCGACGGCGTCGTCGGCGCGTTCGCGATCTCCCAGAACATCTTCGTCATCGCCACCGGCCTGGGCATCGGGGCGATGTACATCCGCTCGCTGACCGTGTACCTCGTCCGCCGCGGCACCCTGTCCGAGTACATCTACCTCGAGCACGGCGCGCACTACGNGATCGGCGCTCTCGCGATCATCCTCGCCATCTCGATCGAGACCGAGGTCCCGGAGATCGTCACCGGCCTGGTCGGGGTGGCCTTCATCGGTCTGGCGCTGGTGTCCTCCATCCGGCACCGCCGCCGGCACGCCGACGACGACGCCGACTCCACCGGCTCCGCCGGGGGCGAGGGTGGCCAGGGCCAGCCGCGCGAGGCGGTGGGCGCGCCGCTGTAGCGCCGGCGCGACCCGCCTGGTGCCGTTGCAGTACCAGGGGCCGGGCCGGCGATGGTCGGTCCGTCGGTCTCGCGCATCCGGCGGATGCTGCGCTCTGGAGTGGTCCGCCGCCGATGTGGCATCGTCGGGATGACACCGGGCGCAGCCGGCGACGGTACCCCCACCGCTCGTATCCGCCCACCGATCGCAGATCACCAATCCGGCAACCGCGAAGGAGCGGACCATGGGCATCGACTACACCAAGCGTCCCGGCACGCCACCGGCCGGCTCCGGACCGGTCTCGCTGAGCAAGGTGACGCTGACGAAGTCCGCGCCGTCGGTGTCGCTGAGCAAGCAGGGCGGCGGCGGCCGGCTGCACGTCAACCTCAACTGGAACCAGAACCCGTCCGGGGGCCANCAGCAGAAGGGCGGCTTCCTCAAGCGGGTGCTCGGCGCCGCCGGCGGCGGCATCGACCTGGACCTCGCCGCGCTGTTCGAGCTCGCCGACGGCCGTTCCGGCGTGGTGCAGGCGCTCGGCGACGCGTTCGGTTCCTTCGACGGGCCGCCCTACGTCAACCTCGACGCGGACGACCGGACCGGCGCCGCCGTGGGCGGGGAGAACCTCTACGTCAACCTCGCGCAGATCGGCCAGATCCGCCGGCTGCTCGTCTTCGCCTTCATCTACCAGGGCGTGGCCTCGTTCGACCAGGCCGACGCGGTGGTAACCCTGACGCCCGCCCAGGGTGCCCCGATCGAGGTACGCCTCGACGAGCAGGCCGGCGGCGCCCGGATGTGCGCGATCGCGCTGCTGACCAACACCGGCAACGACTTCACCGTGAGCCGTGAGGTCCGGTACGTCGGCGGGCACCGCGAGCTCGACCAGGCTTACGGCTGGGGGCTGAACTGGACCGCCGGCCGTAAGTGAGTAACGCCGGTACCTCGCGATGACCCCCCCGGTCNCGCCGCCCGGCGGCGAGGAGGATCGATACCCGATGTTCCAGTCACGTCGCGATCCCGCGCCCCGCGGCCGGGGAAGCTGGTTCCCGCCCGGCGGGGCGCGCCCCGGGCCGCCGGACCGCCTGGCCCCCGATCCCCTGGCCCCCGATCCCCCGGCCTCTGATCCCTTGGCCCTGGACCCCCTGGCTCCGGATCCCACGGACGCGGAGTTGCCGGATCCGGAGTTGCCGGATCCGCGGCTGCTGGAGCCGGAGTCGCCGCGACCCGACCCGTCGCACGCGGACCCGCTCGCAGGCGTCGGTGAGCCGGGCCGCGACCCGCTGGGGGTGGGGGACGGGCTGGAGTCGTTCGACGACGCCGGCTACTCGGCCTGGCGGGGACCGGACCATCCCGGGGACCGCGCAGCGCAGGTCCGCGCAGCGCGGGACCGGGCGGCGCGGGACCGGGCAGCCTTCGANTGGTCGGGGCGGAACCTCGGGCCGCGGCGTGACGACGCCCTCCCTGAATGGGATCCGTGGCCTGCCGGCCACGGCCCGAGGGACTACTTCGACCCCCCCGACCGCACCCACGGCTTTGACGGGCGCCCGGCGACGGGCGGAGAGTCTGCCCCCGAGGCCGGCGGGGACTGGGACGAGTCCGTGCCGGTGGGGGTGCGCGGCTTCGGGGTGCCGCCTCTGGGCGTCGCCCCGCCGGTCAACCCGTACCAGCCCGCGGGACGCGATCGCGCCGGTACCGCGGACGCCCGCGACGCCGATGACGCCCCGGGCCCCGCCGCCGACACGGCTTCGTTCGCCGACACTGCCTCGCACGCCGACGCCGACACCTGTGGTGACGCCGCCTCGTATGCCGACAGCTTCCCTCATGCCGGCGGCTCCTCCCACGCTGGCGGGCCCTCCTATGCAGACGGCCCCTCCTACGCCGACGCCGCGCCTCACGCGGGCGGAGTCCTCGGCTCCGGAGCCGAGGACGCCGGACACGCGGCGACGGGTGCATCCACCGCCGACCCGGGGCCCGTGGCCGACGACCATGACGGCGGCCAGTGGCGTGACGAGCCGGCCGACGACTACCGCGGCGAGCCCTATCCGCCCGTCGTTCGGCGCTACGCCGCCGATCCCCGGCCCGCTGCCGGCCTCCACCACGGCGTCGGTCCTCGGCACGCCGCCGATCCCCAGCGGCCGGCCGAGCCGGCACGTTGGGCTGACCCCGGTCGTCGGACCGAGCCTGCCTACGAGGCCGACCTCTCCGACCCGGACCACCCGGACAACCCGGACCACCCCGACCACGCCTGGCCCGCCCGCGCCGAGCCGGACCTCGGCCCGCGGCGGGACGGTGTCCGGCGTCCATACCCGCAGGAGCTGGAGCACTCCCGCCGCATGGACTATCCGGACCTGCTCGCTCCGGAGGAGCGCCGCGATCCGGGCGAGTACCCGCACGGAGCGCGAGCCGACAACCCGCTGAGGACGGCCGCCGGCGGGTACGCCGATCTCGTCGGGCCGGCCGGGTACGCCGATCTCGCCGGGACGGCGCAGCGTCCCGGATCCACCCTGGAGGTGGGGCCGAATCCTGAGGCTGAGCCGAATCCGGTTGCTGAGCCGACCCTCGGTGGTGTTGCTCCGGTACAAGGGGTTGCTCCGGTACAAGGGGTTGGGCCGGCACCAGGGGTCCGGCAGGCGCAGGGTGCTGGGCTGGCCTGGGGCGTCGAGGCGGTGCGGGGCGTTGGGCCGGCGGCCGAAGCATGGGGGACGGGCAGGCTGCGGGGCTCGGGCGAGGCCGGGGCGAACGCGCTCGGCATCGACGACGACGCGCTGCGGGCGGCCGGTTTCGCCGTATCGCCGGCTACGGGCCCGCCGCCGGTGCGCGANCACGACCACGACGATGCGGCGAACCGGGCGGGCGAGGGGCGCCACGACGAGGTGGGCGATGCCGCGGAGGCGGACCACCTCGGCAGCACGAACTACCCCGGCGGCACGAACTACCCCGGCGGCACGAACTACCCCGGCGGCACGAACTACGCCGGCGACACGGATCCCGACCCCGACGACGATGCGGACGCAATGGTGACGGCGCAGGTGGCGGGCGATCGGAGCGGCGAAGTCGATCATCATCGGGATGTCCACCGCGAGGATCTCCACCCCGGGGAGGCCGGCCGCGAGGATGTCGATCATGAGGATCCCGACCGTGAGGACGCTGCCGGTCGTCATCGGGGCGCCGTCCGGGAGGACGCCGCCGGGTGCACGCAGGACGCGCAGGACGCGGAGGACTCCGTGGCGGCCGCGTTCCGCCCTCGCGGCGGGCGGGCGGGCGCCGGGTCGGCGGGGGACGGGGACCTGGTCGGGTCGATCGGCGCGATCCAGGCGGTGGCCCTCGAGCGTCTCGCCGGCCAGGTTGACGAGCTCGCCCGGCTGCGCCGCCACGACGCGGAGCTGGTGGACCGGCTGCACGCGGAGAACAGCCGCCTGCGGGCCGGGGAGCTCACCGAGGCGATGGCGCCGCTGCTGCGGGGCCTGATCCGGCTCCACGATCAGATGGGTAGCCTGGGGGCGGACGATCCGCAGAGCGTCGCCGGCATCCTGCGCAAACAGNTCCTCCAGGTGCTGGACCTGGCCGTGGACGTGCGGCCGTACACAGCGGTACCGGGCGGGACCTTCGACCCGGCGCGGCATCTCGGTGTGCGGCGGGTGGCCACGGACGATCCGGGACGGGACGGGACCNTCGCCCGCACCGTGCGCCCCGGCTTCGTCCGTGGCGAGACGACCGTCGTCCGGCCCGCGGAGACCGAGGTCTACCGCTCGCGCTGAGTCGCGGTGTCGGNGAACGCTGACGAGACTGGCGAAGGGAAGAGTTCAGACGGTGGCGGGTACCAAGGTGTTCGGGATCGACCTGGGCACGACCTACTCCTGCATCGCCCAGGTCGACGAGTACGGCCGGCCGGACGTGATCCGCAACATCGAGTCGCAGCCCACGACGCCGTCGGTGGTGCTGTTCGACGGCGGTGGCGAGGGCGCGACGTCCTTCGTGGTGGGCACGCAGGCCAAGCGGCAGGCCCGCATCCGCCCCGACGACGTCGCACGGCTGGTCAAGCGGCACATGGGCGCGTCCGACTGGCGTTTCGTCGCGCACGACGTGGAGTACAGCGCCTCGGCGGTGTCGAGCCTCGTGCTCAAGGCGCTCGCCGCCGACGCGGAGCGGGCGACCGGTACCCCGGTCACGGACGCGGTCATCACCGTGCCGGCGTACTTCGGTGACGAGGAGCGCAAGGCGACCAAGCTCGCGGGCGAGCTGGCCGGGCTGAACGTGGTCGACATCATCAACGAGCCCACGGCCGCGGCGTTCGCGTACGGCTTCGGCCAGGACGGCGCGGAGGAGTCGACCGTCCTGGTCTACGACCTCGGCGGCGGCACGTTCGACACCACGGTCATCCGGCTGAGCGAGGGCGCGATCACCGTGGTGGCCACCGACGGCGACCACGAGCTCGGCGGGGCGGACTGGGACAACGAGCTCGTCCGCTACCTGGCGCAGAAGTTCACCGAGGCGCAGCCGGACGCGGGCGACCCCCTCGACGACGTCTACGACGAGCAGGAGCTGCTCACCGCGGCCGAGGACGCCAAGCTCGCGCTGTCCGGGCGCGACAGCGTCGACGTTCTCNTCGTGCACAAGGGCAGGCGGGTGAGCGTGCCGGTGACCCGGGCGACGTTCGAGGAGATCACCGGGCCGCTGCTGCGCCGCACCCTGGACCTGACCGGCTCCGTGCTGGAGCGGGCCCGGGAGAAGGGCGTCGAGAAGATCGACCTGTGCCTGCTGGTCGGCGGCATGAGCAAGACCCCGGCGGTCGGCCGCCGGTTGCAGGAGTCCTTCGGGCTCACCTCCCGGCTCGTCGACCCGGACCTGGCCGTGGCCAAGGGCGCCGCCGTGTACGGGCAGAAGAAGNCACTCGAGCGCGAGGTCCACTCCGACCTGGTGGCCAGCGGGGCGCTGCGGCCCGACCAGGACCTCGCCGCGGCCGACGCCGCCGAGGTGGAGAAGGCGGCGGCGGCCAGCGCCGGCGCCGCCGGGCTCGCGACCGCGTCCGTGGTCGACCTCGTCCGCACCAAGGTCACCAATGTGACCTCCCGCGGCTTCGGGATCTTCGCGGAGGACCGCGGCGTGCCGGTCGCGGCCTTCCTCGCCCACCAGAACGACCCGCTGCCGATCTCGGTGACCCGCACCTTCTACACGGTGACCGACGATCAGGCCGAGGTCGACATCCGGGTCTTCGAGCAGGGGACCACGGCCGAATCGACGGCGATCGACGACAACAAGGTGATTGTCGCCGGGGCGATCTCCGGGATTCCGCCGGGCCACCAGCGGGGCACGCCGGTCGAGGTCACCTTCGCCATGGCGGGGGACCAGACAATTCGGGTTACCGCGGCGCACGAGGGTGCCGCCAGTGCACTGGTCCTCCAGGTGCGTGCCGGGGTCGGTTCCGAGGAGATGCGGGCGACCGAGTCGGCGAAGGTCAGCCTGCTCAAGCAGCGGGACTGAGCCGGTCGATCCCGCGACCTGGGACTTCTCCCGCGGACCGGGAAAAACCCCCTCAAGAAGTGTTATGAGCTGCCAATTTCCCACGTACGCAGGCGCTTCCGGGTGTCGGCCCCGTAGTCGGTAGGGTCAGCCGGGACGCACGGTCAAGGTCCGCAATCGCCGCCAGACGGCGCTACCGGACCGCCGATCCGCAAGGACCGGACTGGGCGTCTGCGGCGTCCGGGACCCGGGGCGGGGCGCCGCTTCGTACTCTCGGGTGTGGGGCCTGCCGGGTGTGGGGCGGTAAACTGCCGCCCCGCGTTCGGCGCCCGAAGACGGGCCGGTCGCCGGTCCGTCCGCAGGGCACGGCGGTCACGTGGGACGAAGGTGGATCCTTGAGCGCGGCGTTCGACGGCAGCGGCTATCGCCAGCGGGTGCTCGCACCGCTGCGGGCGGGCTCCTTCCTGGACACCGCCGACCCCTTCCTCATCGCCGGCCTGGACCCCACCGTGCCGTACACCGACTCCGACGTCGGGGCCCATCTCGTCCGCGTCCTCGCCTTCCTGCAACGGGAGCGCAACTCGGCCAAGTACGCCACGCTCGCCACCGAGCTGGTGCGTCGCCGCGGGGAGTGGGAGGAGCCGCTGCGCGACGCGGAGTCCCGGGAACGGGTCCGCGCCCACGTGCTCGCCGCCCGGCGCAGCGGTGACGCGGAGCGGCTGGCCAAGGTCGACGGCTACCTCGCCACCGTGCGGGAACGCTTCGGCGGCATCCCCGCCTCCCGTGTCGACGGCCTGCGCCGGCTCGCCGTCGCCGCCGGGGTGACCGTCGAGGAGTTCGACGCCCGGCTCAGCCGGGAGCAGATCATCGTCGACGGGGTCGGCGGGGGAGTGGAGCCGCTGGCGCCCGAGGTCCGCCGCCAGATCGCCGAGCGGTTGGCCGAACTGCGCGCCCTGCGCGGCGGCGACCGGGTGTCCAGCGCGTCGCTGTGGGCGTTCCTCGGGCTCGCCCCCGACGCCTCGCCGGACCGGCTCGCCGCCGCCTACGCCGCGGTGGCGGCGGCCAACAGCCGCCGCCCGCACGACCGGGAGAAGACGGTCACCGCCGACCTGCTGGCCCTCGTGTCGACCCGGCTGGTCGAGGGCGATCCGGCCGCCTACACCGTCGGCCTGATGGCGGACGCGGCCGACGAGCTGCGCCCCGCGGTGGAGGAACACGTCGTCCTCGACGGCGAGCTCACCGCCGTCGCCTTCGAGGGCCTCGTCCGCGCGGCGCTGGCCACCGGGCGAGGGCTGACCGCGGCGCAGGCGAAGTCCGTGGTCCTCGGGGTGGCGCGGGAACTCGGCGCCGCGGTCAACGTCGGCGGGGTCGTCGACTACGTCGTCTGTCCCGGCTGTGGGCGCCCGGAGGCGGCCGGCGCCGCCCGGCACTGCCGGTACTGCGACACCGACCTCTACACGACCTGCCCGTCCTGCGGCTCGATGACCGAGGCCGCGGCGGTGGTCTGCCGCCACTGCGGGCACAGCCTGCGCCAGGCCCGGGAGGCGGCCGAGGCGCTCGCCGCCGTGCGCCGCGCGCTGGAGGGCGGGCGCCCCCGCGAGGCCGGTGAGCTGCTCGCCGCCGCACATCCCGTGCTGGTCGCCGTCGGCGGCCCGGTCGCCGGCGCCGCCGACGAGCTCGGCGCCCGGGTCTCCGCCGCGCTCGGCGCGGCCGACGCCGGCTGGCGGGCCCTGTCGGAGGCGCGCGCGGCCAACCGGGCCGACGCGGCCCTCGACGACGCCCGCTGGCTCGCCGCGCAGGCGGCGGACGTGCCCGGTCCGGACGGCCGCGGGCCCGCCGAGGTGCTGGCCGAGCTCATCGCCGCCCAGGCGGTGATCCGCCGGCGGGTCCAGGCCGCGCGGGCGCTGCCGCCCGAGGCCCAGGAGGCCGCCCTGGCCGCGGTGCTCGCCACCGCCGCGGACAACCGGGAGGCGCTCGCGGCGCTGGCGGCGCTGCCGCTGTCGCCGCCGTCGGACCTCGTCGCGGTCGCCGGCCCCGACGGATCGGTGCAACTTCGCTGGCGGGCATCGCCGTCCGTCGGCGGCCCCGTCTCCTACCGGGTGGAGCGCGTCGTGCTCGTCGAGGGCGCCGCGGCGACGCTGGGTCGGCGCAGCCTGGGCACCACCCGTGCCACCGAGCTCTACGACGCCGGCGCGCCGGCGTGGACGCCGGTGCGCCACGAGGTCACCGCGATCTGCGGCGAGCGCCGCTCCGAACCGGTCGCCACCGCGCCCGTGGTCTGCACTCGTGACCTCGCCGAGCTGCGGGCCGAGCGGACCGCCGCCGGGATCCGGCTGGCTTGGCGGCTCGACGGCGTCCTGTCGGTCGTCACGGTCGAGCGGACCGTGGCGCCCGGCTCGCCCGTCAGCCAGCCGCCCCGGCGGGCCCGGGTCACCGGCGGGGTGTTCCATGACACCGACGTCGTCGTCGGCGTGACCTACCGTTACCACGTCTTCATCGAGTATCACGACGCGGCCGGGCACCCCGTCCGCACGCCCGGCGCCGAGGCCGAGGTCGAGGTGACCGCCCGGCCCCGGCCGGTGCAGGATCTCGCCGCCGTCACCACCAGCGGGCGCACCACGCTGCGCTGGACGCCCCCGCCCGGCTGGGAGGTGCGGATCTACGCGACACCGGTCGCGTCGGGTCCCGCCGGCGGCGCCGGGAACACCGGTCCGCGGCTGGTGGCGGGCTCGGGTTCCGGCCCGTTGCCCCTGCCCGGCGCCGGCTCGGGCCCGCTGGCGATGCCCGGCTCCGGCCCGCTGCCCCTCGGCGGGCTCGGTGGCGAGGGCGACGACGTGCAGCTCGCCGCCATCACCGGGCCCGTCCGCCTGGTCGGCGCCAGCCGCGCCGGCCAGGCCGCGGAGTCCGCCCCGGTCGGCGAGGTGATCTACACCCCGGTGACGGTGCACGGGGAGTCCGCCGTCATCGGCCGGGCCGTGCGACACGTGGTGATCGAGCCCGTGCGCGACCTGCGCGCCGACGACCGCGGCGAGTCGATCGTGCTGTCCTTCCAGATGCCACCCGGGGTGACCGAGGCGCGGGTGCTCTGGCGGCGCGACCGGACGCCCACCGGTCCGGACGACCCGTATGCCGCCAGCGCCAAGGTCACCAACACCAGCCTGGAGATCAAGGGCGGCTGGCATCTCGCCGCCCCGGCGGACGGGTGGGCCTACCACGTGGCCGCCTATCCGATGTACCGGGCGGGCGGGATCGCCCGCGTCGCGACCGCGGGGGTGGCGGTGCTGGCCCGGCCCGCGACCCGCAGCGACCCGCCGCCGCTGCCGGTGACGCCTGCCATGCCGGCCGGGCCCGCCACCGGAGGTCACCTCGTCGGCGGTCAGCTCGTCGGCGGTCACCTCGTCGGAGGTCACCTCGCCGGCGGTCCGTTCGCGGGGCGGCCCACCGCCGGGTCCGACCCGCCAGGCGCCGATCCGATCACCGCCGCGCACCCGCTCGGGGGCCCGGCCCAGCCGCGCACCGGCGCGGTCCCGGTGCCGGTCGGCGCCCGCCCTCCGGTGGCGGGGGGCCCTCAGCCGGGCGGGACCCGGGGGCCCTCGCACGGGGACAACCCGCCCACGACCCCGCTGGGCGTACTGCCCCTGCCCCTGTTCCCGCCGGCCGGACCCGGCGCCGGCATGTCGGGCGCGGGCGGCTCGGCGCAGGCGTGGCACGGGCGGTTCGCGCCCGGCGCGCCCGTCCCGGTTGTTCCTGGCGGCGTGGCACCGCCGGGACCCGGTCCCGGCCCGGGGCAGCCGGTCGTCCCCGACGGTGCCGGCGGCTCGGACGGCCGCGGGGGAGGTGGCGCTCCCGGCGCTCCCGGTGTTCCCGGTGCTCCCGGTGTTCCTGGTGCCTCCGCTGTTCCTGGTCCCTCCGGTGGGCCGGCGACGCCCGTGGCCGCGGGGGGGCCCGGCGTCCCGGCGGCGGCGGGAGCGGCGGACGGTCCGGCGCAGACGGGTCCGGTCCCGCTCGGGTCGCAGGGCGGTGCGCTGGTGCAGCCGACGGTCACCTACACGGTGAGCCGGTCCGGGTGGCGGCGGCGGACCATGCGGGTCCAGGTGCACACCTCCGGCCCGGTCGGTGAGCTGATCCTGTTCGCGCGGCCGGGCGCCGCGCCGCCGCGGGTGGCCGCCGAGGCCCACGAGCTGTCCCGGCTTGCGGCCGTCGATCAGGCCGTGACCCGCACCATCGACGTCACGCTCGACGGGGCGCAGCTTCCGTGGGGCGTCCGGTTGTTGCCGGCGCTGGTCCACCCCACCGGCTGGAGCGTCACNCATCCCGCCGACGAGGATCTGGTCGTCCGCTGAACGACCGTTCCGGCCTGGTCAGATCATGTTCTTCCGCGTCGCGATTTGGGCGAGTGTTGTCCTGTGGCGTCCGCCGTGCGGAGATGTCCCACCAGGTCTGCAATAATGGCACTACCACGGAAAGTATTCGTCCTGGTGCTGTTCCTTGTAGCCGGTGTGCCCCTTACGATTGGGTCCATCACGCGTAGTTCCAGTACCGGTCAGGTGGGTGTTCGCCACCCGGCCGGAGCATCTGTCGAACCGTCCTGACCTCGAGGTCGGAGACGGTCGGCGTCACGGACGGGCCGCAGTGGCAGCCCGGTCGACGCGCCCATCGTGGTGTCGTCGAGCTCTGATGGCGCGCTGGGCGGCCGCGCAGGCGGCGGCTCGGAGGGGACGCCCCATCAACGGTCGTGATCCGGCCATGCTCCGTTGTCGGTGTGCAGTGCGCTCGGCGGGTGCGTCTCACGCCAACTCCGAAAGGCAGCGCGCGAGCATGGTCTCGACCTCTCGTCGCCGACCGTCCCCTCCGGTCGGCCGTTCGGTCTCCCCGCCCACCCGACCTCGTGGCGCGCCCGGCCACGGCGGCCCCGGTCGCCGTCGGGCCCGTCGGCCGGTCCGGACCGGCGCCCGGCTGGGCCTGGTGTCGGTGTTCGTCCTCGGCCTGCTGGGCGCGGTCACCCCGCTGGCGCAGGCCGCGGGCGAGACGCCGAGCCCCCAGCCGTCGGCGACGCCCCCGAGCGCGGTGTCGCCGAGCGCCAGTCCGACGGCCTCGACCGAGCCCGCCGGCACCGCCCAGCCCGGGGTCCCGATCTCCACGATGACCCCGCAGGCCCGCAGTCGCATCACGCTGGTCCTGTTCGACGAGGACATCGTGCTCGTCGGCGGGCGTGACTTCGCCGCCGGCGACGACGTCACCGTCGCCGCCGAGACCACCAGTCTGGGCGGCAGCGCGTTGACCAAGGCGGACGCCGACGGCCGCTTCATCCTGGGCTTCCGGGTCCCGGCGGACTTCAAGGGCACGGTCAACGTCAAGGCGACCCAGGGCAACGCCACCGCCGCCGAGGCCCTCGACGTGACCGGCCCCGAGGCGGCGGCGAAGGAGTTCAGGCAGGCGCCGGNCCTGCCCGACGTCCCCGTGCAGCACTCCGGCAGCTCGACCGCGACGGGCACAACCACGACGCCGGGCGCCACCGCCACGCCGGGTGCCGCCGCCCTGCCGGGTACCACGGGCACCGCCGCCTCGGCGAGCCCCGGTGCCGCGTCGCCGACCGTGTCGCCGGGTCCGGACGCCGTGGGATCGCCGACGCCGAGCGCCACGACGCAGCCTTCGCCCGCCGTCGGCGTCACCACGCCGCCGAGCCCGACCGCGAGTCCGTCCGCCGCCGAGGGCAGGGGTGGGCGCCGGCCGTTCGGTGCCGCGTCGCCGTCGGCCTCGGCCGCCTCGCCGTCGGCCGCCGGGCTGCCGACGGTCCCGCCGGCGAGCCCGGGCACCACGACCGGCGCGACCGCCGCGGCCACCCCGGCGACCGGCGGGGCGCCGGAGATCGACGCCGGCGGGTCCACGTCGGGCCTGCCCTGGCTGTCCGGGTTCCAGTCGCACCAGCTCGCGCAGCTCACGGAGTTCGGTAACTGGCGCGGGCGGCCCAACGACCTCGTCCACGTCTACACCGACCGCACCTCCGGTTGGGGCGGGCTCGTGGAGCCGAGCTGGCCGGTCGACCTGTTCAAGGGGTTCGCCGGCAAGCTGCTGATCAGCGAGCCGACCTACCCCAAGGGCCAGGGCGACAACGGAGCCTGCGCCCGCGGTGAGTACGACGGCCAGTGGAAGAAGCTGGGTAGCTTCCTGGTCGCGCACGGCCGGGGCGACTCCATCGTCCGGATCGGCTGGGAGTTCAACGGCACGTTCATGTACTGGCACACCGACGCCGACGCCACGACGTTCCGCACCTGCTTCCAGAAGATCTCGGCGGCCATCAGGTCCACCGACCCGCAGGTGAAGATCGACTGGACGTTCAACGCGCACAACTCCCCGGTTCCCACCGGCNACAGCCCNTGGAGCGCCTACCCGGGCGACGAGTACGTCGACTATGTCGGCATCGACGCCTACGACCACTTCCCGCCGTCGAAGGACGACGCGACGTGGAACAAGCAGTGCGAGGACGTCAACGGCCTGTGCTACGTGATTCGGTTCGCCCGGGAGCACGGCAAGAAGGTCGGGGTCGGCGAGTGGGGCGTGGCCTCCTGCAGCGGTGACGGCGGCGGCGACAACCCCTTCTACATCCAGAAGATGTTCGAGACGTTCAAGGCGGCCGGCGACGTGATGGGCTACGACGCCTACTTCAGCGATCCCACCCCCGGCAACGTCTGCTCGACGATCACGAACGGCGGCCAGAACCCGAAGGCCGCCGCCGAGTACAAGAAGTTGTTCGGCACCGGAGCAAGCTGACCGGGGCGCCGGACGCGCGGGCGGCAGATCGTCGGGCCGGGACGGAGCGATCCGTCCCGGCCCGACCCGTTGCGGATGCTCAGCTGCAGGTCGGCTGCCTGCCGATGACCTCAGGGTGACCGTCGAATGTCGGCTGACTGACGGTTGTCGTTGTCTGTCGTCACACGCCCCCGGGCAGGTACCGTCACCCGAAAGGCGACGTTTGACGATCTTGCCGGCCCGGCCGGNGCACACCGAACCCGGGACCTTGGTCGAGCGACGCCGCCGCCTTTCACGAGGGGAACGTCGCTTGCGCCACTTCGCCTTCCTCGACGACGAGACGATCGAGACCCTGTTCCACCGCCCGCCGGAGGAGATCGCCGTCGACGGGGACCGCCGGCTGCTGGCCACCGCGCTCGGCGCCACGCTGTACGCGCCGGGCACCAGGCGCCACCTGGCGTTCGACGTGCGCCGGCAGACCGCGGCCGGGGTGAACTCGATGGTGCTCTGTCTCGAGGACTCGATCGCCGACACCGAGGTGGCCGACGCCGAGGCCAACGTCGTCGCGGCGCTGCGCTCGCTCGCCGACGACCCGCCGCGCTCCGGCGACGGGCTGCCGCTGGTGTTCGTCCGGGTGCGTGCCGTCGGGCAGATCCCGGACCTGATCGCGCGGCTCGGTCCGGACGGCGCCCGCTGCCTCGCCGGGTTCGTCCTGCCCAAGTTCGCCGAGGAGGGCGGCCAGGCGGCGCTGGAGGCGGTGCTGCGGGCCTCCGACGTCGCCGGCCGGCCGCTGTGGGCGATGCCGGTGCTGGAGAGCCCGCCGGTGATCAATCGGGAGACCCGCGTCGAGGCGCTCACGGCCGTGCGGCGACTGGTCGACAAGCACGCCGAGCAGGTCCTCGCGATCCGGCTCGGCGCCACCGACCTGTGCGGGCTGTTCGGGCTGCGCCGGGACCGGGACCTGACGATCTACGACATCGCCGTGGTCCGCGACTGCATCGCCGACATCGTGAACATCTGCGCCCGCGGTGGCGATCACATCGTCACCGGCCCGGTGTGGGAGTACTTCGCCCAGCCGGAGCGCCTGTTCGTCAGCTCGCTGCGGGTGACCCCGTTCGCCCAGGCCGACCGGGTCGACGGCAGCCAGGAGGCGATCCGGATGCGCAGCGCGCTGGTCTCGGCCGACCTCGACCGGCTGATCCGGGAGGTCGTCCTGGACCGGGCCAACGGCCTGATCGGCAAGACCGTGATCCATCCCAGCCACATCCCGGCGGTGCACGCGCTGCACGTCGTGAGCCAGGAGGAGTTCACCGATGCCGAGACGATCCTCGCCGGGGACTCCGGCGGAGTCCGCCCGAGCAGCTACGCGAACAAGATGAACGAGCTGCGCCCGCACCGGGCCTGGGCCGAGGCGGTGCAGCGCCGGGCCAGGGCGTTCGGGGTCCTGCGCGAGGGGGACACCTTCGTCGAGGTGCTGGCGGCCACCCGCGGCCACAGCAGCGCGGGCGCCACCCGATGACCACGACGACACCGGTGCCGGCGGACCCGGGCTGGCTGTGGGCGGAGCTGGGGCTCGCCGTCGAGGTCAGCGCGGACGTGCGCGGCGAGGGCCTGGACGCGCTGGTCGGGTTGGCCCTGCGGCGCAATCCGCGCCGGGCCCACCTGCTGGTCAGCCGGGTGCTCGGCAAGCACCTGCCGGTCGCGCCGGGGGCGGGCCTGGCCGCCGGCGCGGACCTCGCGGCGCTGGTACGGGCGCTGCCCGGCTTCCCCGAAGACGGCCCGGGCGCCGCCCACGCCCACGACGCCGGCGAGGCCGCTGCCGCCGGCGAGGCCGCTGCCGCGGGCCATCGTGACGGCGCCCGGCCGGGGCCGCTCGTCATCGGCTACTGCGAGACGGCGACGGCGCTCGGCCACGCCGTCGCCGACGGCCTGGCGGGCAGCCACTACCTGCACACCACCCGGCGGGACCTGCCAGGAGTGCCGCCGGTGCTGGAGTTCACGGAGTCGCACTCGCACGCCTCCCACCACTGGCTGGTCCCCGAGGATCCGGCGATCCTGCGCGGCGGCGAGCCGATCGTGCTCGTCGACGACGAGCTGTCCACCGGCCGGACCGCCCTCGGCACGATCCGCATCCTGCACGCCCACGCCCCCCGCGGTCGCTACGTGGTGGCGACCCTCGTCGACGCCCGGCCGGCCGCGGCCCGCACGGCGTTCGCCGACCTCGCCGCCGAACTCGGCGTCCGGATCGACGTCGTCGCCCTGATCGCGGCCACCGTCACGGTGCCGCCCGAGATCGCCGACCGGGCTGCGAGCATCCGTGCCCGCCTCGCCGGGGCCGAGCCGCCCGACCGGGCCCCGGCGTCCGACCGGGCCCCGGCGTCCGACCAGATCCCGACCCCCGCCAAGGCCCGCCCGTCCGTCCCGTCCGTCCCGTTCGTCCAGGCCGTCCAGGCCGGGCATCCGGTTCGGTGGCTGACTGCGGACTGGCCGGCGGACCTGCCCGAGGGCGGCAGGTACGGCTGGTCGCCGACCCACCGGCGCCGGCTGGACGACGCCCTGGCGCCGGTCGCCGCCGCCGTGCGCGCGGCACTGACCCGGCCGGACGGCCGCACACTCGTCCTCGGGACGGAGGAACTGATGTACACCCCGATGCGGATCGCGGACACGCTGGCCGCCACCGGCTCCGGCGACGTCCGTTACCAGTCGACGACCCGCTCGCCGGTCCACCCGGTCGACGTCGAGGGCTACGCCATCCGGGCGGCGCACACGTTCCCGGCCCCGGACGACCCCGGCCGGGTCAGCCACGTCTACAACGTCCGTCCCGGCGCCTACGACGACATCGTCCTGATCGTCGACTCCGGCGTGGACGCCGCCTCCCCCGCGCCGGTCGCCGACCCGGCGGGCCTCGTCGCCGAGCTGCGTCGCTGCGCCCCGGTCGCCGTGCTCACCCNGCCCGCCTACCGCCCGGCCCCCCGCAGCATCGAGGTCGGGCTGGCCCTGCCGGAGCAGGCCCGATGAGCGCCGCGGGATCCGGGCCGGCGACGCCGGTGGCCGGGCGGCCGGNCGACCCCGCGCTCGCCGGGACGATCGGCTCGGGCTCGTACGACCCGGCGGACGTCACCTTCCTGCTCACCGATCTGAGCGCCGTCGACCTCGAACGGCCCACCGAGGACCGCGAGGAGGCGATGCAGGCCGGCCGGCACTACTCCGAGGACCTGCCCGTCGAGTACCAGCCCGACGCCGGTTACCTGCGCCTCTACCACCAGGCGCTGGAACGCTCGGCCCGACGGGTGGCGCTGGCCACGGGGCTGGTCGCCGAGCTCGTCCGGGTCACGAAGCCCGAGCCGGTCCTGGCCTCGATCGCCCGGGCGGGGACGCCGGTCGGGATCCTGATGCGCCNCTGGTACGGCTGGCGGCACGGCCTCGACACCCCGCATTATGCCATCTCCGTGATCAAGGATCGCGGGGTGGACATGAACGCCGTGCGCTACCTGACCGAGCGGTTCGACCGCGAGGCGATCCAGTTCGTCGACGGCTGGACGGGCAAGGGCGTGATGACGCGGGTGCTCACCGAGGCGGTCGCGGGTCTCGGGCTCGACGACACCCTCGCCGTGCTCGCCGACCCGGCGCGGTGCGTGNCGCTGTACGGCACCCGCGACGACTTCCTCATCCCGAGCGCCTGCCTGAACTCCACGGTCAGTGGGCTGGTCAGCCGGACCGTCCTCAATGCCGAGCACATCGGCCCGGACGACTTCCACGGCGCGAAGTTCTACGGTGAGCTCGCGCCGCACGACCTGTCCCGGCACTTCGTCGACACGGTCGTCGCGCAGTTCGACGCGGTCGCGGACGAGGTCGCCGAGACCTGGCCGCGGCTGTGGGCGGGCGACCGACGGCCGACCTGGGCCGGTTGGGCGGCGGTGGAGCGCATCGCCGCCGCCTACGACATCCCGGACGTGATCATGGTGAAGCCCGGAGTCGGCGAGACCACCCGGGTGCTGCTGCGCCGGGTGCCGTGGCGCATCCTCGTCGCCCCGGACCGCGTCGACGAGCTGCCCCACGTCCTGGCGCTGGCCGCCGACCGCGGCGTTGCCGTCGAGGAGATGGCCGACCTGCCGTTCTCGTGCGTGGGGCTCGTGCGTCCGGTCGGCGCGGCGCCGGTGTTCCACACCCCGAACGCGCGCTGGCGCCCCGACGCCGCGGACCTGCCGGACCTGCCGGACCTGCCGGCGGTCCCGGGCCCCTCGGACCGCTCCGGCCCCTCCGGCCCCTGGAGCCCCTCCGGCGCCTCGGACGCCTCGTGACGGCGGGAGCCGACCATCTGGTGGCCCTCGACCTGGACAAGACGCTGATCTTCTCCCGGCGCTCGCTGCTGCTGCCCGCCGGCGCCGCCGAGCCCGAGCTGGTCGAGGTCGAGCGGCTCGACGGCGCCCCGCTGTCCTTCGCGACGGCGCGGGAGCTCGCGCTGCTGGCCGAGCTGCACCGCCGGGCCGTGGTCGTCCCCGTCACCACCCGCACGCTCGCCCAGTACCGCCGCGTCGACCTCGGGGTCCGGCCGCGGTACGCGATCGCGGCCAACGGCGGGCACCTGCTCGTCGACGGCGTCCCGGACCCGGCGTGGGCGGCCGGGATCGCGGCGGAGGTGGCCGCCGCCTGCGCGCCGCTGCCCGAGATGCTGGCGCTCGCCGAACGGTTCGCCGCCGGCGGCTGGGCCCGGACGGTCCGCGCCGCCGACGACCTGTTCGTCTACCTCGTCGCCCACGACCGGCCCGCCATCCCGGACCTGACCGGCGTCACCGCGGCGGCCCGGGCGGGCGGCTGGTCGGTGTCGGCGCAGGGCCGCAAGGTGTACCTGGTGCCGACGGTGCTGACCAAGCAGCGGGCCGTCGACGAGGTGGTCCGCCGGGCCGGCACGGTGACGCTGCTGGCCGCGGGCGACTCGGTCCTGGACATCCCGATGCTGCTGGCGGCCGACGCCGCCGTCCGGCCCGCCCACGGTGAGCTGCACGAACTCGGCTGGTCGGCGCCGAACGTCGCCGTCACCGCCGGCGCGGGGGCGCTCGCGGGCGAACAGGTGCTGGCGGCGTTGCTGGACCGGGTGCGCGCCGACCGGCCCGATCCGACTCCCGCCGCCCCGGCGTGATCCTGGGCGGCGAGCGGTCTTCGTGGTACACCGGGGTAGGTGTCCCACCACCCACCGTTTCGTCCAGACAGCGTTCGTCCAGGAGGAACCGTGACCGATCAGGCCGTGCGCGCCACGACCGACCCGAGCGCCACGACCGGTCGGAGCGCCACGACCGGTCGGAGCGCCACGACCGATCTGGAGGCCACGCTGGAGGGCCTGCTGTCGGTGGAGAGCTTCGACCCACCGGCCGGCTTCGTCCGACGCCGCCCCGTGGACGCCGACCGGGCCGCCGCCGCGGCGGACCCGCAGGCGTTCTGGGCCGCCGCGGCCCGCGAGCTGCTCACCTGGGACACGCCGTTCACGCAGGTGCTCGACGACACGAACCCGCCCTTCTACACCTGGTTCGCCGACGGCGAGCTGAACCTGTCGGCCAACTGCCTGGACCGCCATGTCGAGGCCGGCCGGGGCGGGCGGGTCGCGTTCCACTGGCGCGGTGAGGAGGGCGAGCACCGCGACGTCACCTACGCCGACCTGCTGGCCGAGACCCAGCGGCTGGCGAACGGTCTGCTGTCCCTCGGCGTGCGGGCCGGCGACGTCGTCGGCATCTTCCTGCCGATGATTCCCGAGGTGGCCGCCGCGATGCTGGCCTGCGCCCGGATCGGCGCGGTCCACAACGTGGTCTTCGGTGGCTTCGCGCCGTCCGCGGTCCGCGAGCGGATGGAGGTCTCCGACGCCAAGGTGCTCATCACCGTCGACGGGGCGCGGCGCAAGGGGCGCCGGGCGCCGGTGAAGGCCGCCGTCGACGCCGAGCTCGGCGACCTGCCCGCGCTGGAGCACATCGTGGTGGTCCGCGGCCCGGGGGAGAACGCCGACGAGGTGCCGATGACCGCCGGGCGCGACGTCTGGTACGACGAGCTGCTCGCCGCCGCCGGTCCGGTGTGCCCGGCGGTCGGCCTGCCGGCGGAGCATCCGCTGTTCATCCTGTACAGCTCCGGGTCGACGGCGAAGCCGAAGGGCATCCTGCACACCACCGCGGGCTACCTGCTCGGTGCGACCTACACCCTGCGGACGGTCTTCGACCTCGACCCGGCGACCGACGTCTACTGGTGCTCCGCCGACGTCGGCTGGATCACCGGCCACTCCTACATCGTGTACGGACCGCTGTCCAACGGCGTGACCAGCGTGATGTTCGAGGGGGCCCCGGACTACCCGGACCACGACATCTGGTGGCGGATCGTCGAGGAGTACAAGGTCACCGTCTTCTACACGGCGCCGACGGCGATCCGCACCTGCATCAAGTGGGGCGCGCAGTACCCCGACCGCCACGACCTGTCCTCGCTGCGGGTCCTCGGCACGGTCGGCGAGCCGATCAACCCGAAGGCCTGGCTGTGGTACCACCTGGTGATCGGGGGCGGGCGCTGCCCGATCGTCGACACCTGGTGGCAGACCGAGACCGGCTCGGTGCTCATCTCGCCGCTGGCGGGGGTCACCCCGACGAAGCCGGGCTCGGCGACGAGGCCGCTGCCCGGGATCAGCCCCGCCTTGCTGAGCGAGGACGGCCGGCCCGTCACCGAGGGCACCGGCATCCTGGTGATCACCCAGCCGTGGCCGTCGATGCTGCGGACCCTGTACAAGGACGACAAGCGGTTCGTCGAGACGTACTTCTCCCGCTTCGGCCCGACGACGTACGTGGTCGGGGACGCGGCCCGGCTCGACGCCGACGGCTATTTCTGGATCATCGGCCGGATCGACGACGTCATCAACGTTTCCGGGCACCGCCTGTCCACCGCCGAGGTCGAGTCGGCGATCGTCGCCCACGAGGCCGTGGCCGAGGCCGCCGTCGTCGCGCAGGCCGACGAGCAGACCGGCCAGGCGATCGTCGCGTTCGTGACGCTGGCGGGCGAACGGGTCGGCGACGCCGCCGTCGAGGCCGAGCTGCGTGAGCACGTGGCCCGGCGCATCGGCAAGCTGGCCCGGCCGCGGCGGATCGTCTGGGCCGACGACCTGCCGAAGACCCGATCCGGCAAGATCATGCGCCGGTTGCTGCGGGACGTCGCCGAGGGCCGGGAGCTCGGCGACGTCACGACCCTGCGGGACCCCGCGGTCATGTCCGCCCTCGCCGCGAAGGTGGCCGCCGCGCCCGACGAGGAGTAGCAAGACCGGCCCGTCCCGGCAGGGCAATTCCGGAGGATTCCGGCTGATCGTCGGGCCGGGCGGCGAGTTGTTCGGAGAACGTAACCCGCAGGTCGAACCCGGNTGCGCCGACGTCACCCGCACTGTCTAGGCTCACGTCTTCGTGAGAGCCCTCCGACGGTTCACCGTCCGTGCGCAGCTCCCCGAGCAGCTTGCTCCACTGGGGGAACTTGTCCTGAATCTTCGCTGGTCCTGGCACCCCGAGACGCTGGACCTGTTCGAGTCGGTCGATCCCGAGCTCTGGCGGGCCACCAAGGGCGACCCGGTCCGCCTGCTCGGCGAGGTCGATCACGACCGGCTCCTCGCGCTCGCCGCCGACCGCCGCTTCGTACGCCGGCTCACCGCCATCGCGGACGATCTCCAGGACTACCTCTCCGCCGACCTGTGGTACCAGCGCCAGCAGCTGCCGGGCGCGCCGGCGGCGATCGCGTACTTCTCGCCGGAGTTCGGCATCACCGAGGTGCTGCCGCAGTACTCCGGCGGCCTGGGCATCCTCGCCGGCGACCACCTCAAGACCGCCAGCGACCTCGGCGTGCCGATCATCGGCGTGGGCCTGCTGTACCGGGCGGGCTACTTCGTCCAGTCCCTGTCGCGCGACGGCTGGCAGCAGGAGCGCTACCCGGGCATCGACCCGCACGGGCTGCCGCTGACCCAGCTCACCGACGCCGCCGGCGTGCCGGTGAAGGTGGCCGTCGGGCTGCCCGAGGGCCGCACCCTGCACGCGCAGATCTGGAAGGCGCAGGTCGGCCGGGTTCCGCTGCTGCTGCTCGACTCGGACGTCGAGGACAACCAGCCGGCCGAGCGCGGCGTCACCGACCGGCTCTACGGCGGCGGCACCGACCACCGGCTGCTGCAGGAGATGCTGCTGGGCATCGGCGGGGTGCGGGCGCTGCGCGCCTACGCGGCCGTCACCGGCACGCCGACGCCGGAGGTCTACCACACCAACGAGGGCCACGCCGGCTTCCTCGGCCTGGAGCGGATCCGCGAGCTCGTCGAGACCGGGCTCAGCTTCGACGAGGCGCTGGAGGCCGCCCGCGCCGGCACGCTGTTCACCACGCACACCCCGGTACCCGCCGGCATCGACCGCTTCCCCCGCGACCTCGTCGCGCGTCACTTCGGCGGGGACAACTCCTGGCCAGGCGTGCCGGTCGAGCGGATCCTGGAACTCGGGGTCGAGTCCGACCCGAACGTGTTCAACATGGCGCACATGGGCCTTCGCCTCGCCCAGCGGTCGAACGGCGTCAGCAAGCTGCACGGCATCGTCAGCCGGGAGATGTTCGCCGGCCTGTGGTCCGGGTTCGACTCCGCCGAGGTGCCGATCGGCTCGGTGACCAACGGCGTGCACGCCCCGACCTGGGTCTCGCGGGCGGTCATCGAGCTGGCCGACCGCCAGCCCGGCCCCGGCCTGCTCGCCGACGACGCGGCCGGCTTCGCCAAGATCTCCGAGCTGCCCGACGACGTCGTCTGGGCCACCCGTCGCCAGCTGCGGGAACGGCTCGTCGGCGAGGTCCGCCGCCGGGTGCGGGCCTCGTGGCTGGAGCGCGGCGCCGCGCCCGGCGAGCTCGACTGGGTCGAGTCCGTCTTCGATCCCGACGTGCTGACGATCGGCTTCGCCCGCCGGGTGCCGTCCTACAAGCGGCTCACGCTGATGCTGCGGGACTCCGACCGGCTGCGCCGACTGCTGCTGCACCCGCAGCGGCCGATCCAGATGGTCATCGCCGGCAAGGCCCACCCCGCGGACGACGGCGGCAAGCAGCTCGTCCAGCAGATCGTCCAGTTCGCCGACGACCCGGCCGTGCGCGCGCGCATCGTGTTCCTGCCCGACTACGACATCGGCATGGCGCGGTTCCTCTACTCCGGTTCGGACGTCTGGCTGAACAACCCGCTGCGCCCGCTGGAGGCGTGCNGCACGTCCGGGATGAAGGCGGCGCTCAACGGCTGCCTCAACCTGTCCATCCGGGACGGCTGGTGGGACGAGATGTTCGACGGCCAGAACGGCTGGGCGATCCCGACCGCCGACGGCGTCGAGGACCCCGACCGGCGCGACGACATCGAGTCCGCCGCCCTGTACGACCTGTTGGAGAACACCGTCGCCCCGCGGTTCTACGACCGCGACGGCGGCGANGGCGCGCCGCGGCGCTGGACGGCGATGGTCAAGCACACGCTGTCCAGCCTCGGCCCGCAGGTGCTGGCCAGCCGGATGGTGCAGGAGTACGTCGAGCGGTACTACGTGCCGGCCGGCGTCTCCGCCCGGACCGCCNCCGCCGACGGCCTGGCCGGCGCCCGCGACCTCGCCGCCTGGAAGAGCCGGGTCCGCGCCGCCTGGCCGGGGGTGCGGGTGCTCAACGTCGACTCCGCCGGGCTCGGCGACACCCCGCAGGTGGGCCAGTCGCTGGTGGTGCGGGCGACGATCGACCTCGGGGGGCTCGCAGCCGACGACGTCGACGTCCTCGCCTCCTACGGTCGGATCGACCAGACCGACCGGATCCTTGCCCCGGAGGTGCTGTCGTTGCAGCCCGTCGGCGAGGGCGAGGGCGGCCACCGCTACGAGGGCACGATCCCGCTCGGCCGCACCGGGCCGTTCGGCTACACCGTGCGGGTGCTGCCCCGCCACCGCCTCACCGCCAGCGTCGCCGAGCTGGGCCTCGTCGCCAACCCGTAAGTCGCCCGCCCGTAAGTCGCCCGCCCGTAAGTCGGCCCGCCCGTAAGTCGTCCGCCCGGTCGGCTCACCATCGTCGTGGCTCGCCGGCTGGTCAGGCCGGGGGATGCGCCCGCAGCAGCAGGACGCTGCGGGCGCGGACGGGCACGACGGCGCCGGGCAGCAGTGTCCGGCGCGGGTCGGCCAGGGTCGCCGGGAAACCGGCGAGGTCCTCGTCGGCGGTGTCGAGCAGCAGGTCGTAGCGCTGCGCCCACGGCGCCGCGGGCAGGGTGACGGCGGTGTCCGCACCGTCGGGGTGGATCACGCCCAGCAGGCCCGGCGCGCGTCCACCGTCGCGTCCGGTGCCGGGCAGGCCGCCCGGCACGGCGCCGGAGGTGGTGTCCGGGGCGGTGCCCGCGCAGGTGCCGGGGGCGATGTGGGCGACCAGCGTGACGACCTTCGGCGCGTTCCAGTCCGCCGTGGACATCACCTGCCCGTCGGCGCGGAACCAGGTGATGTCCGCGAGCCGGTCGGGGCCTGACTCGCCGCCGTGGAAGAACACCTCGCGGCGCAGCGCCGGTTCGAGTCGACGCAGCGAGATCAGGCCGCTGACCAGGCGGGTCAGGGCGGCGTCCGGTCCGGCAGGGTCGCGCCCCGCGGCCCCTGCTGCCCCGGCGGCACCGGCGGCACCGGCCCTGGTCTCGGGCCTGGAGCCGGAGACCGGCCAGGCCAGCCAGGACACGGGATTGTCCTGGCAGTAGGCGTTGTTGTTGCCGCCCTGGGAACGGCCGAACTCGTCACCGGCCAGCAGCATCGGCACGCCGGCCGACAGCAGCAGCGTGGCGAGCAGGCCGCGACGGACCCGGCGGCGGGTGGCGAGGATCGTCGGGTCGTCGGTCGGGCCCTCCGCGCCGTAGTTCCACGACCGGTTGTCCGACTCGCCGTCCCGGTTGCCCTCGTCGTTGGCCTCGTTGTGCTTCTCCGCGTAGGAGACCAGGTCGGCCAGCGGGAAGCCGTCGTGNGCGGTGACGAAGTTCACCGACGCCCACGGCCGGCGCCCACCGTGCTCGAACAGGTCGGACGAGCCCGTCACCCGGTAGCCGAGATCGGCTACGCCGCTGCTGCGCCCGTTCCACACGTCGCGCACCGTGTCGCGGAAGCGCCCGTTCCACTCCGCCCACGGCGCCNGGAACGAGCCCACCTGGTAGCCGCCCCAGCCGACGTCCCACGGCTCGGCGATCAGCTTCACCGACGACAGCAGCGGGTCGGCGTGGATCGCGGTCAGCAGGCCGGCGGCGGGATCGAAGGAGTCCGGGTTGCGGGCGAGCGCGGTGGCCAGGTCGAAGCGGAAGCCGTCGACGCCCATCTCGCTGACCCAGTAGCGCAGGGAGTCGCAGATCAGCTTCACCACGTGCGGCGACGTCATGTTCAGGGTGTTNCCGCACCCGGTGACGTCGCGGTAGCNCCGCGGGTCCGTGGGTTCCAGTCGGTAGTAGGTCGCGTTGTCCAGGCCGCGCAGTGACAGCGTCGGGCCGCGTTCGCTGCCTTCGGCGCTGTGGTTGTAGACGACGTCGAGGATCACCTCGATGCCGGCGGCGTGCAGCGTCGACACCATCGTCTGGAACTCGCCGATCGGGTCGCCGGTCGCCGCGTATGCGGCGTGCGGCGCGAAGAACCCCAGGGTGTTGTAACCCCAGTAGTTGGTCTTCGAGCGTTCGAGCAGCGCCGGCTCGGAGACCGAGGCCTGCACCGGCAGCAGCTCGAGCGCGGTGACGCCCACCCGGTGCAGGTGGTCGACCACGGCGGGATGGGCCAGCCCCGCGTAGGTGCCGCGCAGCCTGGCCGGCAGGCCCGGGTGAAGGCGGGTGAAGCCACGCACGTGCGCCTCGTACAGAACGGTCTGGGACCAGGGGATCGCGGGTCTGTTGTCCGCCGGGTGCCGGCCCCTGCCCCGGCGGCGCGCGCCGTCGCGGCGGGTGGGTCCGGCGACGACGCAGCGGGGCACGAAGGGGGCGGAGTCCCGGGCGTCCGGCTCGTAGCCGTAGGGATCGCCGCCGCCGAACCCGTAGATCGCCGGATCCGGCCGCAGCGCCCCGGTCAGCAGCCGGGCGTACGGATCGACCAGCAGCTTCGCCGGGTTGTAGCGCTGGCCCCGGCTCGGGTCGTACGGTCCGTGCGCGCGCAGGCCGTAGCGCTGCCCCGGCCCGACGCCGGGCAGGTAGCCGTGCCACACCTCGCCGTCGCGCTCCGGCAGGCGGTGACGGGACTCCCGGTCGGCGTCGTCGAACAGGCAGAACTCGACCGCCTCGGCGCCGGGGGCGGCGACGGCGATGTTGACCCCGGCGCCGTCCCAGATCACCCCGAGCGGGCCGGGCCGCCCCGGGTGCGGGCCGCCGCCCGAGCGGGGTGACATGTGTGGTGCGCGGATGCTGCCGCCTGCGTCGGACACCTCGGTGACGTTAACGGACGCCCCCGCCCCCGGTGGGCCGATCGGGCGGCTCCCTCCCTCCCACCCCCGCCGCCGCCGCGAACGCAGGAAGATCAGCGCCGGTCGGCCTATCGTGACCACCGACCACCCGCTGATCCGCGCGATCCGACCCGGGCGGCCGCCGCGACCCATCCCTGGAGCGACCGACGACCAGGCCGGGCGGCGGGCGTCCCCGGCAGGTGATCGCCGCGGCCGGTCGGGTGTCGCCATGCCCCGCCTGCCCGGGCGCGGGCCAGAGCGGGAGGACCCTGGATGAGCGTCGTGCGGCTCGAGGTCGACGGTGGGATCGGCACCATCCGGCTGGATCGGNCGCCGATGAACGCGCTGGACTCCGGCGTCGCCGCCGACCTGCGGGCGGCCGCCGTCGAGGCGACTCGCAATCCGGCGATCCGGGCGGTGGTCCTCTACGGGGGCGAGAAGGTCTTCGCCGCCGGCGCGGACATCAAGCAGATGGCGCCGATGGGGTACGCGGAGGCGTCGGCCTGGGTCGGCGACCTCAACTCGACCTTCGAGGTGGTCGCCCGCATTCCCAAGCCGGTGGTCGCGGCGGTCACCGGCTACGCCCTCGGCGGTGGGCTGGAGCTCGCGCTGTGCGCCGACGTGCGGGTGTTCGCCGACAACGCGAAGGTCGGCCAGCCGGAGATCCTGCTCGGGGTGATCCCGGGGGCCGGCGGGACGCAGCGCCTGCCGCGGCTGATCGGCCCGGGGCGGGCCAAGGACCTCATCTTCAGCGGCCGGCAGGTGCGCGCCGACGAGGCCGCCGAGATCGGCCTGGCCGACGTCGTCGTCCCCGCGGCGGAGGTCTTGGACCGGGCCCGGGAGATCGCCGGACGGTACACGGCCGGCCCCGCGATGGCGCTGGCGGCGGCGAAGCAGGCCGTCGACGACGGTTCGGAGCTCGCCCTCGCCGAGGCCCTGCGTCTGGAGGCCGCCCTGTTCGCCGGCCTGTTCGCCACCGAGGACCGTCGCATCGGCATGGAGTCCTTCCTCGCCCACGGCCCCGGCAAGGCCGACTTCACGGGCCGCTGATCCCCGCTACCGCATGGCCAGGTCGGCGATCACCGGGAGGTGGTCGCTGCCGAAGTCGTGGCCGACCTGGAAGCCGGTGACCGCGAAGGCGGGCGAGGTCAGCACGTGGTCGATGCGCAGCACCGGCGGCAGCACCACCGAGCGGGCGTTCCACGTGGGTTCCCACCCGCCGCCGACGACGTCGTGCGCGTCGCGGACCCCGGCGCTGACGAGTCTGCGCAGCGGCCGGTGGTCGCGGGTGGCGTTGAAGTCGCCGGCCATCACCACCGGCAGGGTGGCGTGCTGGGCCTCGTGGCGCAGCGCGGTGAGCTGGGTGCGCCATCGGCCGGTGTAGGAACCGGACGTCGGCGAGATGGTGTGCACCGCGTACATCACGAAGCGGCGGTTCTCGTCGACCTCGACGGTGGCCCGCAGCGACATCGACCCGCCGACGACCGGGGTGGCGGCGTCGCGCAGCGGGAACCGGGAGTAGATCGCCGCGCCGAAGGCGCCGTCGTCCGGGTGCACCTCCCGGTAGGGGAAGCCGGCCAGGGCGCCGGAGGCGTTCACCCGGGACAGCGTCAGCGGCGAGAGCTCGACGAGGATGAGCACGTCGGGGTTGGCCGAGCGGATCTGCGCGCCGAGCCGGTCGGCGTGGGCGTTGCGGTACAGCAGGTTCGCCGACATGATCCGCAGCCTGGCCGATCCCTGGGGCGCGTCCTCGGCGTCGCCCGGGAGCAGCTCGGGCACCGACCAGAACAGGTGGACGGCGACCAGCACGACCGACAGGATCAGCAGCAGGTTGCGGCGCAGGGCGAAGGCCACGGCGAGCGTGGCGTAGGCCGGCAGGTAGAGCAGCGGGGTGACGGCGTTGATCGCCGAGTAGGGCCAGTCGACGCCGTCGTCGAGGTGCACCAGCCGGCCGAGGGCGAGCAGGGCGAGGCCCGTGGCGACGACCCAGGCGATCACCGTGATGACGGTGCCGACCGGAACGGCCGGCCGGGTCCTCGGCTCGGGAGCGGCGACCGGGATGTCGCCCGGTCCGGTGTNGGTCTTGGCGTCCGGTGCCGTGCGGCCGGAATCCTGCGCGGATGTCACCATCCCAGAGTGCCCGGCGCGCCGGGGCATCCGAGCGGTGGGTGACCCGGGTGACCTGGCGGGGACCCCCGCGCGGCCCGGCGGGAGCGCCGGGCCGTCGCGAGGCGGGCCCCAGGAGTGCGTCACGTGGGGGAGGGGGCCACGCCGAGTGGCAGCCCCCGTCGGGAGGGCTAGGCGGCGGAGGCGGACTGGAGCAGCGGGCGGGCCTGCTCGCGCCACTGCCGTGACGCGACGGTCGGGTGCCTGCTGAGCTCCTCGTCGAGCTCGCCCAGTTTTCTCGCGATCCGTTGCGAGGAGACCTGCCCGGCGACGGAGACGGCCCGGTAGCCCGCCTCCAGGGCGCCCTCCAGCTCCGGGACCGGCCCGCGCAGGTAGGCCAGAGCCAGGTCGGCCTCGGCGTAGCTGCGGGTACGCGCGCGGGCCGCGCCCTGCAGCGTGCGTGCCTCGACGAGCATGTCCGCCGCCTCGCGCGGCCGCTTCAGCAGCAGCAGGCAGTGACCGCGGCACTCGGCGGCGTCGCCGGCGTTGTAGTGGCCGGCCCAGGACGGCCCGGCCCCGTCGTCGCGGGCGATGGCCTCGTCCATGGCGTCCAGGGCCCGCAGGCACCCGGACTCGTCGCCGTTGCGCGCCAGCGCCCAGGCGTTCTTGTCGTACAGCATGGCCTGCACCGCGCTGGTGGACTGCTTCAACGACCGGCGCAGCGCGGCCCGGACCAGCGCCAGGCTCTGGCGCGGATGGCCGAGCTGGGCGGCCTGGTCGCTCATGCCGGACAGGATCCGCCCGGCAAGCATCGCGTCGTCGGCGTGCTCGGCGAGGCTGAGGGCCTGGATGTAGTAGCGCTGGGCGAGCGCCTCGCGCCTGGAGTCCTGGGCGAGCCAGCCGCAGAACTGGGTCAGCTCCGCCAGGGCGCTGAACAGGTCCGGGTTGGGACGGTTGTCGCGGGCGGCCCGGGTCTGGTCGTGCAGGAAGCTGACCGCCTGGGGGCGGATCTCGCTGCCGCCGAACTTGGCGTCGAGCTTGCGGAAGGTCTCGGTCACGTCGCGGATCAGCGCGCCGCCGCCCGCGACCGGTGGTGGCGCGCCGACGATCCGGTCGACGACGCCGGTGAGGCTGGAGAGCACCGGCTCGGCGAAGGCGGACGCGATGAAGGCGGTTCCATCCTGGAGAAGGTCACGTCGGCGCATGTCTCTTCCCGATAGTCCGGCGAGGGTGCGCAGGGTCTCGACGGGTGCGTTCGCGCCGCACAGCCCCAGGTCGTCGTTGCCGTAGGACTCCCCGCGCCAGCCGAGGTCGGCCGGCAGGACGGGGTAACCCAGCGCGGCCGACATCTCGGCGGCCGCAAGTTCCGCGACCATCGGGTCGCGCGGGCGCATGCCCCGCCGCCAGTGACCGACCGTCGTGCGTGCCAGGCCCAGTTCGATCTTGCGCTGCTGGCGGGCGCGGGCGTTCACCTGACAGGCGAACCTGGTGTCCGATACCCCGGCCTCGCGCAGCAGACGCGCGAAGGGGGAGCTGGGTGCGGGATTTTCCGGCGGCGTATTCGACATCTGTCCCCCGTCGAAGTTAAGTAAGCCTAAGTAGGCGGTGCCCTGGGTGGTGGCCCTGTCTGGTGGGCGGTGCCCTGGGTGGTAACCCTGCCTTGGGCAGAAAGTAGTGGGTCAGTCACTGTCAAGGGAAGAGGGTGTGCACAACCTGGCCGAATTGCACGCCCATCCGGGGCCGACGCCTCTGGTGCTGCGCCGGCGGCGGGGGATGGCTTCGCAGCGGTACCACGGAACGTGGGAGTTGAGTCATCTGCTCATCCAGATGCGCGGTACTTATGNACGTGCATCCCGGGGCGGATGGGACATATGCGTGGCAAAGCCGCGTCCGCGGGGGAGACCTTGTCCCGCTCTGGGTGGAACTGGCCGGGCGTGGTNCACCCACCNCGAGGTATGNCCGCAGCGGGGCGCACGGACTAGTCTTGGTGACGGCGTGTAGTCGATACCCGTCCCGTGCTGCCTGTCCAGGTCAGGGGCACAGTGCGGTCGGCGTCACGCCGCCGATCATCGGGCGTGTGAGCGCCCCAGATGCGACGATGTCAAGAGCACTGACATCGGATGTTGGCTACGGAGGCCCCAAGGCGTGAACATCGTCGTTACCGTCAAGCAGGTTCCCGATACCTGGGCGGAGAAGAAGCNCGACGNCGCGGACAAGACCGTCGACCGCAAGAGCGTCGACAACGTCATGAACGAGATGGACGAGTACGGGGTCGAAGAGGCCCTGAAGATCAAGGAAGCGCACGGGGGTGAGGTCACCGTCGTCACGATGGGGCCGGCCAAGGCGGTCGAGACGATCCGCAAGGCCCTCTCGATGGGCGCGGACAAGGCCGTTCACCTCACGGACGACTCGCTGCACGGGTCGGACGCGCTGGCGACCTCCGCGGCGCTCGCCAAGGTGATCTCGACGCTGTCCCCGGACATCGTCATCACCTCCTCCGAGGCCTCGGACGCCCGTGGCGGCGTCATCGGTGCCCTGCTGGCGGAGCGCCTCGGGCTGCCCCAGCTCACCCAGGCCCGCAAGGTCACGGTGGACCCGGGCGCGAGCAAGGTGACGATCGAGCGGCTCGCCGACAACGGCTACGCCCTCGTCGAGGCGAGCCTGCCGGTGGTCGTCGGTGTCGTCGAGAAGATCAACCAGCCGCGTTACCCCTCGTTCAAGGGCATCATGGCGGCCAAGAAGAAGCCGCTGACGACGCTGTCCGCCGGCGACGCCGGGCTCGACGGCGCCGCGGTCGGCCTCGCGGGCGCCGCGTCGGCGGTCGTCACGTCGGAGCCCGCCCCGCCGCGTTCGAGCGGGACGATCGTCAAGGACGAGGGCGACGGCGGAACGAAGGTCGCGGAGTTCCTCGCCGCGCAGAAGCTCATCTGAGGGGTCTGTTCGATGGCTGAAGTTCTCGTACTCGTCGAGCACGCCGACGGTGAACCCAAGAAGGTCACCGCCGAGCTNCTGACGCTCGCCCGCACGCTCGGTGAGCCGTCCGCGGTCTTCCTCGGTGCCCCGGGCACCTACGCGAAGGCCAAGGACTACCTCGCCCAGTACGGCGCCGCCAAGGTGTACGTCGCGGAGTCGGACGACATCGCGAGCTACGTCGGCGGACCGGCGGCGGAGGTGCTGGCCTCGCTGGTCGCCTCGGCGTCGCCGGCGGCCGTGCTGGTCGCGGCCACCGCGGACTCCCGTGAGGTCGCGGCCCGGGTCGCCGCCAAGACCGAGTCCGGCCTGATCTGGGACGCCACCGCGCTGACCGCGGACCTGGTCGCCACCCAGGGGATCTTCGGCGGTTCGACGATCGTCACCTCGAAGGTCACCAAGGGCGTTCCGGTGGTCGTCGTCCGGCCGAACTCCACGGCTCCCGAGGCCGCGCCGTCGACGCCGGCCGAGCAGACCGTGGACGTCGCGATCTCCGACGCCGCCAAGGGCGCGAAGATCGTCGACCGGGTGGTCGAGGCCAAGTCCGGCCGGCCGGACCTCACCGAGGCCCAGGTCGTCGTCTCCGGCGGCCGTGGTCTCGGCGCAGCCGAGCACTTCGCGCTGGTGGAGAAGCTGGCCGACACCCTCGGTGCGGCCGTCGGNGCCTCGCGTGCCGCGACCGACGCCGGCTGGTACCCGCACCAGAACCAGGTCGGCCAGACCGGCAAGACGGTGTCGCCGCAGCTCTACATCGCGGTCGGCATCTCCGGTGCCATCCAGCACCGGGCCGGGATGCAGACGTCCAAGACGATCGTCGCCGTCAACAAGGACCCCGAGGCGCCGATCTTCGAGTTCGCGGACTACGGGCTGGTCGGCGACCTTTTCAACGTCGTCCCGCAGCTCACCGAGGCGATCGAGAAGCGCAANGCTGGCTGACCGGTTCCCCGGACCGCACGGCCGGGCCTCCACCCGTCCCCGACGAGGCTGGAGCCCGGCCGTTGTTGTTCGCCCGGACGCCCACGCCCACGCCCACGGCCACGCCCACGGCCACGGCCACGGCCACGGGCCCGCGGATCGGGTCGCAGGACGGCCAGTCGAGAGAACGGGCCGAGCGGAGGGATGGGGCATGGCGGGGTCGTCGCGGCCACGGGGGGTCGTCGGGGTCGAGGCGTCGGCACCGCTGGTCGAGCTCGGAGCCGGGCCCGCGCTGGCCGTGGACGTCGGCGGCACCAAGATCGCAGCGGCGGTCGTCGACGCCGACGGCACGATCCGTGCCACCGCCCGCCGTCCCGTGCCTGCTCACCGTCCGTCCGGGCCTGAGCCGTCGGAATCCGAGCCGCCCGAATCCGAGCCGGCCGGAGCCGAGCCGGCCGGAGCCGGGCCGGGTCGGGGCAGGGCGGCCGAGGAGGTCTTCGGCGCGTTGCGGGAGTGCGTCAACGCGGCGCTGGCATCCGCCGGGGTCGCGGCGGACGCGGTAGCCGGGGTCGNCTGCGGGTGCGCGGGCCCGATGCAATGGCCGGCGGGCGAGGTGTCGCCGCTGAACATCCCGGCCTGGCGGGGGTTCCCGCTGCGCGCGCGGCTGCGCGAGCTGTTCCCCGAGCGGCCCGTGCTGGTCCACAACGACGGCGTCGCGCTCGTCGCCGGCGAGCACTGGGCCGGGGCGGGGCGGGGCGTGCGCAACCTGCTCGCGGTGACCGTCTCGACCGGCGTCGGCGGCGGGCTGGTGCTGGGGGACCGGCTGTTCCACGGCACCTCCGGCAACGCCGGCCACATCGGTCACGTCGTCGTGGACGTGGACGGACCGGACTGCCCGTGCGGCGGTCGGGGCTGCGTCGAGGCGCTCGCGTCCGGTCCGCGGACGGTGCACCGGGCCCGGGCGGCCGGGTGGGCTCCCCCCGCCGGTCAGCCGGCCGACGGTCACACCCTCGCCGCCGCGGCCGCGGCCGGTGACGAGATCGCCCGCCGCGAGCTCGCCCGAGCCGGGACCGCCGTCGGCGCGGGGCTCGCCGCCAGCGCGAGCCTGCTCGACCTGGAGGCGGCCGTCGTGGCCGGCGGCTTCGCGCAGTCCGGGCCGATCTTCTGGGACGCCCTGCTCGCCGGCTTCGAGCGCCATGCCGGTCTGGCCNCTGCGGGTGCGCGGGCCCGATGCAATGGCCGGCGGGCGAGGTGTCGCCGCTGAACATCCCGGCCTGGCGGGGGTTCCCGCTGCGCGCGCGGCTGCGCGAGCTGTTCCCCGAGCGGCCCGTGCTGGTCCACAACGACGGCGTCGCGCTCGTCGCCGGCGAGCACTGGGCCGGGGCGGGGCGGGGCGTGCGCAACCTGCTCGCGGTGACCGTCTCGACCGGCGTCGGCGGCGGGCTGGTGCTGGGGGACCGGCTGTTCCACGGCACCTCCGGCAACGCCGGCCACATCGGTCACGTCGTCGTGGACGTGGACGGACCGGACTGCCCGTGCGGCGGTCGGGGCTGCGTCGAGGCGCTCGCGTCCGGTCCGCGGACGGTGCACCGGGCCCGGGCGGCCGGGTGGGCTCCCCCCGCCGGTCAGCCGGCCGACGGTCACACCCTCGCCGCCGCGGCCGCGGCCGGTGACGAGATCGCCCGCCGCGAGCTCGCCCGAGCCGGGACCGCCGTCGGCGCGGGGCTCGCCGCCAGCGCGAGCCTGCTCGACCTGGAGGCGGCCGTCGTGGCCGGCGGCTTCGCGCAGTCCGGGCCGATCTTCTGGGACGCCCTGCTCGCCGGCTTCGAGCGCCATGCCGGTCTGGCCTTCGTCCGGCGGATGCGCATCGGGCGCAGCGACGATCCGGCCGGCGTCGCGCTGCGGGGAGCCGCCGCCTTCGTCCTGGCGCCGGAACGCTACGGCTGGCCAGACTGACATGTCCCGTCAGCCGGTCAGCCGGTGAAGCCGCCGTCCGCAGCCAGCACGGAGCCGGTCATCCCGCTCGCCGCGGGTGAGCACAGAAAGGCCACCGCGGCGGCGACCTCCTCGGGTCGCAGCAGCCGGCGCAGGTAGGCATGGCCGGCGAACTCCCCCGCGTCGGGCAGATCGTAGATCTTCGCGGACTCGGCCAGCATGGTGGTGTCCATCGAGCCGGGGCAGACGACGTTCGCCGTCACCGCCGTACCGGCGAGGTCCGCGGCGAGGCTGCGCACGAGCCCGACGACGCCGTGCTTGCCGGCGGAGTAGGCGGCCAGGCGGGCCAGCGGCCGGGTTCCCGCCGCAGAGGCGACCGCGACGAACCGCCCGGCGGGCGCCTCGAGCAGTGCCGGGACCGCCGCCCGGATGACGTGGAACACACCCGTGAGGTTCACGGCGAGCAGTGTCTGCCAGGAGTCGTCGTCGGTCTGCCAGATCGGGGGCCCGCCGGCGATGATGCCGGCGGCGGCGACGGCCGTGTCGAGCCGGCCGTAGCGCTCCCGGGCGACGGCGACGGCCGCGTCGACGTCGGCCTGGCGGCGGACGTCCACCCGGACGGCGACCGCGTCGCGGCAGCGGGCGGCGACCGCGTCGAGCTCTCGTCCGGTCGCGTACGGGTAGCCCGCCGTCGGCGGTTCCGGCACTGCCAGATCGGCGAGGACGAGGCGGTATCCGGCCGCGTCGAGCGCCTGGGCGACCGCGGCCCCGAGCCCGCGCGCCGCACCGGTGATCAGCGCAACGGGAGCCGGCGCGACCGAAGACGGCGCGACCGAAGACGGCGACGAGGCCGGGGCGCCGCTGCCGCGCGTCACGCGGACCGGCCCACGGTCCGCGCCGTCGGCGGCGTGAGGCCCTGATGCCGCGTCCAGTCCAGCAGCCGTTCGACGGCGTCGTCGACGTAGGCGTCGAGCAGGCGGGCGCCCTCGGCCGCCGACGCGCCCGCCGGGTCGCCCAGCACTCCGGAGGGGCTGAGCGCGGCGACGCCGCGGGCGAGGAGCTCGGCCAGCGACGGGCTGGGTCCGGCCACGGCCAGGTCCAGCCGGACCAGGTCGGGAGCCAGGTGCAGTAGCAGGGAGGTCTCGCCGCGGCCGGCGTGCAGGTCGCGGTCCGCCGCCGGTACGCCGACGGTCGCGGCCAGCGCCGCAACCGGCGCCCACAGGAACACCGGACGACCCTCCCCGGCCAGGATCCGCCGGGCCGACCTGAGGGCGGCGATGTTCCCCCCGTGACCGTTGACCAGCACGACGGCGCGAGCCGTGTCGTCGACCGAGCGAACGAGCTCGACGACCACCCGCTCGAGCACCTGCGTGCCCAGGGAGACCGTGCCGGGGAACCCGGCGTGCTCGCCGCTGGCCCCGTACGGCAGCGCCGCCCCGACGAGCAGGGGCTCCAGCCGCTGCGCGAGACCGTGGGCGACGGCGGAGGCGATCCGGGTGTCGGTGTCGAGCGGGAGGTGCGGTCCGTGCTGCTCGGTGCTGCCCAGGGGCAGCACGAGCAGCGGTCGGTCGCCCCCGAGCTCCCGCCAGGTTGCTCGGCCGAGTACCGACACCTCGTCACTCCTCTCCCGGACAACCGAGCTGGTCTCTCGCGCG
>NZ_LJFZ01000032.1:0-102565 GCF_001420875.1 Frankia sp. AvcI1 | reverse complement strand
ACCATGAACCCCGAGATGTTCTGCAGGAACACCAACGGAATCCCCCGCTGGTCACACAACTCGATGAAATGCGCCCCCTTCAACGCCGACTCCCCGAACAACACCCCGTTGTTCGCCACGATCCCCACCGGATGACCATGCAACCGCGCCGTGCCGGTCACCAACGTCGACCCGTACTCCCGCTTGAACTCCGCGAACCGACTCCCGTCCACGATCCGCGCGATCACCTCCCGCACGTCATACGNCGTCCGCGANTCCGTCGNCACCGCCGCATAAAGGCCGGCCGGGTCCACGGCGGGCTCCTCGGTGGGCTCGACCGTCCACGGCCGGGGGGCACGCGGCGCCAGGTTCGCCACGATCGACCGGACGATCCGCAGGGCGTGCGCGTCGTCCTCGGCCAGGTGGTCGGTCACCCCCGAGGTGCGCGCGTGCAGCAGGCCGCCGCCGAGCTCCTCGGCCGTCACCACCTCCCCGGTCGCGGCCTTCACCAGCGGCGGGCCGCCCAGGAAGATCGTCCCCTGGTCGCGGACGATGACCGCCTCGTCCGCCATCGCCGGGACGTAGGCGCCGCCGGCCGTGCAGGACCCCAGCACAGCGGCGATCTGGGCGATGCCCAGCGACGACATCCGCGCCTGGTTGAAGAAGATGCGCCCGAAATGCTCCCGGTCCGGAAACACCTGATCCTGCAGGGGAAGGAAGGCGCCGCCGGAGTCCACCAGATAGACACAGGGCAGCCGGTTGTGCAGCGCCACCTCCTGGGCGCGCAGGTGCTTCTTCACCGTCAGCGGGTAATAGGTGCCGCCCTTCACGGTGGCGTCGTTGGCGACGACCACACATTCCCGGCCGGCGATCCGGCCGATCCCGGTGATGATGCCCGCCCCCGGCACCGGGTCGTCGTACAGCCCGTTCGCGGCGAGCGGGGACAGCTCCAGGAAGGGACTGCCGCGGTCGAGCAACGTGTCGACGCGGTCCCGGGGCAGCAGCTTGCCGCGGGCGACATGCCGCGCCCGGGCCTGCTGCGAACCGCCGACGGCCGCGACTGCCAGGCGCTCCTGCAGATCGGTCACGGCGTGCCAGTGCCCCTCGGCGTTGCGCCGGGCCTGCTCGCCGGTGGCATCCACCCGGCTGGCCAGGACCGGCATCGCCGAGGCGCGGCGCACCTCGGCGGACCGCTGCCCGGCGATGGATCCGCTGCGCACCGCCGTCACAATCACTCCCCACAAAGCTGAACACAAGGTTGCCAAATGCGACGTTTCCCCAGGTCGGCGCGTTCCAACCCGAGACGGCCGCGACCGCTCCGATTGCGCGGCCGCCGCATACGGGCACGCCGGCCGCGCAATCGGACGCGCCGATACCGGCACCACCCGCCGCCGACCCGAAATGCACCGGTTGACCCCACTGCGGCTTACCTTAGCGGTGGTACCCGGATTCGGCGGGTAGCTCGGTACGATCCGGCCCGTCGGGTGCCGCGATCTGCGGCGCTCACCGTGAAGGACGCCTGCCGGCACACTAACGTTGCCTGCCATGGCCACGCTGTTCCTCCAGGCGTCGGGGCCGGCGCCGGTGACGGAGAGCTGGAGGCGTTACGCCGAGCCGGACCGCTGGCCGGCGTGGGCGCCGCAGGTCGTGGGCGTACGCGTCGACGGAGGGGAGACCCGGATCCATCCCGGGATGACCGGTGAGGTGCGGTCCTTCCTACCGCCGGCGGCCGGCTTCGTCGTCACCGCCGTCGACGAACTGGCCCGCACCTGGTCCTGGCGGGTGACGCTCGGCCCGCTGCACCTCACCCTCGACCACGGCGTCGAGCCCTGTCTGGACGGCGGTACCTCCACCTGGCTGCGGCTGCGTGGACCCCTGCCCGTCCTGTTGGCCTACGCACCGCTCGCCCGCGCCGCCCTGCGNCGCCTGGTCCACGCGGACCAGGCCCGGCGGACCTGACCGGGACGGGCCCTGGTACACCGGGGGTGCCACGCCGGGCGGCCTGACACCCCCGGTCCGATCACAGGTAGAGGCCGTGGCGGGTGTCACCGCCGCTCGGGCGGGGCAGACCGCGGCCGTCGCGCAGGGCGAACAGCTCCGCGAGCGTCATCGTCGAGCCGACCCCGTCGGTCGAGCCGAGCCAGGAGACGGCCTCGGCGTGGGGCAGGGCGCCCACCTCGATCTGGGCCAGGCACCGGCCCGGGCGCACCACCGCGGGATGCAGCCGGAACAGGTCCTCGTTGGTCGTCAAAGCGACGAGCACCTCCCGGCCCTGGCCGACGAGCCCGTCGGTGAGGTTGAGCAGCCGGGACAGCTGCTGTCCGGCGGCGCCGCGACCGTCCCCGCGGATCAGCTCGTCGCAGTCCTCGATCACCAGCAGCCGCCAGCGGCGCACGGCGGGTTGGCCCATTCGGTCACCCTCGCCGTCCTGCCCGCCGCCGACGGCACCGTCCGCGGCGGTGTCGAAGCCACCGACGCCCGCGGCGTCACCGACGCCGGCAGCGTGGCCGGCGGCGTCGGAGTGGTCGGCGTCGGCGGAGTCGCTGTCGGGGTCGCCGTCGTCGTCGAAGCCGATCGCGACCTCCATCAGGTAGGCCGGGTCGGCGAACAGGGACTCCGGGTCGAGCACGCAGTCGACCTGGCACCAGGAGCGCCACTCGTTGGCCAGCGCGCGCAGCACCGTCGTCTTGCCCGTCCCGGCCGGCCCGTGCAGCAGGATCAGCCGGCCGATCACGTTGTCGCGGCGGATCGCCATGAGCTTGTCGAGGGAGTCCCGGGCCGCCGAGGCGTAGTTGTCCCGGATCGACGACCACCTCGTCGTCGCGGTCCGCCGGCTGGTCCGGATCGGCCCACGCTGGCCGGACAGGTACCAGAACCCCATGCTGACGGAGCTGTCCGAGCCGGTCTCGGCCGCGGACGAACGCAGGACATCCTCGAGCACACCCCGGGCGAGCTGCTCGCTGACCGCCGTCACGGTGACCTCGCCGCCGCCACCGCNCCAGCGCACGGACCGCACCGTCCAGCCCTCCCCCACGGCCAGCCGGGAGTCACGGGACTCTTCCACGACGGAGCGCAGCACCCGCGCTCCGGAAGGCAACAGGGTCGCTCCGGGGCGGAGCCGATCCACCCGCGCACTGCGGGCCCACGGCTGTTCACCGGTCGTGAAGGGAGCGAGCGCGAGCGCGTCGACGACATCGTAGGGGGTGTCCGAATCGTCGAGGCCGACGACGAACGGGAGCTTCATCCCCCCGCTCAGCGACTCGGAGACCGTCCAGGNCTTGGGCAGCGACGCTTTCTGGTTGGGAACTGACACGCCTCCGATGGTCCCGGACTCACCGCGTTTCGACCATCCCGTTACGCGATTTAGGCCGGCAGGTCACGCCGTTCGGGGCAGGTCACCTCGCCGTGGCCGCCGCCAGCAGGGCGTCCCTGACCTCCATCAGGGCGAAGCCGAGCAGGTTGCGCCCGGGCCAGGCGCTCGNCCGGCCGGCCCGATCGTCGTCGCGGTCGCAGCCGATCCCCCACACCCGGTCCCGCGGGCTGATGTCGGCGAGGACGAGGCCGGCGGTGCCGGCGAGGTAGGTGCGCAGGATGGCGTTCTGGGCGAACTTCGCGGAGTTCGCGGCGAGGGCGACGGCGTAGCGGTGACGGTCCCACACCGCCTCGTCGAAGCCGCGGATCCGCCGGCCGACGGCGGCCAGCGAGATCGGCGCGGGCAGCGCGAGCACCGCCTCCGCGGCGGCCTGGTCGCCGAACAGCCCGGCCTTGCGCGCCAGCACGTAGTGCTGCGCGCTGGGGTAGTCGACCCCGTCGACCGCGAAGCGGGCCGGCCAGCGCAGGCTCAGGCAACCCGCTCCCGTGCCGTCCGCGACGGCCTGACGCTGGCCCCAGAAGTACCGGAACCGCAGCGGCGCCGCCTGGCGTTCGAGACGCCGCAGGTCCTCGATGGAGCGCGGCGGACCGGAGGTCGAGAGCACACGCCGAGGTTGGCAGATCCGGGCCGGCCGGATGCATCTTTCCGGATTTTTATGGCGATGGACCACGCCTGCGGCGAAGCCNGCGCAGGGGCGCGGCGTTCCCACGAGAATCCCGGCGCGCCTACCCGACGTCACGCTCCGATCACTACAAGCTTCGGACAGGAGGTGGTCGGCGGTGCTCGGTGGGCGACTCATGCGCGGTGGACGACACAGGCGCGATGGACGACGCGAGGCCGCGCGAGCNGGCGCGTCCGGCCGGATCGACGCCACGCGCGGGGACGCCGACCCGCCGACCGGGCCTCGCCCGGGCTCCGTCGACAACGCGGACGCCCCGGGACCTGCGGACGTCGCGGGACCTTACGACATCGCCACCCGGCCCGATGACGGCCGACAGCGGGCGGACTTCGGCGCGCTGCTGATTCCCCGCGTGACGGGTACCTGGCTGCGGCTGTCACTCGACGGGCCGGTGCCGGCGTTGGTCGCGACCGACGGCTCCTCCGCCCTGGAGCTGTCCGTGCTGGCCGCACCGCGAGGACAGCAACTGTGGGCCGAGATCCGCGCGGACCTGCTCGCCGCGGCGGCGCCGGACGACCCGGACGCCTGCCGGCCCGGGCCGCGCGGCCCCGAGCTGTACCTGCCGATCGACGTCGAATCGGGTCCGATCCCCGCCCGCATCGTCGGCATCGACGGCTCGCGCTGGTTCCTCTGCGCGGTCTTCACCGGACCGGCCGCCGGGAATCCGGCGGCGGCGCCCGCCCTCGACGAGCTGCTCGCCGCGACGGTCGTGGTGCGGGGGGACGCGCCGATGCCCGTCCGCGAGCCGATCCCGCTGATCATGCCCGANCGGACGGGCGAGCGCATCGTCGAGGTTCCGGCCCAGCGATCCGCTCCCGAGATCATGACCCTCGGCTGGGCGCGGACCGGAGCCCGAAGCTCGCTCAGCGCAGGTCGGNGAACTCGACGGTGGCCAGCGAGAGGCGCACGTAGCGCTCGATCAGCTCGTCGGGCTGGACGGGGCCGGTGCGGTCGTACCACTCCAGCGCGGCCGTGCCGGCCGCCTCGATGNTGCGCCGCGCGTCGGCCGGGTAGGGCGTGCGGAACACGCCCTCCCGCACCCCCTGTTGGATGATCTCGCCGAAAAGCTGGCTGGCGCCGCGCTCGACCACCTGCTCGCCGATCGAGAACCGCTCCCCCACCCGCATGATCGTCCGATAACGGAGCAACAATGCGGTCGTCTGATAACGAAGGTAGTAGCTCATGGTGNCGCGGACGAGCGCCGACAGTCTTTCCACCGCCGACGGGCCCGCTGTCGCCACCGCGCTGTTGATGACCCGGAAGAATTCGTCGACGAGCACGGAGAGCGGCACCTCCCACACCTCGCCCTCCACGGTGCCGGCAAGATAGTCCCGGACCGACTCCACCGGTTCCACCCCGGCGTGGGCCCCGATGTCGCGAAGCGAGATCTCGGCCAGGCCGAGATCGGCGAAGAGATCGTCGGCCGCCCGGTAGAGTTCCGCCCTGCGCTGTTGGAGCGCGGCACGCGCGGCGACCCGGTCCACGCGTCCCAGCGTATCCCGGAGCCGGCCGCGCGACACCCCAGGATGGCCACATCGACGGCATGGTGAATATTTCGGGCGAACCACCCAGATCGGGCTGGTAATCCGCTTCAACGGAGCCGAGCGACCCACGTCTCGTCGCAGCGGGTGGACCGCGCCGCCGGCACGACCTGAGNCTTGTACCGACTCGCCGAAAACCGGACCTTCGGCCACCGCGCCATTCCGGGAGTGTCCGACGGCTACCTTCGTCGAGGTCCGGCGGACCACCTCGGGGCGGCGTCCGGGACGCATGGCGTCAGGTTTCGCCGGAAAGGCTCGCGAACGGGGATGAGAGGTCATCGGTGTCGGCTGCGCTCGCCCTGGGCCTGCTGCTGCAGGGGCTCGCCGTCGGTCTCCTCGTGTACCGGCGGTGGCAGCAGGCGAAAAGAAGTCTCGGGCTGCTTTTCGTCGGCATCGCCGTCATCTATCACGGCGCGACCGAGGTTCTCCAGGCCGTCGCGCCGGTATACAGCGACAACCGGCTGCTGACGACCGATTCGGACGTCGCGGTCTATGCGATTCTGGTCGGCGTCGCCCTTCTTTTCTTCGCCGGTACCTATCGGGTCGCGACCCGCGAAGCGCCGGACCGGGCATCCTTTCGGGCCGGCGTTCCGGATTTCTACGACTGGCGGTTCCTGGTCGTCTTCGCCGTGGCCGCGGTCGCCGTGACCGCCGCCGGGCGAGCGGCGACGACGGCCGGGCCGGACCCCGGGGCCGAGTCGGGCGGGCAGTACCTCGCCGGCGGGTTCGCGACGCAGTTCCTCGTCGTCGGCCTCGCGCTGGCCAGCTTCGCGGTGTTGGTGCGCACGCGCGGACGCTGGCTCGTCCTGGTGCTGACCGTCCAGTGCACCCTGCACACCCTCGCCGGTCAGCGGCTGCCGGTGGCGATCTCGGTGGCGGTCGTGCTGTACCTGCTCGCCGTGACCGGGATCCCCGTGCGAGGCCGGCAACTGGCCTGGGTGAGCGGCCTGATCCTGCTGTCCTACCTCGTCATCTACGGCGCACGAGCCGACGCCGGCCGGCAGGCGTTCGGCGCCGGGGCCGGCGTCGGCGAACGGGTCGCGGCGCTGGGCGGCGCGCTCGCCCAACCGGAGCGGGGAATCAGCCGGCGCGGCGTCGGCGACCTGGGGGTCCGCCTGGACGGCAACTCCTACCCGTCGATCATCCTGCACCAGCTCCGCACCGGATCACCGCCGATCGGCCCGGTAACACTGCGCGACGATGCGATGATCGCCATCCCGCGTTTCCTCGCCCCCGGCAAGCTGAGCACCGCCCTGGAGTCGCGTTCGCTGAAGGTCCGCCTGTCCGGCACCTACGGCATCACCAGCGCCTTCGACCGGATCCCCACCCAGCTCGGCGAGCTGCTGCCGATCGGCGGACCGGTCTGGATGGTCCTGCTCGCCGGGCTGGGCGGCCTGCTGCTGGCCCGCGCGGAGGGCGCACTGTGGCGCCGACGCCATCCGGCGGCGCTACTGGGGCTGCTCGCCCTCGTCGCCGGCATCCTGCAGTACGAGGGCGGCCTCGTGCTGTACACGATCAGCGCCCGCGGCGCGCTCACCCTGGGCGTGGCGCTGCTGCTGTGGCAGCAGGCGGCTCGGGCCCTGCGCACCCGCCGAGCCGCGACGGCCAGCGCCGGCAGGTCCGGCGACGCCGGGGAACCGAGCGGCGACGCCGGGCAGCCGAGCGGAGACGACCGACCCGGCGTGGCCGGCACCACGCCCGGGGTGAGCCCGTCCAGGCGGGCCCGGCCGGTGCTGAGGATACCGCCCGGGATCCACGGCTCCGCCGCGTCAGGGCTGCTGGTGGGCCGTGTCAGCGACGGCCGGGAGGTGCCACTTTGATCGTCGGCCGGCTCGTCGCCTCTGGTGCGGTGGCCGGCGGGGGATCCGGTCGGGGTCTCGCCCCGGTCCCGCGGACGCCCGCCCCTGGCCGACCACCCGGGCGCCGCGGCCCCGAGTCGGCCCCGCCGAAGGCGTACGTGGCGACGGCGAACAGCACGGCGAGCTGGATCGGCAGGGCGGCGAGCAGATCCACAACACTGGTCTCGGAACCCAGCATCCTGGGCAGGAGCGGGCCGAACAGGACGACGTAGCGCAGGTCGACGGCCGGATGCCAGGCCTCGTCGACGAGGCGGTAACCAGCTCCGAGCAGCGTCATACCGATCAGCAGCGGCAGCAGGCCACCGTAGCGGTACAGGTCGGCCTGCGGCGAGACGGCGGCGGACGAGTACACCCGAGCGTCGCCGGCGAGATACTCCTGCTTGAAGTCATACCCGGTGATCCGCAGCGGCTTGCCCGGCCAGAGCGCCCGCGGGATCAGCGTGCGGACCGGGGAGAACAACAACTCGGACGCGCTGTGGTACGGGACGGTGTCCGGGGTCCTCGCCAGGACGATGGCGAGGCTGTCCACGGCCCCGGTCCGATCGGCCAGATACCGCCAGCTCGACTCCCCCGAGTCGGCCGAGTCGGCCGACTCGGCCGAGTCGGAGGCGGAGGTGACCCCGCCGGTGCCGGCAGCGCCCGTGCTGATGGCGTCGGTGACGGTGCCGACGGCCCTGGTGAGGGTGCCGACGGCCCCGGTGACGGAGTGCGCCAGCACCGACGGCGCGAGCAGCACCGCCGCCCGCCCGCTCATGGGGCCGGCCGTGCTGCGAACCTGGGTCCGGTAGGCGGCGTTGTACGGCACGATCACCAGCAGCAGCAGCGCGGTTGCGACGACGATCCACCGCACGGGCAGCCGTCCGCGGGCCACCGCGAAGGTCACGAACGTCGCGCCGACGGTCGTCACGAACACGCCTTTCATCCCCCCGACGAGGGCGAAGGCGAGTTCGACGGCGAGCAGCACGTCGAACGTCAGGGTCCAGCGACGCCCACCCTCACGGGCCAGCGCGACCGCCGCGACGAGCAACCCGAGCAGGCCGCAGCTGCCCAGCTGGGTGAGGGGCTGCGCGTTGGCGCTGGAGCTGCTGACCAACGCGGATGCGTCGCCGAGGTAGGCGTACTGACCGAGGGCGATCTGGAGGCCACGGGCGACGACGGAGATCCCACACAGCACCCAGGGCACCGCGGCGTTGCGCACCCGGAACTCCGCGCCGCGCACGNCCGCCGTCNCAAGCCCCCGTGCCACTGCCAGCGCGTCGGCACCCGGGCCGAGCAGGTATCCAGCCGTCCAGCAGAGCAGTGCGACGCTGGCCACCGCGAGCGCCCGGGCCACGGCCGCACTGTCGATCTGCGATCTGGCGCCGAGCAGCGATGCATGCCAGGTCATGGTCATCAGGCCGAGCGAGACTCCGGTCCACAGCAGATACCAGGGCCCGACGCGGATCTGACTCAGCCCGGCCGAACGCCCGTAGCGCGNGCCGATCAGAGCGAGCGAGGCGACACTCTGGATCATGAATGCCACCGAGCGCAGCTTCACCCGGGTGGTGTCGGACGGGACGGTGGACGCCTCGACGAGCCAGGGCGCCAGGCTGGCCAGCGCCAACGGCACCCAGAGCACCGGGCTGCGGTGCAGGGTGCGGCGGCCGTGCGGCCCCGGCGCGGACCAGCTACGGGGGATCCCGGACCCGGGCACCATCACCCGCCTTTTGTATCAGAGATATTACTCTGAGTAGTGAATCCGGGATCGTCTGGCGTGTCCACGGCNGACCTGGACGCCGCTTGCGACGATCCGGGGATCCGCCCCGGCCAGCCTGCTAGCGTTGCCCGTCGTGCCGAGCACCCTGCGACGACCCGCAGGCACCGCGGGCCACGCTCCCACGCCCACCGCCGCCGGTGCCCGTCCCCCCGCGGCGGCCGGCCGCCGGGCCCGGGGCGGCGAGCGCGGATGACCGTGCACTTCATCGGGGCGGGGCCGGGTGCCGCCGACCTCATCACCGTGCGCGGGCGGGACCTGATCGCCGCCTGCCCGGTCTGCCTGTACGCCGGCAGCCTCGTCCCCGCCGACCTGCTGTCCCACTGCCCGCCCGGCGCGCGTCTCGTCGACACGGCCCGGATGACCCTCGACGCGATCACGGCCGAGCTGTGCGCCGCCGACGCCGCCGGCCAGGACGTCGCCCGCCTGCACTCCGGCGATCCGTCCCTCTACAGCGCCCTGGCCGAGCAGATGCGGCGGCTGGACGCGGCCGGCGTCCCCTACGACGTCACCCCCGGCGTTCCCGCGTTCGCCGCCGCCGCCGCGTCGCTACGCCGGGAGCTGACGGTTCCCGGCGTCGCCCAGAGCGTCGTGCTGACGCGCACGGCCGTGCTGTCCAGCCCGATGCCGCCCGGCGAGGATCTGGCGACGCTCGGCCGGTCCCGGGCGACGCTCGTACTGCACCTGGCCGTGCACCGCATCGAGACGCTGGTCGAGGAGCTCGTGCCCAGCTACGGCCCGGACTGCCCGGCGGCCGTGGTCGCGTGGGCCAGCCGGTCCGACGAGGTGGTGCTGCGCGGCACGCTCGCCGACATCGCCGCGCAGTCCCGGGCGGCCGGCCTCACGAAGACCGCGGTCATCATCGTCGGTCGGGCGCTGGCCGCCGCGGGCTTCCGCGACAGCTTCCTCTACTCACCGCAGCGCTTCGCCCCCGACGGCTGCCAGCCGGCCCCCGCCACGGGCTGGTCCTCGGTACCCGGCGAGCTGGACCCCGCCGAACCACGGTGACCGGCACCGACCCCGCCCGATCCGCGCCGCCCGGTACGGCCGGCGACGACCCGGCGGCAGGACCGCAGCGCGCGGCGGCATCTGTGCCACTGCGGGTGCTGCTGCTGGGGGGCACCGGCGAGGCCCGCCGGCTGGCCCTCGCCCTGACCGAGGCCGGCGGGTTCGACGTCGTCTACTCCCTGGCCGGACGGGTGCGCGAGCCGCGGGTGCCGCCGTCCTGCCGGGTCCGCATCGGCGGGTTCGGTGGTCCGGCCGGCCTCGCCGAGCATCTGCGCTGCGAACGGATCGACGCCGTGGTCGACGCCACCCACCCGTTCGCCGCCCGCATGACCGCCTCCGCCGCGACGGCCGCTGCGGCCACCGGCGTGCCGCTGCTGGTCCTGCGTCGCCCCGGCTGGCTGGCCCAGCCCGGCGACGACTGGCGCCGGGTCCCGTCCCTGCCCGCTNTGACGGACCTGATCGACCGGTTCGTCCCGCTCCGGCGCGGCGCGGCGACCGACCCCGGCCCGCGGGTGTTCCTGACCACCGGTCGCAGCGACCTCGCGCTGTTCGCCGGCCTGCACCGCCCCTGGTTCCTGGCGCGCTGCGTCGAGCCCCCCACCGGCCCGCTGCCCCCGCGGCTCGAGGTGATCCTCGACCGGGGCCCGTTCGACGTGGCCGGCGAGACCGCGCTGCTGCGCCGCCACGCCATCGACGTCCTCGTGACCAAGGACAGCGGCGGCGCGATGACCGCCGCCAAGCTCACCGCCGCCCGCGACCTCGGCCTGCCCGTCCTCATGATCGACCGTCCGCCCCCACCGTCCGGATTCCCGGTCGTCTCCGACATCGCCCCCGCAACACGTTGGCTGACCGACCTTGCCACCTCTCGCCACGCGGGCGCGGGCTCTGTCGCCGGTGCCGTGACAGCACGGACACCTCCTGTGCCGTAACGGCGTGGGTCAGATCTGGCTGGGGTTCGTCGCGCGTCGGGTTTCGTCCCGGCCGCAGGGCCGGTTCCGCGGAACCGGCCGGCGGGAAGATCACTACTGTTTCTTCCGCACCCCGCATCTCACGGTGCCGGGTAGCGGCGGGGGGTGAAGACGAGGTCGCGGCCGGTGTCGCGGTGGACGATCCGCGTCGTCGAGGAGCCGACGAGCAGCAGGCAGCGCATGTCGACACCGGCCGGGTCCAGGTCGCCGAGGGTCGTCACGGTGACGGTCTCCGTGGGGCCGCCGACGTCACGGCCGATCACCACCGGGGTGTCCGGGGCGCGGTGCTCCAGCAGCGCCGCGCGGGCCCGTTCGAGCTGCTCGCGCCGGGTCCGCGACGCCGGGTTGTAGATCGCGAGGACGAGGTCGGCCGCTGCGGCGGCGCGCAGCCGCCGCTCGATGACCTCCCACGGCTTGAGCCGGTCGGACAGCGACAGCACGCAGAAGTCGTGGCCGAGCGGCGCGCCGACCCGGCTCGCCACCGCCTGGGCGGCGGTCAGCCCGGGCACGACCCGCACGTCGACGTGGGCGAACCGCCGCTGCGCCGCGGCCTCGACGACGGCGGTCGCCATCGCGAAGACGCCGGGGTCGCCGGAGGACACCACCGCGACGCTCGCGCCGGCGGCGGCCAGTTCCAGGGCGAGCTCGGCGCGTTCCGCCTCNACCGTGTTGCCCGACGGGTGCCGGCGCTGGCGCGGCGTGGCGGGCACCCGGTCGAGGTAGGGGCCGTAGCCGATGAGGTCGTCGGCGGCGGCCAGCGCGGCGGCGGCCTGCGGGGTCAACCAGTCCTGCGCGCCCGGGCCGAGCCCGACCACGACGACCTCGCCCGCGGACCGCTCCACCGTTGACCGCTCCACCGTGGACCGCTCCACCGCGGGCTCCTCGGCCGCCGGCGCGGTGCGGTCGGTGGTCCCGGCGGGGGCGGATGGGGACGGCGCCGGCCGGCTCGCGGCGCCGGCGGGCACCCACTCGGCCTGGCCGGCGCGCAGTGGTGCCGGATCGTCCGGGCCGCGCACCGGGCTCGGCAGCACGGCCAGGGAGAAGTAGGGCACGGTCGCCGGGTCGACCTCGCCGAGAGGGGCGATCCGCTGGCCGGCGGTCGTCGCCCGCTCGACGTACCAGGTGTCGGCGAGACGGCCGGCGTCGGTGAAGGCGTCGCGGACGCCGGGGAAGGTCCGGCCCATCTTGAGCACGACCGCGGTGTCGGTGCCGGCGATGCGCTCGGCGAGGGTCCGCGGCGCCAGCGTGCCCGGCAGGACGGTGAGGACCTCGTTGCCCTCGACGAGCGGGCGGCCGAGCACCGCGCAGCCCGCCGACAGCGACGTCACGCCGGGCACGACCTCGGTCGGGTAGCGGTCGGCGAGACGGCGGTGCAGGTGGATGAACGATCCGTAGAAGAACGGGTCGCCCTCGCTGAGGACGACGACGCTCCGGCCGGCGTCGAGGTGGGCCGCCAACCGCTTGGCGCAGTCCTCGTAGAACTCGTCGATCGCCCCCCGGTAGCCGCCGGGATGGCTGGTCGTCTCCGTGGTGACCGGGTAGACCAGCGCCTCCTCGATCTGGTCGCCGCGCAGGTGCGCGGCGGCGATCGACCGGGCGATGCTGCGACCGTGCCGGGCGCTGTGGTAGGCGATCACGTCGGCGTCGTGGATGAGCCGCGCCGCCCGCAGCGTCATCAGCTCGGGATCACCGGGGCCGACACCCACGCCCCACAGCCGGCCCGTCGANCTGACCTGCGCCGGTTCACGCGCGTCGCTCACTCCTGCTCGCTCGCGATCGCGTTGACGGCGGCGACGGCCATCGCGCTGCCGCCGCGNCGGCCGTGCACGACGAGGAACTCCAGGCCCGCCGGATCGTCGGCGAGCGCCTGCTTCGACTCGGCCGCGCCGATGAAGCCCACCGGGATGCCGAGGACGGCCGCCGGCCGCGGCGCGCCGGCCGCGACGAGCTCCAGCAGCCGGAACAGGGCGGTCGGGGCGTTGCCGATCGCGACGACGGCGCCGGCGAGGCGCTCGCCCCACAGGTCGACCGCCGCGGCGCTGCGGGTCGTGCCCAGCTCGGCGGCGAGGCCGGGCACCCGCGGATCGCCGAGCAGGCACAGCACGTCGTTGTCGGCGGGCAGCCGACGGCGGGTCACCCCCGCGGCGACCATCTGGGCGTCGCACAGCACCGGCGCGCCGGCCAGCAGGGCCGCCCGCGCCGCGGCGACCACCCCCGGGCTGAAGGCCAGGACGTCGACGAGGTCGACCATGCCACACGAATGGATCATGCGGACGGCGACGCGGGCGACGTCGGCGGGCAGCCCGTCGAGGCGCGCCTCGGCGCGGATCGTCGCGAACGAGCGACGGTAGATCTCCGCGCCGTCCCGGACGTAGTCGGGCCGCGGCGTTCCCGCCACCGTCACCTCCATGTGCCAGCCTCCCGTCCATCCCGACCCGCGCGGGCAACCGAGCGCTGCGCCGCCACCGCGTCGATGAGCGCGTCCCAGCCGACGGCCGACACCTCGCCCGCCACCTCTGCGGGCAGTGCGCCGCCCGATGACCACGGCACCAGGGCGCCACTTCCGGCGCCGCGGCGAACCCGGTAACCGGTGGCGTCGGCGACGACCTCGACGACCTCGCCGGCCGGCTGGCCGCACCGGCGGGCGCAGCCCGACCAGTGCACGGGCAGCCGATCCCGGCGGTGCCGTGAGCCGCCGCCCGGCGGACCGGCCCGGCCCGGGGCACCACCCGCCCCCGCCGATCGGCCGGCGTCGCGGCGGACGTCGGCGAACGCCTTGGCGCAGCCCGGCCGCCCGGCGCAGCTCGTGACCCCGACCCAGTCCGAGTCCGCGTCGACGACGAGCCCCGCAGCCGCCAGCCGCGCCAGGACCGGTGCCACCGCCGCGGCGTCGAGGTCGCGCAGCACGACCGACCGCCACGGCGTCACCACCACCCGGCCGTCACCGTCGGCGTCGGCGATCGTTGCGAGCAGATCCAGCTGGTCGGCGTACAGACGCCCGAGTGGAACCAGCGCCGTCAGCGCCCACCGGCCGTCGCGCTGGCGGTGCCGACCCGGCCGGGCGCCCGGCGGTCCGCCGTCGTCGGCGAGCGAGCCGGCGGCCTCGCCGGGCGCGGCGGCGGGCGGGACCTGCGCGTCGGCGTCGGCGTCAACAGAGGCGTCGACGGCTGCGGCTGCGGCTGCGGCTGCGGCGAGCAGGCGGTCGCGCCCGGCGGGCAGCTCCGCGACCCGCCAGGCGGCGGTCGCGGCGCCCCCGGCGGCGCGCAGGTCGAGGAAGGCCCGGGCGGCGGCGAGCAGCGCGGGTATGGCGGCGCTCTGCGCCAGCCGCAGCGCGGCCGCCTCGCCCGCGACGAGCAGCAGGGTCTGCCCCGCCGGCTCGGCCCGCAGGGTGAAGTCGGCGGGCAGGCCGGCCAGGTCGCCGCTGCCGTCGTCGACGGCGAACAGCATTCGGCCAGGTAGCTCGGCGAGTGTCGGGTCGGCGCACAGCCCGCGGTCGAGCGCGTCGACGAGCGGGGCGATGTCGCGGACGCCCCTGCCGGCGCGCCCGGACAGCGGGGAGCCGACGATGTTGCGGATCCGCTCGTGGGTGGCCGACGGCAGCAGCCCGACCGACCGCGCCCGGGCGGCGAGCACCGCGGCGGCGCCGTCGGCGAGCCCGCGAAGCTGCACGTTTCCGCGGGAGGTCAGCTCGAGGTGGCCGTCGGCGACGTCCCGGGCGCACGCGGCGAGCATTCGGGCCGCGGCGCCGTCGAGGGCTCCGCCGGGGATGCGCAGCCGGGCCAGCGCGCCGTCCGCCGCCGGATGGGTCCGCAGCACGCCGGGGCACGCGTCGCGGACGCGCTCCCGCGGGCTGGTGGACACCGGCGGAGCATACGTGCCCCACTCGGCCCCTGTCGGTTGATCGTCGGTCGTGACGGTATCGNCACAGCGCTTGACATACCCGGCGGCCGTTCTGCCATCGTGAGGCACCCACGAGCGGCACACGGCGAGGAAGCCCGGGAAAGGCAGCACCGTGACCCCTGCGTCCAGCACGCCGTCCGAGTCCACCGCCGCGGGCGGGTCCGCCGAGGGCGAGTTCGACGCCGTCGTCCTGCTGCTGTCGACGTCGGACACCGACCTGCTCTCCGCGCGGGCGAGCGGCGCCCGCTACCGGCTCGGCAACCCGGCCCGTCTCGACGTCACCGACGCCGCCGGCGCCACCGCCCTCGACGCGCTGACCGACGGCGTCGACGTGGTCGTCGTGCGCATCCTCGGCGGGCGGCGGATGTGGGAGGAGGGCCTGGCCAGGCTGCTCGCCGGGCCGCGGCCGGTGGTCGTCCTCGGCGGCGAGCGGGCCCCGGACGCGGAGCTCATGGCCATCTCCACGGTGCCGGCGGGGATCTGCGCCGAGGCGCATGCCTACCTCGCCGAGGGCGGGCCGGCCAACCTCGGCGAGCTGCACCGCTTCCTCGCCGACACCCTGCTGCTCACCGGCGGCGGGTTCGCCCCGCCGGTCACCACCCCGGCCTGGGGCGTGCTCGACCGGCCCGCCGCCGCGGCTCGGCCGTCCGCGGCCGGCCAGGCCGGCCCGGTGATCGGGGTGTTGTACTACCGGGCACATCACGTCGCCGGCAACACGGCGTTCGTCGAGGAGCTGTGCGCCGCGGTCGAGCGGGCCGGCGGCACGGCGCTGGCGGTGTACTGCGCGTCGCTGCGCACCGCCGAGCCGGACCTGCTCGCCACGCTCGGCCGGGCCGACGCCCTCGTCGTCACGGTGCTCGCCGCGGGCGGCAGCCAGCCCGCCCGGGCGGCCGCCGGCGGGGACGACGAGGCGTGGGACGTCGGGGCGCTGGCCGCGCTGGACATCCCGATCCTGCAGGGGCTGTGCCTGACCGGCGGGCGGGCGGCGTGGGCGGACTCCGACGACGGGCTGTCGCCGCTGGACGCCGCCACCCAGGTCGCGATCCCCGAGTTCGACGGCCGTCTGATCACCGTGCCGTTCTCCTTCAAGGAGGTCGACCCCGACGGGCTGACCAGCTACGTCGCCGATCCCGAGCGAGCCGACCGGGTCGCCGGCATCGCGGTGGCGCACGGCCGGCTGCGGCACGTCGCGCCCGCCGGGCGCCGCGTCGCGCTGATGCTGTCGGCGTACCCGACGAAGCACTCCCGTATCGGCAACGCGGTGGGCCTCGACACCCCGGCGAGCACCGTGCGGCTGCTGCGCGAGATGCGCGCCGCCGGGTACGACATCGGCCCCGCCGACGGCCCGGACGCCCTGCCGGGAGTCGCCGCGCAGGACGGCGACGCCCTCATCCACGCGATCATCGCCGCGGGCGGGCAGGACCCGGCGTGGCTCACCGCGGCGCAGCTCGCCGGCAACCCCGTGCGGATCTCCGCGGCCGCCTACCGGGCCTGGTACGACACGCTGCCCGCCGACCTGCGGGCCGGCGTCGAGCGGCACTGGGGACCGCCGCCAGGCGAGCTGTACGTCGACCGCACCCGCGACCCCGACGGCGAGATNGTCCTCGCCGCNCTGCGGGCCGGCAACGTCGTGCTGCTGGTCCAGCCGCCGCGCGGCTTCGGGGAGAACCCGGTGGCGATCTACCACGACCCGGACCTGGCGCCCAGCCACCACTACCTGGCCGCCTACCGCTGGCTGGCCGCCCCGGCGACGGCCGGCGGGTTCGGCGCGCACGCCGTCGTCCACCTCGGCAAGCACGGGACGCTGGAGTGGCTGCCCGGCAAGACGGTGGGGATGAGCGCGTCCTGCCCGACGGACGCGGCCCTCGGCGACCTGCCGCTGATCTACCCGTTCCTCGTCAACGACCCCGGCGAGGGCACGCAGGCCAAGCGACGGGCGCACGCCACCCTGGTCGACCATCTCGTCCCGCCGATGGCGCGGGCCGAAAGCTACGGCGACCTGGCCCGCCTGGAGCAGCTCCTCGACGAGCACGCCTCGATCGCGGCGATGGACCCGGCGAAGCTGCCGGCGATCCGCGCCCAGATCTGGACCCTCATCCAGGCCGCCCGCCTCGACCACGACCTGGGCCTCGCCGACCGGCCGCACGACGCCGAGTTCGACGACTTCCTGCTGCACGTCGACGGCTGGCTGTGCGAGGTCAAGGACGCGCAGATCCGCGACGGCCTGCACGTGCTCGGCGTCGCCCCGGCCGGCGAGGCGCGGATCAACCTCGTTCTCGCCATGCTGCGGGCCCGCCAGATGTGGGGNGGCCAGCGGACGCTGCCGGGGCTGCGCGAGGCCCTGGGCCTCGCCGAGGACGACACCGCCGCCCGCGTCGACGTCGACGCCGCCGAACGGACCGCCCTCGCCCTGGTCACCGCGATGGAGGACCGCGCCTGGGAGCCCGCCGCCGTCGGCGCCGCCCTCGACGCCGTCCTCGGCGCCGTCCTGCCGGCGGCGCCAGCAAGCGCCGGGGAGGAACCGCAACCGCCCGCGGACCTGCGGCGGGAGGCGGTCGGGGCGGTGCTGCGCTTCGCCGCCACCGAGATCGTGCCGCGCCTCGCGCGGACCACCGACGAGATCGCCAGCGTCCTGCACGCCCTCGACGGCGGCTACGTCCCGGCCGGCCCCAGCGGCTCCCCCCTGCGTGGCCTGGTCAACGTGCTGCCCACCGGCCGCAACTTCTACTCCGTCGACCCGAAGGCGGTCCCCAGCCGGTTGGCGTGGGAGACCGGCCAGGCGATGGCGACGTCGCTGCTGGAGCGCTACCGGGCCGACACCGGCGACTGGCCGCGGTCCGTCGGGCTGTCCGTCTGGGGCACCAGCGCGATGCGCACGTCCGGCGACGACGTCGCCGAGGTCCTCGCCCTGCTCGGCATCCGGCCCGTCTGGGACGACGCGTCGCGCCGCGTCAGCGGGCTGGAACCGATCGGCCTGGCCGAGCTCGGCCGTCCCCGTATCGACGTGACCGTGCGCATCAGCGGCTTCTTCCGCGACGCGTTCCCGCACGTGGTCGCGATGCTCGACGACGCGGTGCGGATGGCCGCCGGCCTCGACGAACCCGACGAGGACAACCACGTCCGCGCCCACGCCCGCGCGGACCTGGCGACCCACGGCGACGAGCGGCGGGCGACGCTGCGCATCTTCGGGTCGAAGCCCGGGGCGTACGGCGCCGGCCTGCTGCCCCTGATCGACAGCCGCAACTGGCGCGACGACGCCGACCTCGCCGAGGTCTACGCCACCTGGGGCGGCTACGCCTACGGACGCGGCGTCGACGGGGCCCCCGCCCGCGCGGACATGGAGGCCGCCTACCGGCGCATCGCGGTGGCCGCGAAGAACGTCGACACCCGCGAGCACGACATCGCCGACTCCGACGACTACTTCCAGTACCACGGCGGGATGGTCGCGACGGTGCGGGCCCTGACCGGCCGGGCCCCCGCCGCCTACATCGGCGACAGCACCCGGCCCGAGGCCGTGCGCACCCGGACGCTGACCGAGGAGACCTCCCGGGTCTTCCGCGCCCGGGTGGTGAACCCCCGCTGGCTGGCGGCGATGCGCCGCCACGGCTACAAGGGCGCGTTCGAGATGGCCGCCACCGTCGACTACCTGTTCGGCTACGACGCCACCGCCGGCGTGGTCGCCGACTGGATGTACGAGCGGCTCGCCGCGACCTACGCCCTCGACGCCGACAGCCAGAAGTTCTTCACCGAGTCCAACCCCTGGGCGCTGCACGGCATCACCGAACGGCTGCTGGAGNCCGCCGCCCGGGGCCTGTGGCAGCATCCCGAGCCGGCCACCCTCGACGCCCTGCAGGAGCTCTACCTTCGCACCGAGGGCGACCTGGAGGACGGCTCCGCGGGCGCCGGGCCGACCTGACCCGTTCGGGCCGGGCCGGTCCGCCCGCGCCGGGCGGACCTTCGGTACCCCCGTCCGGGGCCGTTCGGCCACCGGTCGGATGTGCCGAATGGCATGACGGGAGCAGTCGAGGGCCTTGTCAGCCCTGGTTTCCCGGCACGGACGGGGCCCGGGTGCCCTGGTCCGGACGGGCCCCGGAGGGGACAAGCAGGCCGGATCCGGGAAAATAGCCAAGGTGCGGACGACACTTCTGCTGGTGGGGAACGAGGCCGCCCTGCGGCGCGACCTGGTGCCCGCCCTGCTCGGCGAGGGCTACGGCATCGACACGGCCGCAACCGGCGAGCAGGCCCTCGCCCTGCTGGCCGCGCGCGGCGCGCATCTCGTGCTGACCTGCCTGCCGCTGGCCTCCGACGTGCCGTGGCTGGACGAGCTGGTGTTCGGCCCGGCCGGCGGTGATCCGTCCGAACCCGATGCTCCGATGGACGGGCTGGAGTTCTGTCGCCGGCTGCGCGCCGCCGGCGACGTCCCCCTCGTCGTCGTCGCCGACCGGCTGGACCCCGCCGGCGTCATCGCGGCCCTGGAGGCCGGCGCCGACGACTACGTCACCGCTCCCCCGGTCACCCCGGAGGTGCTCGCGCGGCTGCGGGCCCTGCTGCGCCGCGTTCATCCGGGGCAGGCGACGGCCAGCGCGCTGAGCGTCGGCGACCTGCAGATCCGCCCGGCCGAGGGGGTCGTCAGCCGGCACGGCGAGGACCAGCACCTGACCCGCACCGAGTTCCGGCTGCTGTGCGAGCTCGCCGTGGCGGGCGGGCGGGCCGTCACCCGCAAGCAGCTGCTGGAACGGATCTGGGGCTACAACTACTTCGGCGGGGCGCGGATGCTCGACGTCCACGTCCGCCGGCTGCGCCGCAAGGTGGAGGCGGATCCGTCCGCCCCGACCCACATCCTCACCGTGCGCGGCATCGGCTATCGCGTCTGCTCGGCCTCGCCCCTGCCCCAGGCCCCCGCCTCGCCCCAGCCGCTGGCCTCGCCCCAGCCCCTGGCCTCGGCCCGGCCCCCGGTGTCGACGCCACCCCCGACGCCGGCAGCCACGGCCGCCACGGCCGGTGCCGCCGCCCGCACCGCGCCGGCCCGGCCGGCCCCCGGCGCGCTGGCTAGCCGTTGACCAACGACATGTCGGGGTAGCGAGTGCCCGCCACCGACGACCCGACGGCGCCGAGCCGCTGCGCCTCGGCGGGGGTGAGGGCGATCCCGGCCGCCGCGACGTTGTCCTCCAGGTAACGACGCCGCTTCGTGCCCGGGATCGGCACGACGTCGTCGCCCTGCTGATGCACCCAGGCCAGCGCGAGCTGCGCGGGTGTCACACCCTTCTCGGCGGCGAGCTCGTCGACCTCGGCGAGCACCGCGAGGTTCGCCGCCAGGTTGTCCCCACTCATCCGCGGCAGGTTCCGGCGGAAGTCGTCGGCGGCGAAGTCCGCCGCCGAGCGGAAGGCGCCGGTCAGGAAGCCCCGTCCCAGCGGACTGTAGGCGATGAACCCGATCCCGAGCTCGCGCAGCGTCGGCAGGATCTCCGCCTCCGGCTCCCGCGACCAGATCGAGAACTCCGTCTGCAGGGCGGTGATCGGCGCGACGGCGTGGGCGCGCCGGATGGTGGTCGGCGCCGCCTCGGACAGGCCGAGGTAGCGCACCTTCCCGGCGGCGACGAGCTCGGCCATCGCGCCGACGGTCTCCTCGATCGGGACCGACGGATCGACCCGGTGCTGGTAGTACAGGTCGATGTGGTCGACACCGAGCCGGCGCANCGACGCGTCGCAGGCCGAGCGGACGTACTCCGGCCGGCCGTTGACGCCCCGGACGGCGGGGTCGGCCGGGTCGCGGACGATGCCGAACTTGGTCGCGAGCACAACCTCGTCGCGCCGGTCGGCGATCGCCCGTCCGACGAGCTCCTCGTTGCGATGCGGACCGTACATGTCGGCGGTGTCCAGCAGCGTGACGCCGAGGTCGAGCGCCCGGTGGATCGTGGCGACGGACTCGGCGTCGTCTCCGGCGCCGTAGAACTCGGACATGCCCATGCAGCCCAGCCCCTGGACGGAGACCTCCAGCCCCTGGCTGCCCAACGCGACCCTGCGCATCAGCGGTCGATCCTCTCCTGGTAGACGGCGATCTTCTTGTCGATGGCGGCGAGGTTGCGCTGGACCTCGTCGAGGCGCTCCAGCACCCGGCGCCGATGCTCGGTGAGCAGCGCCAGGCGGTCGGCCTCGTTACCCTCGCCCGCGCCGGCCAGCCGGGCGTAGCGGGCCATCTCCCGGATCGGCATGCCGGTCATCCGCAACCGGGTCAGGAACGTCACCCAGCGGATGTCGTCAGCGGAGTAACGCCGGTGCTGGGAGGTGGCCCGGGCGACCGGATCCCGCATCAGCCCGGCGCGTTCGTAGTAGCGCAGCGTGTGGGTGCTGACGCCGGTGGCCGCGGCGGCCTCGGCGATCGTCAGCGTGCCGGCGCAGTCCTCGCCCGCCAGCGGGTCGACCACCGGCTCCCCGCAGGAGGCGTGAACCGGGTCATCCACCCCGACGACGCCCACCGGTTCGGATCTCGGCGGGACCGCGCACGGCGACACCTGGCGAAGCGGAGCCTGCGGTGACGACGCCGGACGCGCCGACGCCTGGCGGTTCGATGCCTGTCGGTTCGGTGCCTGTCGGTTCGATGCCTGTCGGTTCGATGCCTCGCGGGGCGGTGTCTGGCGGGGCGGTGCCTGTCGGGGTGCGATGGTCGGGCTGGACGTCGTCGCGGGTGCTTCGAGCGTGGCCATGAGTCCACGCTAGGACCTGGAGCGCACTCCAAGTCAAAGCCCCCGCAGGTGAGCGCAGGACGTCGGCGCCGGCCCGGGTCGACGCGGTTGCGCGGAACCGCGGATCACCGGCGGCGGAGCCGGAACCGACACACAGAACCGGTCGCGGGGCGCGACTGCGCGCAACACCGGAATCGGCTCAGGGTCGGAGGTGGCCGGCGGGGTCGAGCAGGTCGGAACCCAGCAACGGGGCGGCCACCAGGCCGGCGAAGTAGCGGTCGGGGCGGACGAGGGCGATCGGCAGCGGGCGGCGGGTGCGCAGCGCGTGCAGCAGCGTGCCGTCGAGGTCCTCGACCGCCGGGCAGGAGACGTCGCTGACGGCCCGCAGACCGCCGGGGGCGACGACGGTGAGCGCGGTGGCGGCCCGCCGGTCGACCCAGTCCCGCGCGGCGGGGTCCATGTCGGCGGTCGGGTCGATCCCGTGGCCGATCAGGGTCCAGGCGTCGGTGAGCAGGTCGTCGAGGCGGACGATGTGGCCGCCGAGGGTGCGCAGCCGCGGGTTCGGCAGGATCCGTCCGGCGGCGGGACGGCTGCCGGCGACGCCGCGGGGCAGCCGCGGCCGCGGTCGGGCCGCGCCGCCCCGCAGCGCACGGCGCAGGCCGGGAGCGTGGTCGAGGGTGACCAGCACGGACCGGGTGAGTCGGGACAGCCGCGGGTTCGTCGTCTGCACGACCCGGCCGACCCGCAGCGCCGCGGACGTCATCGCCTGGACGTGCGGGCGGCGTTCACGCTCGTAGTCGTCGAGCAGGTCCTCGCCGGCGAGCCCGCCGACGACCTCGGCGAGCCGCCAGGACAGCGCGGCGGCGTCGCGCAGCCCGGCGCCGAGGCCCTGGCCGGCGAACGGCGGCATGCTGTGCGCGGCGTCCCCGGCGAGCAGGATCCGGCCGACCCGCCAGCGTGCTGCCGCGCGGGCGTGGAAGGTGTAGACGGCGGTGCGTACGACCCGCACCGAGTCCGGGTCCACCCAGTCGCTCAGCAGCGCGCGGACGCCGTCGGCCTGCGCCATCCGCGCCGGGTCCTCCCCGGGCAGCAGCATCCACTCCCAGCGGTGGCCGCCGGGCATCGGCATGGTCACCGCGGGGCGCCGCGGGTCGCAGACGAACGAGAAGTACGGCAGGTGTGCCAGCGGCGTCGGCGTCTCGACGTCCACGACCAGCCAGGGCTGGGTGAAGGTCGACCCGGCGTAGTCGACGCCGAGCATGGCGCGCACCGAGCTCGAGGCGCCGTCACAGCCGACCACCCAGCGGGCCCGCAGCCGGCTGCCGTCGTCCAGCTCCGCGACGACCGGGCCGTCCGGTGCGCCCGAGCCGTCCGAACCGCCTGAGCCGCTTGAGCCGCCTGAGCCGCCTGAGCCGCCCGCGGCCGCCGGCTCGCCGTCCTGGTGCAGCGCCGTCACCGACCGGCCGAGGTGCACGGTGACGCCGGGCAGGGTGGCGATGCCGGCGCGCAGGTCACGCTCGAACGACGGCTGGTGGAAGAACGCCGCGACCGGGTTGCCGAGCTCGCTGTCCCCGAGGCCGAGCTCGATGAGCACCCGCCGGTTCGGCCCGAGGATGGCGCTGCGGCCGCTGGCGTGCACCCGGTCGAGGAGGCCGGCCAGGCCGGGCAGCCCGACCAGCAGCCGCAGCGTCTCCTCGTCGAGGCCCACCGCCCGGGGCAGCGGGAAGGGTTCCTTCTGCGGATCCACGACGCCGACCGACAGGCCTCGCCGGCCGAGCATCGCCGCCAGCACCGCGCCGACCGGCCCGTACCCGACCACCAGCACATCCAGCACGTTCAGCACGTTCAGCACGTTCACCTCATCCTGCACATCCAGCGTCGCGTCCGCTGCCATCGCGCACCCCTCAGCCTCGACTTCTACCAACCGTAGAAGATTGGGATGCAGAAGGCCATAGGTCAGACGCTGTCCGTGACAGCGACGCGGTGAGGGACCTCCTCGCCGCTGTCAGCAGGTGGCTGCGGCGGGTACTCGCTGCACGCGGGTGACCATGCGCCCGACCGGCCGACCGGGGTTCGCGGCGGGGCCGGCGGCGATCCAGGCCGTGAGGACGGGCAGGTCGGGGGTGCGCCCGGTGACGGCACGGATCCGCTCGCCGAGCGCCAGCACCGCCTCGGGATGGTCGAGGCAGATCCGTCGCTCCAGCCCGCCGCCGACCCGGGCGGCGTGGATCAGCGCCAGCCCGGCGAAGGACTCCACCCGTCCCGGCCGCTCGCGCAGCTCCCGGCGGAACTCGACCGCCGCGCGGGTGGTGTCACCGGCGACGGCCGCCAGATCCCCGGCCGTGGCTGCGCAGGGCGCAGGCCCACCGAGGCGGGGCGGGACGAAAGCCAGAGCGGTGAGCAGTTGCCGGGCGTGGCGGTGCACCGGATACGGCTCGCGCGGGGACTCCACCCGGCCGCGCGGCGGCACCGGGCGCCCGCAGGGTCGGCCGGCCAGCCAGTCCCGCGCCCAACCGGCGATGTGATCGGCGTCCGGGCGCATGTTGCGCAGCCGCCAGACCACGCAGACGTCGCGCAGCACGCGCCGGGCGGCGCAGGTCAGCGCGGGCGGCAACTCGACGCGGTCCCAGACGTCACAGTCGGCCTCCATCGCCGCGACCAGGTGGTCACCGGCCGCGGTGAGACCACCGGCCGCGCGTAGTACCGGCAGCGCCAGGCGCAGGGCGCCGCGGCACCAGGCGAGCTCGTAGGCCGCCTGCAGATCGCCGGCGCGCCGCGGACGCGCCCAGCGGGCCGCCCAGAAGGCGGCCATCCGGGAGTAGGCGAAGGCGCCGTGCAGGACGGCGGCCAGCGGACGGGGATCGGGACGCCAGGGGGCGAAGTGNACCCGAGGGCCCTCGACCGCCCGGACCAGCGGCGTGATGTCGCCCAGCATCTCCAGCCGGCTGTGCGCCGCCTCGTGGACGAACGCGACGGCAAGCCGCATCGGGTCGGGCGGCGCAGTGATCATGATGGTTCCGAGGGCGTCGGTCACCGTGGCGCTGCTGCTCGGCCGGTCCGCCGCCTCGCGCAGCGGGACCAGGGCGCGCAGGGTGCCGGCGACCTCGGCCGCCTGGCCGGCATCGGTCGAGGCCAGGATGGCGCCGGCCGCGGCGGTCAGTCGCCGCCAGCGCGCCGTCGTGGCCGGACCGCCGCGCGCCGCGGCGGGCAGCGGGAGGGCGTCGCCGCCGCGGAACGGGTCGGTGTCCTCCAGCGACAGCTCGACGCCGCCGGAGCCGCCGGCGGGACCGGCCCCGGCGGCGGCGAACACTGAGCGCGCCGGGAGCCAGGCGCCCCCGGTCGGCGGGGACGGATCGCCGGGACGCACCACGAGGCACCGGTCGGGAAGCATCACCCGCAGCGTGGACGGCCGGTCGTCCCCGGCGCCGGCCGGCGTGACGACGGCGAGCGCCCAGCCGCCCGCCGCCTCCACGACGGCGCAGCCGACGGTCGGCACGGCGACCAGCCCGTCGACGATCCGGACCGGCACTTGGCACGCCTGCCGGGCGCGCAGGGCGGCGGCGACCGCGATCCCGCCGAGGTAACCCAGACCGTCGAGGTAACCCAGACCGCCGACGCCGGCCGCGCCGACGCCGTCGACCCGAGCAGCGTCGACCCCAGCAGCGTCGACCCCAGCAGCGTCGACCCGGGCTGCCGCCCGCCAGCACCGGCGCAGGCTGTCCACCAGCCAGATCCCGACCGTCGGATGCAACAGCAGGGCGTGCACCTCCCCGGGCGCCCGCCGCTGGGCCCGGGTGAGCACCCGCACCGCCGTGGCCAGGCAGGCCCGCGTCTCGGCGTCGAGGTCAGCGGCGCCCACACTGCGCAGGACGGCCCAGAGCAGCAGCATCCGCCGGCTGATCTGGGCCCGGCGCAGCTCGGTGAGCACGGCGGGACCGGCCCGCCCGCGCGCCACCGCGTCGAGGTCACCGTAGGTGACACGATGGCGAGCCGAGGGCGGCAGCGGCTCGGCCCGCGAGCCGCTGAATCCCGTCCACGTCCCGGCGGCGGCCGGCGGGACGTGGCCACGGGGAGGACGCCGGCGCACGGCCACCGAGCGGGCACTGGTCGAGTGCGGGCCGGTCGAGTGCGGGTCGGTCGGGAGCGTGGCCGGGTCGCCGGGACGCGACAGCTCGGCGACACCGCGCCCGCGNCGGACCTCACCGTCCGACACCTCGCCGTACAGGCGGCTGCGGGGCTGGTATCCGGCGGTGGTGAGCGAGCCGCTGAACGCGACGGCGAGGGCGGGCGGCAGCGGCGCGGCCGNCTGGCCGACCCAGGCTGCGACCTGACGCAACCATTCCCCGGACACCGGGCCGGACAGCGCGTCCAGCCGGTCGATGTCGAACCCGCAGAGGTCCACCAGACCNCCGGGCAGGGGGGTCAGATCGTGTGCCATCGGTGGAGCCTCCCACCACGCCGGTGCGCGTCCTGCGGCGCAGGAACCTGCACGACGAAGAATAGCGCGGTGGGATCTGCGGCGATCCCGTCCAACGACGGGTTCCCGTCGGCGCCGAGACCGATTGTCACTCCCCGCGGGCGGCGGTGAATCGATGCACGAGCAGTTGGAACCGCCGATCCGCGTCGGCCACCCGACGCTGGTCGACGGTGACGCCGAGCAGAACCTCGTCCCGGCTGATCCGATGGAAATACAGCGCGCCCTTCTCGACATCGAGAACGGTGCGGGTCAGGCGGCGGTTTAGCACCGAGCGCAGCAGCCCGTCGAGNAGATCGCTGAGCACCAGGAACTCGGCGCCGACCTGCTCGATGGCGTCCCGCCGGGCGGTCCGTCCGGGACCGACGAAGAATTCGTTCAGATCGCTGTGGTCCAGCACGTCCGCGGCGCTCACGCGGCCCTCGCGCACCAGTGCGATGTACTGAAGGTCGGCCGGCTGAAGAATGTTCACCGCCTGCGCCTGGAACAGCTCCTCGCGGCCGTCGCGCAGCGGCGACCAGCGCCGGTGGATCAACGTGGCCCACGGACTGGCGAACACCGGCACCGAGGGCCGGGGCAGCGAGGCGAAGACGTGCGCCTCTCCCCCGGCCGATCCACCGGGCTCTCCCCCGCTCTCTCCGCCGACCTCTCCGCCGGCTGCGTCCCCCGCCGCGTCCCGGAGGCGGGCGTCGACCGCTCCCGTTGCCAACGGCTCCGCCGGCGGCTGGTAGTAGCCGCCCTGGTGGTACCCGCCGTAGTTGGGGTCGGCGAGGCCCCGGGCCGTCCGGATCCGCGCCGCCGCCGCCGACAACGCCAGGTCGGCGGCCTCCAGCGCCTGCGCGGTGAGACTCACGCCGACGATGTACTGCCCCTCGTCGACGTCGAAGTACAGCACCGCCCGATCAGGCGCCGCGAAGACCGTCCTGATCAGGCGACCGCCGCCCACCCCGAACAGCGCGGCATTCAGTTCGGTCATCCGATGGTTGAGCTGGCGGCCGATCGTCTCGTAGTCCCGGCGGGCCCGCTCCACCGTGCGGGCACCACGGAAGTTCTCGGTCAGAACCGGATGGGCGAGCAGATCCGCCGCCACCGTCGGCAGTCCGCGATCGTAGTAGCCGATGTGCTGCGCACCGGCGATCGCGACCGCCCGGCGAAATTCGCGCCTGATGCCGTTGTATTCGTCGCCGATGTGCCGGGCGGTGAAGATGTGGGGTTCAAGGGAGTCGTCGGGAACAGTCACCATCAGCTCCTCCTTCTGCCGGCTGCCGGGACCCGCCGGATGGTGGCCGGCGCATGCGTCCGATGCGAAGCGGGCACCGGGTCAGACACTGGAGATGTCGATGTCGATGTCCCGGTGACCGTGCCCGCCGGCCGCGTTCCCGGCAGCCACGTTCCCGGCGGCCAGCACCGCAACGTTATGACGCAGTGTCGCCAGATGGGGATGCTGGCGATCGAGCGACATCTCGGCCTCCTGCAGCAGTTCCTCCGCCAGCCGGCCGGCCTCCTCGACGTCGTCCAGCGCGACCCGCGCGGCAGCGAGGTTCACCCCCGCGGCCAGGGCGAACGGATGGTGCAGATAGAGCTCGTCGGCGAGCGCGAGATAGGCCTGCTCGGCGAGTTCGAGCGCCTCGGCCGGGCGTCCGTCGGCGCGCAGGTAAATCGACAGATCGGACCGGCAGATGTTGGTGAACGGATGCTCGCCGCCGTGCAGCCGGAGATATTCCCGCAGGCACGACTCGGCCTCGACCACGGCCCGGTGATGCTCGCCGAGGGCGTGCAGGTGACCCGCGCGGCTGAGGCGGCAGGCGATCGTGCCCAGGTCCGCCTCGCCGTAGATCTCGACGTAGCGCCGCAGCGTCTCCGCCGCCAGGTGATCGGCGGCATCCGCGCTGCCGCGCAGGCGCAGGACGACCGCGAGGTGCTTGTTGCAGCGCAGCGTCAGGTGGGTGGTGCTCCCCTCGATGTCGGCCAGGCTCGTCGCGGCCTGCCGCAGCAGCCGCTCCGCCTGCTCCAGGTCACCGAGCTCGCGCTGGCAGATGCCCGCCCGCGCCTGCAACCACCAGAACTGCGAGGTGTTCTCGGCGCCGACCAGCCGCAGCCGCGCCATCGTGTCCACGCTGAGGTTCAGCGCCTCCCGGGCGCGGCCCGCCAGGAACGTCGACAGCGCGAGGTTGCTCGCGGCCATGAGGGTGTCGAGGTGGTTGTCGCCGAGGGTGTCCCGGAATCCCAGCAGGGTGCTGCTGTCCTCGGCCGCCGCCATCGCGTACCGTCCGAGCTCGCGGCTGTCGATGCCGTAGCTCATCGCGGTGATCAGCGTGTGCCGGTGGTAGACGCCCAGGTGCTGGCGCTGGCGGGCGAGAGTGTCGGTGTTGAGGTCGTAGGCGGCCTGGAACCGGCCGAGGTCCCGCAGCAGCATCGCCAGGTGGGTGGCCATCCGCAGGGTCGGCGGGTCGTCCGGCCCGAACAGCTCCCGCCAGCGGTCCAGGGTGCGCTCGGCCAGGTCCCGGCCGAGTTCCAGCCGGCCCGACCGCCACATCGCATACACCTGGGACACCAGCCACTGGCGCACGGCGGGCGACGGGCTGTCGATCGCGCCGGAGGGCAGGACCTGCTCCTCCAGCATCCGGTAGATGGGCCAGCTTGCCGGGTCGGCGGCCCGCGGGGCGGCCAGCGCGATCTCGGCGAAGACCCCGAGCACCGCCGCGCGCGCCGCCGTCCGAGCGCCCGGGGTCATCCGCTCGACGAGCAGCAGCTGCCAGCGGGCCGCCAGCCGCAGCTGGCCCTCCGGCACGGCGTCGACCTCGGCGAGTCGGGGCCTGCGGATCTCCCCCCAGAGCTCGGGCAGCACGGTCGGGTCGGCGATCGTGTCGTCGCCGACCTCCCCGGCGAGGTAGCGCAGCATCACCGGCGACTCCAGCAGGCCGCGCGGGACGCCCTGCGGGGACAGGAAGGCGCACAGCTCCAACAGGCGGGCGGCGGCCCGTCGCACCGGACTCGCCGCGGACCGCAGCGTCTCGAAGGACACCGTCCAGGTCGTCGTCTCGGCCGTGGCGCCGACGGTCTGGGCCAGGTAGGCGTCGACCGCCTGGTCGTCGATCTCCGCCCCGCGCCACTGCTGGCGCAGCCGGCCCACGGCCGTGCGAAGACCGGACGGCCGGTGATCGAGGCGTTGGGCGACCAGGTCCAGCCGTTCCCCGTCGACCGCGGGCAGCCACTGGCGCAGGAACGCCAGGCTCTCCTCGGGCGTGAACGGCTCCACCCACAGGGCGCCGGGCTGGTCGTGCCACCCCGGCTCGGACGAGGTGATCAGCACGTGCCCGTTCGACGTGGCCGTCGGCACCAGCCCGGCCAGCGACGCCGGGTCACCCACGCCGTCGTAGATCAGCAACCAGCGCGCCGACGGGTCGCCGCGACGCAGCGCGTCCAGTGCCACCCGTTCGAGCTGCTCCGACGGGGAGCGCTGGGCCTGCGGCACGTCGCTGTCCGGGTGCAGCAGGACGGCGAGGTCGGCCAGGGAGCGCCGCACGGACGCCTCCTCCCCGGCGGGGATCCAGTGGACGACGTCGTAGTCCGCCCCGAACCGAAGGGCGAACTGGGCCGCGACCGCGCTCTTGCCGATCCCGTCGCCGCCGACCAGCACGGTCGGCCCGGCGGCCCGAGCGCCGGGCAGCAACCGGTCGCGCAGGGTGTCGAGCAGGACGTGACGGCCGATGAACGGCTGGCTGAACATCGTCGGCATCGTCCAGACCCGCGGGCGGCGCGTCGGATAGCGGGCGGTGACCGCGGTGAGGTCGCCGAGACCGATCCCGGGGACGGGCAGGGCCAGGCGTTCGAGGACCTCGACCGCCGCCTCCCGCTCGGCGAGCGCCGTCAGCCCGATGATCTCGGCGGTGGCGTAGTCGTCGTCCAGCCGCGTCACGCCGACCTGGACGATGCTCGCCGCGGCCCGCGCCGCCCCGTCACGTCCCCGGGAGCGCACCACCGCGCGCAGCGCCGCCTCTCCCGGCGTGTCCGGTCCGAGGTTCGGCGAGCCGACGACGACCAGCGCGTCGGCCGCGGGGAAGTCCTCCTGGGTGACGGAGGTCGGGGCCACGGGTCGAACCCGCACACCGGTCGGGACGAGCACGGAGACCAGCCAGTCGACCCACGGCCGGTCCTCCGGCGCGCCGAAGACGGCCACGGAGCGCGGGGCGGGCGGCCCGTAGTGCTCGAAGGCGCGCAGTACCCGTTCCCGCTCCTCGGCGGGCACCGGCCGGGTGGACAGCGGCTCATCCCCGGTGATCACGCCGGCGAGCACCCGATAGGCGGCCTGCAGACCCGACCGGCTCGCGGGGTCCTCGAGGAAGGTCGCGAGCACCTCCTCGTAGGCGTAGGCGGCCTTGTAGGGCACCTCCAGCTCGATCAGACGCGCCCGCTGCGCCTGGAGGTCCGGTCCGCACAGGTCGCTCAGCGCCGGACGGAACGCCTGGAAGGCCGCCCGGCGGCGTAGCTCCTGCTTGCGCTGTTCGGTGTCCTCCACCCGCATCGGGACGGGCAGAATGCGGATGGGCCGCTCGCCGCCGCGGATCTGGCGCACCACCGCGGCGCCGCCGTCGATCGACTGGTTGTTCAGCGCGAAGCCGACCACGACGGTGTCCGGTAGCAACTGGGTGCAGATGCCGGCGGCATCCGAGGTTCCGGTCCGGCTGTCGATCAGCACGTAGTCGTAGCCGGCGAAGCGCATGCGGTCACGCAGCGCGGCAAAGTAGGCCCGCCCGTCGGTGTCCTCGAAGAACGCCGGCCACGGCAGTGCCACCGCGACGACGGNGTTCTTGGCGGTCTNCCGGCCCGGGCCGAGAAAGTCGNTGCGCCCGGCGGCGGGGAAACCCGACCACTCGATCGTCTCGACGTTGTGCCGGAAGTCGCTGTAATGGGCGGTGATCTCGCGGATGGCGGCCGCGTCCGGCGGGGCCGCGGCCTGCTCCAGCCCCGGGTGCCCGGCGTTCTGCAGGCGGTCGATCTCCCGGATGAAGCCCTCCAGCATCTCCGTGACGCCGTCGCTGCTGTCGAGCTCCTTGTTCTGCAGGAAGGGCCGAAAGTAGCGGTGCAGGCCGGGGGATTCCAGGTCCCAGTCGACGGTGAGCACCCGCTTGCCGGACGAGGCGAGCAGCCAGGCGACGTTCGCCACCGCCATCGTGCGCCCGGCGCCGCCCTTGTACGAGTAGAAGGTGACGATGTGCGCCGGCCGCTCGGCGGGGTCCGATCCCCCGGCGACCTCGACCGTCGGGTTGAGCCCGCCTGTCGGGGTGACCCCGGCTGTCGGTTGCACCTCGGCTGTCGGGGTGATCTCAGTCATCGTCCTCGCCCCTTTCCGCGACGCCGGCTCGACGCAGGATGGGCCGGCGGGTGTGCTCGGGATCGGCCATCCGCCACCGGCGCTCCCCCGCGGGGCGTATCGCCGTGCGTGACGCGGGCCGCCGCGGATCCCCGGCGGCGGCCCCACCCGCCCAGGCGGTCCGCCCGGAGAGCCGGACGAGCTCGGCGTCGCGTTCGGACAGCGACGGCGGCTCGTCCACCCGAGCTCGCGCGATCAACTCGACGACGGCCTCGACCAGGTGCCGGTAGCCGGGTGAGGCGGGGGCGGCGCGGATCAGCCGCAGCGCTCCCCCCGCGGCGAACTCGGCGCCGAAGTCGTCGTCGATCATGTCCGTCTGCCGGATCGGCACCGGGGGCGGTACCGCCCGGATGGACCACGGGAGGCCGATCAGCGCCGGCGAGCGGCGCCCGGTGAAGTGCTGGTGCCAGCGCAGCCGCTCCCGGAACAGCGACCACTCGACCCGGCACTGCGGGTCGGAGAAGTACGCGTCGGAGTACAGCGCCACCAGCACCGGCGAGAGCAGCACCTGCGGGTTCGACCGTCCCGGCAGGCCCGGCGCGGACGCCTCCGCGCCGGCCACCCGGCCCGTGAACGCCTCGCGGCGACCGAGCCGCTCGTAGACGCCGTCCTGCACGTCGCCGGCGAAACGGTGCACATAGCTGCCGTCGCCCCCGGCGAGGGCATGATGCACGAGGAAGAAAGGGGTCACCAGCACCCCTCGGGTCGCATTCCACGACAGCGCGCCCGCCCCACCATCACACCCGTGCCTCTCACATCCACGGCGACCAGCTCCGGCCGGACCGCATTGTTTCCTCGACGGTCCCGGATTCCGTGCCCGACCCGCGACGCGCCGACGGCCAGGTCATCGATCCTGTGCGGTACATCACGACTCGGGGTGGAACGGGGAACGCACGAGCTTGGTCGCGTCGGCCGCCAGCGGTGGTAGTTCGTCGCGAGCGACGTCCATGACCCGGTAGGCCAACAGGCTCACATACTCCGCGAACGCGTCGGGGTGTCGCATCAGGTCCAGGACAGGCATGTTGTCGTATTTCCGACCAAGATCTATCCGTGCGAGATGCAGCTCCTGCGCGGCCTTGGGCACGTCCGCCTCCCGCACCAGCCAGGGCACCGGGATGATGCCCGCCGGCGGTTTTCCCCCCGGCGCGGTCGCCCGGCGAATCCGTTCCTGAAAGACCCCGAACTCCCGGCCGCACCAGTCGCTCTCGAAGTAGTCGTCGCACCACAGGGCGACCAGCACCGGCGCGGTCCGCACCGCGTCGCGCAACGCGGTCGGCCAGTGTTCCCCGCCACCCATCCGTTCGGCGTCGAGGAATCCCGCCGGCTCGACCCGCCGGCGGACCTTGCGTCGCAGTTCCGCCTCCAGTTCCCGGTGGAAGGCGACGACGCGGTCCCGGTCATGGCGGTGGGCGTGGCTGGTGAAGAAGTAGTACGCGGCTGCGCCGGCCGGCCCGCGGGGCGGCGGCGGTGCCGACGGCGCGACCCCGTCGCCCAGCGGCCAGGAGACGAACGGGGGAGCGGGTGCCCGGACCCTCGCATCGGCGGCCGGCTCGGGCCCGCCGGCGCGCCGGGCGACCAGTTCGGTGACGAGCCGGCGGACGACGGAGAGCGCCCGATCGTCTCGAGGGGCGACCAGGTCGAGCGACTGGACGAGCGCGTCGAGCATCCCGCGACCCGGCTCGCGAACCGCCTCGGTGACCAGCGTGGTCAGCCGAACGGCGAGCCACGGCGAGGTCAGCGCGACGGCGCGCCCAAGCAGTCGGGTCAGCTCGTCCAGCCAGTGCTCGAACCCACCGGGATCGGCGATGTACTCCACCCGCATCAGCGCCGCCACCAACGCGTCGACCTCCCGGGCGGCCGTCGCCTGGGCGTGCGCGGGGCCGTCAGCGTGCGCAGAGCCGCCGCCGCCGACGGCCGGGTTGTCGGCCACGGCGGCGGGACCGTCCGCGGCACCCGAACGATCCGCGGCACCGGAGCCGGCAGCGGCGCCGGAGCCGGCAGCGGCGCCTTGGTCACCGACGGCACGGCGGCCGCCGAAGCGGCCGACGGCGCCGTCAGGGCCCATCGGCTCGCTGCTGACCACCGGGCGACCCCCGACGGCCAGGCCTCCCTCTCCGGCCGGCCCGGCCCTGACGGTGGGCTCGGTGCCGCCGGAGGGCTCGGTGCCGCCGGAGGCAGGGGGCGGTGAATCAACGGCGGCCGGGGCCGGCCGGGCGGCCGCCATCTCGAGCAGACGCTGGCAGAGCTCNGGGGTCACGGCCGTCTCCCGGATCAGGTAGCCGGCGAGCTCGGCCAGCAGCCCGGGCCGGTGGCCGAGCAGCTCGCCGAGCCGGGCGGCGGTGGCCGGATCGACCATGGGCGCGGCGCTGGTGAGCAGCATGACCGACTCGCGCCGGCGCAGCGGCCCGATGGCCAACGTCCGCTCCCGCCAGGAGTCCGCCGTCCGGTCGGCGACGATGAGGCAGTGCGCGCCGCGGCCGGGCAGATACGGCTCGACCTCCTCGGGACTGCCCGCCCCCGCCAGGACGAGCAGCCAGCCCTCGCCGGGCACCGGCGCGCCGTCCGCGNCGCAGTCGGCCAGCCGCGCGCGGGCCTGGTCGGCGAGCTCGTCGAGCTGGGCGGCGATGTCGGCGCCCTGGCCGCAGTCCACCCACCAGGCGACGTCGTAGCGCANCTTGAAACGGTGCTGGTACTCCCCGGCAAGCTCCGTCTCCCCGATGTCGGGCAGGTTCCCCTCGGGGACGAGGACGAGCTGGCCGTGCCGGCACAGGCCGTCCCAGACGCGTTCCAGCTCGTCGTCGCGGCCCGCGAACAGCTCGTTCTCCCGGCGGCTGCNCCACACGGGCGGGGACTGCCCGGGCAGGCGGCCCGGGCGACCGAAGGCGGGCACGGTACTCACCAGCCGCCCCCGGCCCGCACCTCCATCAGGAGCTCGTTGACCACCGCCGGTTCCAGACCGCTGAGGTCCAGCGTCCGGAGGGTGCGCAGCGGCTCGGGCAACGGCTGGGGGTCGATGGTGACGCGTACGACACGGCGGGCCAGCGGCCCCTCCAGGCCGAGGCGCTCCCAGGCCTCGGTCTCGGTGGTGCCGGGGTCCTCGGGCACGGGCGCACGGTAGTGCCTTGACAGCAGCACGACCGTGATCTCCGGGTCCCACCGGGCGATGCGGTCCACGGTCTCGGCGAGCCGTTCGCCGCGGTTCTGCGCCCACCGCACCTGCTGGACCTCGTGGCAGCCGCGGCGCAGGAGCTGCTCGAGCCAGTCGGCCCACTGCTGGTCGGCCCCGACATAGCTGACGACGACCCGCCGCGGGGCCGCCTCCACCGAGTCCACCGGCGCCGTCACGAACGCCCCGGCCCCGCGGCCCCCACCGTCGCCCGCCGGGACGCTGCCCGCCCGTGGCCGATCAGCCCTCCCGCCCCGATCCCCGCCGCGCCGAGCGCCGACGCCCCGATCCCCGCCGCCGCGCTCCGCGCCCTCCCCCGCTGCACCCGCTCCCCCAGCGCCGTCCCCCGCGGCACCGTCCCCCGCGGCACCGTCCCCCGCGGCACCGTCCCCCGCGGCGCCATTGCCCGCAGCGCCATTGCCCGCAGCGCCATTGCCTGCGGCGGCGTCTCGTGCCCCACGGCCGCGAGCCGAAGCAGGCGGAGCCGAAGCAGGCGGAGCCGAAGCAGGCGGAGCCGAAGCAGGCGGAGCCGAGGCAGGCGGATCCGAGGCAGGCGGATCCGAAACTCGGGCAGCCGAAGCAGGCGAATCGGAAGCGGGCGGAGCCGCGGCCCACGCGGGTGACGGCGGCTCCTGCCGCCGGAGCACCCCGCCGGCCGACGGCCGGCCGGCGGGTTCCGCGGAGGCGCCGTTCGGGGCATGCCCGGAGCCGTCGGTACCGTGGGAGCCGAAGGCGGGGCCGGCGGCGCGGATCGCGAGCTCGGGCAGAGGGTCGAGATCGATCTGCTGGGCGGCGATGACCCGGGCCGCGAACAGTCGGACGAACGCGTAGTAGCCGCTGGGCCCGCGCAGCATGTTGCGCATGAGCCACAGCAGTCCGTGCTGGCCGTAGACCTCGGGCAGCCCGAGCCTGGCGTCGGCGAGGGCGGGGCGTGCCGCCGGCGGCACCGGGTCGTGGGTCGGCCGCCACAACACCCGCAGGAAACCGTCCTCCAGCCTGGTCGCACCGGCCTTGCTGAAGTTCTCGACGCGGGCGCCGAAGACCTCCCATTCGCGTCCGCACCAACCGTCCTTGAAAAAAGGATCGGAGCAGAGGGCGACCATCGAGCGGATACGGCCGGCCCCCGCCGCGAGGGCGAGGTCCGCGTCCATGCCGGGCCGCGGCCTGGTATCGAGGATTCCGCCGACCGCGGAGCCGACGAGCCGGCCCAGCTCATACTCCAGATCGGCGTGAAAGCGCTGGACCCAGCGACGGTCCTCTTTGGCGGCATAGGAGACGAAGAAGTAGCTCTTCATCGCGCACACTCGATTACCATCACCGCGCCCCCGGGCCCACCGCCATCCGACGGACGGTGTCGCCAAACGCTATCAGCCGACCGCCCGGATGGCGATNCCCACGACACGGAAGTATCAATGATGCCTCAACACGCCATCACTCGGGGTGGCGCCACTCCGCGTACCCCGCACCGCCCGGGGCCTGTCCCCGCGCCTTCTCTGCTCTCCGTCAACCGACGGCGCTCTTCGTCAACCGGCGGCGCTTCCCGTCAACCGGCGACGCGGATCCTTTCCTGCGGCACACGTCCCCGTCAGTGCACTTCCCAGTGTTCGGGTTCGAGGCGCAGCCATCGGTCGATCTCCTCCCGCCACCAGATCCGAGTACCACCCCAGGTCGCGGTGCGGTTGACGACCGCGGCGGGGCTCGGCGCGGCCGGATCGACCCGCAGTCGGTGATCGATGGCCTGACGGGTGAGGCCCAGGGCGCGGGCGATGTCGCCGGAACCGACGAGCAGTGGTAGGTGATCCACGTCTGCCGACGTTAGCCAATGCTGGCCCTGCCGCGCCCGCGACGCCGGGCTCGCCGGTGCCGGGCGGCAGCCATCCGACGCGCAGGGAGACCGACGGCCGCCAGAGGGTGATCGACGGCTGTCGGATCACCGCGGAGCAGGGCCGGAAACCACCATCCGGTGACCGACCGTCCGCGCTCACACCACGGCCGCCGAACCTGTCCGCCGCGGTCGGCCCGCGGGCGCCGGCGGCCGTCTCCCCGACGACAGCGAAGTATCGCCGGATGCGCTCCCCGGCGGCGCCCGTCTGTGCTTGGCTGATCACGTGGATCGGACGCCGGCCGGTCCGGCCGGTGCGATCGGTGCGATCGGCGAAAGCCGCGGAAACGGAGAACAGTGGGCATTGATCTCGCCAAGGGCGGCAGCGTCGCTCTTGCCGAAGCCACCGAGACCCTCACACACATCACGGTCGGTCTCGGCTGGGATCCCAATCGTCCAGGCGGGGAGGAGTTCGATCTCGACGCGAGCGCGATCGCCCTGCAGGAGAACGACCGGGCGCCCAGCCTGAGCTATTTCGTCTACTACAACAATCTGAGCAGCCCGCGTGGGGAGATCGTGCACCGCGGGGACAACCTCACGGGCGAGGGTGCGGGGGACGACGAGCAGATCGACGTGCGGCTCGACCTGTTGTCCAGCGCGATCACCCGCATCGTTTTCCCGGTGAGCATCCACAACGCCGACTACCGGCACCAGAGTTTCGGTGACGTGCACGGCGCGTACATCCGGGTCGTCAACACCGACACCGGTGACGAGCTGGTGCGCTACGACCTGTCGAGCACCGCCGCGCGGGACACCTCGATGCTGTTCGGCGAGCTGCACCGCGACAGCGGCGGCTGNCATTTTCGCGCCCTCGGCGAGGGCGGCGTCGCCGGTCTGGCGCAGATCGCCCGCGGGTACGGTCTCGACGTCTGAACCCCGAGACCGGCCCGGCCGAGACGCCCCGTGGGCGACCCGACCGTCCCGGCACGGCACCCGGCACGGCACCGACGCGAAGACGGGCTCCGCGCAGATGTCGGCGGGGAGGTCAGCGGGGGATGGAGGTGTGCTTGAACTCGTTGAGCTCCGGCCAGCCGGTGAGCTGGTCGACGACGCGTTCCACCGCCCGAACGGACGGTGCGGCCTCGGCACCGAGCGGAGCCCGGTTCATCAGCCGCACGAAGACCGCCTGGTCGTCGGCGATGAAGGTGGGCACGCCCCAGACCGAGTGGGAGGCGACGTAGCGCTCGTGCTCGGCCTGGACCCGGGCCAGCCCCCCCTCGTCGACCCGGGCGAGCACCTCGTCCGCGGGCAGCCCGACGGCGGTGAGCGTCTCCCTGATCACGNCGCGGTCCTCGAGATGGCGGCCCTCGTCGTGGCGCGCCGCGAACAACGCGCGATGAGCCGCCGGGNACAGGTCGGGGTATTCGTCCCGGATCACGACGCCGGCCTGTAGGGCGAGGATGCCGGAATCCTGCTCGGGCTTCTCCCAGACGCTGGGCTGGCCCTCCTCGACATGCGCCTGCCCCAGCGAGAAGGGGATGAAGCTGACATTCCAGTCGGCACCGGCCGCGAGACCGGTAAGCACGTGTTCGTGCGCGTTGCGCGCAAACGGGCAGCGGTAATCCCAGGTGATCGCGAACGTGGCGGAGGTCATACCCGAGGCAACAGACGCGCCCCCGGGCATGTTCCGCTGTCAGCGGCGGATGCCGCGACGTCCGCGGGGCAGCCGCGGCGGCGGCTGGCGAGGCAGGTCGCGGGGCGCGTGGCCGGAGTGGTCGAGCCCCGCCTGGCCGAGGTCGCGCCGGGCGGCGATCAGGCCGCGGACGTACACGACCGCGGCAATGATCACCATGAGATCGTCGACCAGCCCGATCGGCCCCAGCGGGATCTCGGGGACCGCATCGACCGGCGAGACGACGTAGGCGAGGCTGGCCAGNGTCGCCACGGTGCCGCGCAGCGGTAGGTCGTACCTGCGGACGACGACGAGGGCGGCCACCGCCAGCGCGAGGCCGAGGGCCACCAGCACACCGAGGACGACGAGCAGCGCCGTGCCGAAGCTGTCACCCATCATCCACTCCACTCCGGGTCGGTCCCCGCGGCGGCCGGCCGGCGGCCCGGGGCGATGATCCATGACGGCATGCCCGATGTCCGGCCGATACGAACATCCACGCTGCCCGGGGGTGCCGCGGGCGGTGTCGGGCCGGCGTTGTCGGGGGGGCGACGACCGGAGGTTCGACCGTCGGCCGGACACCTGCCCCGTTGCGCCGGTAGGCTTTTCGACGTGTCCCCCGTGGATTCACCTGCGCCGCCCGGTCGGCTGATGGCCGTCAGTGATATTCATGTCGGCTATTCGGAGAACCGGCTGATTGTCGAGGGTATCGAGCCCGGTTCGCCGGAGGACTGGCTGATTCTGGCCGGTGACGTGGCCGAGGTCGCCGGTGAGATCGAGGCGGTCTGGCAGCTGTTCACCCAGCGTTTCGCCAAGGTGATCTGGGTGCCCGGCAACCATGAGCTGTGGACGCCGAAGCACGACCCGCTCCAGCTGCGCGGCGACGAACGGTACCGCCACCTGGTCGAGATCGCCCGCGGCCTCGGCGTGGTCACGCCGGAGGATCCGTTCCCGGTGTGGACGGGCGAGGGCGGCCCGGTGGTCGTCGCGCCCCTGTTCGCCCTGTACGACTACAGCTTCCGCCCGGCGGGCACCGCGACGAAGGAGCAGGCCCTCGCCCTGTCCCGGGAGAGCGGGGTGGTGTGCACCGACGAGTGGCTGCTGCACCCCGATCCGCATCCCACCATCGACGCCTGGTCCCGGGCCCGGGTCGCCTACACCGCCGAGCGGCTGGCCGCCCTCGACCCGGCCGTGCCGACCGTGCTCGTCAACCACTGGCCGCTCGTCCGCGAACCCACCGACATCCTGCGCTACCCGACGTTCGCGCTGTGGTGCGGGACGACGGCCACCGGCGACTGGCACCGGCGTTTCCGCCCGGCGGCGGTCGTCTACGGCCACCTGCACATTCCCCGCACGACCTGGTACGACGGCGTCCGCTTCGAGGAGGTCTCGATGGGGTACCCGCGAGAACGCGTCGCGTGGGAGGCCTACGGCCGGCCCTTCGCCGGCCCCCGCCAGATCCTGCCCTACCCGGCGGAGCCCGCTCCGGCCCCGGCCGCGGGGGCGCAGGAACGGGCGGCGTCGCCGTCGACGGCGCGGAGCTGACCGCGATGCTGGCCAGCCTGCTGCCGGACGCGGCCGTCGCCGTCGAGGCGTTCGAGGACGACCCGAACGCCGTGCTGTTCCCCGAGGAGGCCGCGCTGCTCGCCCGCGCCGTGGACAAGCGCCGCCGGGAGTTCACCACCGCCCGGATCTGCGCGCACCGGGCGCTGTCCGGCCTCGGCCTACCGCCGGTACCGATCCTGTCGGGCGATCGCGGCGCCCCTCACTGGCCGGACGGCGTGGTCGGCAGCATCACCCACTGCGCCGGCTACCGGGCGGCGGCGGTGGCGCTCGCCGGCCGGCTGCGCACGATCGGCATCGACGCCGAACCGAACGAACCCAATCCCCAGGGCGTCACGGCGCAGATCACCGTCCCGGCCGAGGAGGGCTGGCTCGCCACCCTCACCCGGACCCTGCCCACCGTGCACTGGGACCGGCTGCTGTTCAGCGCCAAGGAGTCGGTGTACAAGGCGTGGTTCCCGCTGGCCCAGCGCTGGCTCGGCTTCGAGGACGCCGCCCTCACCATCGACCCGGGCACGGCGGCGACCACCGCCACCCCGGCCCGCGGCACGTTCACCGCCAAGCTGCTGGTGACCGGGCCGACGCTCGACGGCGGCGAGCTCACCGGCTTCGACGGCCACTGGCTCGCCGACCGCGGCCTGCTGCTCACCGCCGTCACCGTCCCGCACCTCGACGGCACGCCGGTGCCGCCGGCGCAGGCCGCACCGTGAGGCACCATCGCGGGCGCCGCCCGCTCGCGGCCGGACGACGCCGCCCCGCGGTGCGCACCGGCCCCGGCGCCTTCCCCGCCGGCCGCCGGCCGCGCACCCGAGGCCTGCAGGGCCGCAAGCCGCGGTAGGGCGCCCGGCCTTCCGCCGGCGCCGTCGTCGCCGCCCTGGCTCCGGCCGGTGCGCGGGGGCCGGTGCGCCGCGCCGGGTGTGGCCGGTCGTGCCAAGGTAGGAAGGGGCTGTGCCCATCCCCGAAGACCGCGGCGTGACGCCGCCTGTCGCCGATCCCGGCCGCTCCCCCGGCCCGCCGACCGGCCCCTCCGCCCGGACGGCGGCCGGCGAGTTCGTCCTGACGCTGTCCTGCCCCGACCGGCTCGGTATCGTCGCCGCGGTCTCCGCCTACCTCGCCGGCGTCGGTGGCAACATCGCCGACGCCGCCCAGTTCGGCGACCCCGACTCGGGCCGGTTCTTCATGCGGGTGCACGTCGCCGCCGAGGAGGCGGGGCTCACCCTGGAGGCGCTGCGGGCCGGCTTCGCCCGCGTCGCCCACCCGTTCGCGATGGACTGGGCGATCCATGACCTGGCGGTCCGCCCCCGCGTGCTGATCCTGGTCAGCCGATTCGGACACTGCCTCAACGATCTGCTCTACCGGCACAGGTCGGGGCTGCTCGACGTCGACATCCCGGCCGTCGCGTCGAACCATCCCGACTTCGCCGACCTTGTCGGCTCCTACGCCATCCCGTTCCATCACCTGCCGGTCGACCCGACCACCCGCGACCGGCAGGAACAGGGGATCCGGGAGATCATCGAACGGGAGCGGATCGACCTCGTGGTCCTCGCCCGCTACATGCAGATCCTCTCCCCCGAGCTGTGCGCGTCGCTCGCCGGCCGGGCGATCAACATCCACCACTCGTTCCTGCCGAGTTTCTCCGGCGCCCGGCCCTATCACCAGGCACACGCCCGCGGGGTGAAGCTGATCGGCGCGACCGCGCACTACGTGACCGCCGAGCTCGACGACGGCCCGATCATCGAGCAGGACGTCATCCGGGTCGATCACGCCGACGGTCCCGACCGCCTCGCCGCGCTCGGCCGCGACGTCGAGTGCCGCGCGCTCGCTCGCGCGGTGACCTGGCACGTCGAGCACCGCGTCCTCATCAGCGGCCGTCGCACGGTCGTGTTCTCCTGACCTGCCCGTTGCGCCCGCGCCCTGTTTTCCCCGCGCCGCCCGGGCGCCGAGGAATGCGCTGGACATCCCGGCGGGATGTGGTGGGATCGGCCTGTGAGCTCCCGTACCTTCCGCATCACCGTGCGCGGTGCCTTCGACGGGCTGAGCGCCGACCAGCGCGCCGAACTGCTGGCCCGGGCGGCGGAGCACGACATCCTGCAGGCCGCGTTCACACCCGAGGGCAGCCTGACCTACGACATCGCCGCCCGGCCGTTCTTCACGTTCCGCTTCCTGGCACACGGCGAGCGGGCCGAGGACCTGGCGGCGGCGACCGCCCGCGCGCAGGCGTCCGCGCAGGCCTGGCTCGCCGAGCGCGGCTACCGGCACAAGAACCTCCGGTCGCTGGCCGAGGACCTGTCCGACGCTCCGCTGGGCGCCCGCGGCCGGCGCGCCGCGACCCGCGGCGGCTGAGGGTCAGTGGCGGCTGAGGGTCAGTGGCGGCTGAGGGTCAGTGGTCGGCGGGGGCGAGGACGGCCCAGCCGAGGGAAGGTAGGCGGGCGAGGGCCTGCTCGGTGCCGGGGTGGACCAGGTCCGCCGGGCCGGCGAGAAGCCGCGTGGCGCCGGGTGCGGGGCAGTCGGCCGGGTCGTCGGCCAGGTTGAGCGCGACGAACAGGCGCTGGCCCTCGGCGCTCGCCTCGTAGACGAGCTGCTCGTTGGCCAGGTGCAGCGGACGGGTGCGGGCGGCGTGCAGCCAGGGGTGACGCCGCCGCAGGCCGACGAGGTCCTGGTGCAACCGGTAGATCGGCCAGCCGTAGGGGGCGAGCTCGTCCGCGCCGGCGGGAAACGCGGGACGAACCGCGTCGTCACCGCCGATGCGGTCCTCCTTGACGCCGACGAACGCCTGCTCGTCGCCGTAGTAGACGCTCGGGGTGCCGCCGACGGTGCACAGCACGACGAGAGCATGGGCCAGGTGCCGCGGTTCGCGCAGCCGGCTGGCGAGCCGGGTGACGTCGTGGTTGCCGACGAAGGTGAGNGGGACGAACGTGTCGAGGAAGCCGTCGTGCCGGCTCAGCGCCCAGGCCAGTTCGAACAGGTTGGCGTCGTTCAGCGAGCTCCAGATCGCCTTCCACAGCTCGTACTGGGTGACCGCGTCCAGGCCGGTGCGGCGGACGATGTCCGGGTAGTCGCCGTGGATGACCTCGCCGACCAGGTAGGCGTCCGGGTGGGCGTGACGCACCCGCGGCAGCACCCGCGCCCAGAAGTNGGCGGGGACCGCGTAGGCGGCGTCGAGCCNCCAGCCGTCGGCGCCACGGTCGAGCCAGTGGGTCATGATCTCGGTGACGTGGTCGGCGACGGCCGGGTTGTCGTGCCGCAGCGTGACCAGGCCCCCGTGGCCCTCGAAGGTGGCGTACTCGGGCCGGCCCTCCGGTCCGGTCGAGCCCGTGGGGACGAACCAGTCCGGGCGGGGTGGCGCGTCCCCGCCGCCGGGCGACGCGGCGAAGGCGGGATGCTCCCGGCCGACGTGGTTGAACACACCGTCGAGCAGGATCCGCAGCCCTCGGTCGTGGGCACGGGCGACGAGATCGTCGAAGTCGGCGTCGTCACCGAGCCGCGGATCGATCCGGAAGTGGTCGACCGTGTCGTACCCGTGGGTCGAGGACGCGAAGATCGGTCCCAGGGCGAGGCCGGACGCCCCGAGCCGCACCGCGTAGTCGAGCCAGTCGCCGATCCGGGCGAGCCCGCGGGTGGGCCGCCGGTCGGCTCCCGTGGTGTCGGCGCCGGCGAACCCGAGCGGATAGACCTGCCACCAGACCGCGTGGCGCACCCAGCCCGGCTCACCGCTCGACGACGCGGGAGACCCCGACGCGAGAGACGGGGACGCGAGAGACGGGGACGCGGGAGACGGGGACGCGGGAGACGGGGACGTGTGGGGCGGTGGCGGTTGCCGGTGGGTGGTCATGCCGACTGCTCACCGACGGTGCCCGGGTCGGTGCCGCCCGCGAGGTCGCGCAGGTCCACCGGGCGATCCGCCAGCGATTCGAGCAGGCCGGCGGCGATCCGCAGCAGGTTCACCTCGGCCGCCGTGCAGTCGTCCAGGGCCTGGGCGAGCCAGGCGTCGCGGTCCGCCATGTCACGGACGAGCGCCTCCCGCCCGACCGACGTGATCGTCAGGACCGCGGCCCGCCGGTCGCGTTCCCCGGGGCGCCGGCTGATCAGCCCAGCGGCCTGCAGCTCGGCGAACGTGCGCGACAGCGACTGCGGCTGGTGCCGCTCGGCCGCGGCGATCGCCCCCGGGGTGCTCGGGCCCAGCCGATAGAGGTGGCCGAGCACGCTCAGCTTGGTCCCGTTGAGCGCGCCGGCCGGCCGCTCCGCGCGCAGCCGGCGGCCCAGCCGGGTCACCGCCCGCCGGATCGCCGCCGCGCTCTCCACCTGTCCTGCCACCTCTCCTGCTCGCACAGTTAGCACGCTATCACTTACCATTATTTGGGCTCAGGGGGACCGTCGAATGCGTTGACCATGCGGCTCGCGCTGGCGAGAGACGGAGATTAGTTCGCTGTGACGACTATCGTCGCGGGCCGCCAGGCGGCTCGCGCCCCGGGATCACGGTCCGTCGATCGCCGAGCCGACCTGCGGGCGGCGGTGGTGACGATGGGCGCTNTGCTGGCCACCTTCGGCACGTCACTGGCGTTGCGTGCCCTGACCGGCGCGTCCGCCGGTCTCTCCGTCATCGGCGTTGTCCTCGCGCTGACGCTCAGCCGGGTCGGGCGAGGCGGTCAGGGCGGCCGGGTCGGGCAGCCCGGCCCGCGGGCCACGTGGCTGCTGCCGCTGCTCGTGACGCCGTCGGTGGCGCTGCTCGCGAGCGAGGTCGCCGACCTGTCCCGCCGGCATCGGACGGTGGGCGAGGTCCTGTTCACCGCGGCGGTCAGCGGCGCCGTCTGGACACGGCGGTTCGGGCCGGTGGGCACCCGGGCCGGCAGCCTCGCCACGCTGCCGTTCATCGCACTGCTCGTCACCCCGGTGCCGCCCGGGCAGGGCGCGGCGTCACGGCTCGATCTCGTCGCGATCGCGCTGGTCGCGATCGGCTGGGTGACGATCGGTCGACACGCCGAGGCCCGCCTGTTCGCACCAGACCAGCCCCGCCCGCCCCGCCCGCCCTACCGCCCGCCCCACCCGTCGCCCCGGCGGGATCGGCCGGCAGGGCGCAGGCGGCGACTTCCGGCGAGCACCAGGATGGCGATCCAGCTCGCGGTGGCTCTCGGGACGGCCTTCGCCGTGGGGCGCCACGTGTTCGGCGAGCACCGGTCCTGGCTCGTTCTCACCNCCTATCTGGTCCACAGCGGCAACCGCGGCCGCGGCGACGTCGCCTACCGCTGCGCGCAGCGGCTGGCCGGCGCGGCGGTCGGGACGGNGGCGNCCACCGTCGTCGCGGGCCGCTTCCCCGGCGGCGACGACACGTCGATCGTGCTCGTCTTCGTCCTGCTCGCGCTCGGGGTGTGGCTGCGCTCGGCGTCCTACGCCTACTGGACGGCATGCGTCACCGGCGTGCTCGCCCTGCTCTACGGGTACTACGGGCAGGCCGGAACGGGGCTGCTGCGGGAGCGGCTGGCCGCGGTGGCGCTGGGCGCGACGATCGGTCTGGCCGCGGCCTGGGTCGTCCTGCCCGTGCGCACGGGCGACGTCCTGCGCCGCCGGATCGCCGACCTGCTCGCCGCCCTGACGGACTATCTGGTCGTCTGCCAGACGGGCCGCAGTCACGTGCCACGCCCACGCGGCCCGGCTCCACCCGGCCCGAACAGGACGTCACCGGAGATCATGCGCGCCGCCCTCGCCGACGCGCACGACCGGCTGGAGTCCGCCTTCGACCAGCTCGCCCAGGTCGCCCCGCCGCTGCGGGCGCACCGCGCGTTGACCCGCCCACCCCACCGACTCCGCCGTCACCGCCGGCCCGGCCGGGCCCTGCGGCCAGATCGGTACGACGCCGTCGAGGCCCTGCTCGCCTGTCGACCGGCCCTACGCGCGCTGACCCGCGAGCTCGACGCCCGCGGCACCCCACCCGGCCCCGCCGCGCGCCGCGACATCGCTGGAGCGCGCACCGCCGTCGTCGAGACCCGCCGCGCCCTGGGCCGCGCCGCCGCCGCGGCCCGCCGCTGAGCCAGGTACAGCCGAGCCGCGCCGCGCCGAGCCGAGCCGCACCACCGCACCGCACCGCAACGCGCTCCCGCGTGCGACCGCGGGGCGTCACCGGTGGGTGGGGTCATGGTTCGGCGGTGAGGTCGACGGCGATCTCACCGCCGAGGGTGAAGCCGGCGCGCAGCTCCAGCGCGTCCCCGCTCCAGAACCGGCCCGGGTCGTACCAGTTCGGCGCCCGGCCGGCCGGAAGCAGACCCATCGCCTCGTAGGTGACGGCGACGACCTCGGCGCAGTAGGCGGTCCGCAGCGCCTGCGAGGACACCGCCCGGCGCGGGCGCGGGAACCGTCCGCGCAGCCAGCGCGTCGCGAGCTGGGCGGTGGACGGGAACGGCGTGCCGTCGAGGCGGGCGATCGTCCGCAGCGCGGCGTCCTCCCGTTCGGCGCCCACCACCGGTGAGAGCTGGCGCAGCCAGGCCCGCTGGCCGTAGCGGCGCGCCCAGACCTCCACGGCCGCCCGCAGGTCGTGCAGCTGCACCCCGCGGTGATGNGTGCCCGCCCAGACGTCGGGCAGCGCCTTACCCAGCTCCGCGTGCCACAGCAGCGGGGGGAGGTCGTCGAGCGCGATCGCCATGCCGACGTGGTTGACCGGGCTGTTCGTCGTCGTCTGGATGGCCCGGTCCGCCGCCGTGCGACCACGGAACAGCCACAGGTCACCGGTGCGGNCCAGCTCCAGGGCGTCGGTCAGGCCGATCCGCGCATCGGGCATGCCGACAAGCATGCCCCATCCGGGCGGGCGCGCCGTAGCCTGACGAGGTGCAGCAGCCTGGAAGGACGCGCCAGCCCGGCGGGCTGCATCTGGCCCGGTGGGGCAAGGTGCTCGGCGTCGCCGGGCTCGCGGGGGTGGCGGCGACCGGCGTCCTGGTCGCCCGCGACCATCGCCACCGCGGCGCCTACTCCCCCGACGAGATTCGCGCCCGGCTCCAGGCCCGGGTGGCCCTCGGCGCGAGCGCGCCACCCCCGACGCCCCCCGACTCGCCCGACACCGCGGCTGCGACCACGTCGATGCCGCCGGACGTCGCCGGCGAGCGGGCCGCAAGCCGGCGCGGTCGACTGGCCGGCCGGCTGCCGCGCCGCCTCAGGCGACAGCGTCCGAGGACCAGCGGCTGATCGCCCGGCCGAGATCCTCCCCGACGGCCGTGCCCGGGACGGTGTTGAGCGCGCGGTGCAGGCTGCCGAGCTGCTTGTGATGCTCGTCGAACGGGACGGCGACGGTGTGCACGCCGAACCGGGACAGCACCGGCTCGGTCCACGGCGCGCTGGCCGTCGACACCAGCGCCGCCGGTTCGTCGCCGCCCGCCGCCCAACCCCCGGAGCGCGGGCCCGGCAGGAAGAACACCCCCGCGGCGAACGCGGCGACCATCTCCGGAGCCAGCGGGCAGACGGCCAGTTCGATGCTGCGCAACGCGTCGACGAGGGTCGTCTCCCGGCTGGCCGCGCCGTGACTCTCGACGACGGCGGGCGCGTGCAGCCGGTCCGCGGCGACGAGCGCGATCCCGGGACCGAGCCCCAGCCAGTGATCCAGGTGCGGCTCGCCGGCGCGAAGCAGCTCGTCGCGGACCCGCACGACCCGGCCGAACGCGGCGAGCAGGTACGGGCGCAGCAGTCCCCACGCCGCCGGGCTGGTCCGCGCGCCGGTGCCGAGGACGGCGACGCCGTCGCAGCTGACGACATCGCCGCCGGCCAGGAACAGCGGTTCGGGCACCCGCACCTCCGCCGAGCGTCCCCGCAGGCCGCGCAGGACCGCCGCCATCACGACCGTCTCCCGGGCCCGGTCGCGGCGGCGCAGCCGGCCGACGGCGATCGCCCCGCCGAGGTCGACGTAATGGTCGCGGGGGAACATCAGCCCGGCGAGCGGGCGCAGGGCGTAGCTCTCGTCCGGTTGGTCGGGTCCGATCACGCCGCCACCGGCGCCGGGGTCGAGCAGCAGCCGGGGCTGGCGCAGTACGACCGGAGCGAGCGCCGGGACGGACCAGTCGCGCATCACGTCGCGGGCCGCCGACAGCCGGCCGTCGTCGTCGGCGCTGACGGCGCGGGCGGCCAGTTCGAGCAGGACCTCGCGGGGCAGGGCGGCGAGAATCTCCGACGGCGCGCGGGGTTCGACCCCGAGGTCGACGAGCGCCGCCCGCACGGCGGCCGACTCCGCCGCGGCCCGGACCGGATCGTAGGCGGGCCGCCCAAGCCGGAACACCGACGTCTCCACGGGCTGCACGACGGTCGGATTCTGGATGAGCACCATCGGCCCGCTCACCGCGCGCCGCCACATTTCATTTCGGCATTATGCAAGGCCGGGAACGNCCGGGCGGCCGATGCCCGCCAGCTCGTCACGTCACCGCGACGGCCCACCCGGTCAAACGCCCGTCCGCACCGCGACCGAGATAGCGGAATTTCCTTGTACGGAATACACGAAGAACAAGGGCGGGATACCGCCGACCGGGAAGTTCAGAGGACGAGCTCGCCGACGGCCCAGACGGCCGCCATGGCGACGCCCGCGACGAGTTCGACGAGCACGCCGATGCCGAACGCGACGATCGCCGCCCAGGTGGTGCCGCCCGCGGTGCGGTAGTCGCCGAGGCGGATCAGCTCCGCCACGTAGATGCCGAAGACCCCGCCGATCAGCAGCCCGAGAACCGGCACGACGAAGAAGCCGATGATCGCGCAGACGGCGCCGAGGAGCAGGCTCTGCCAGGNCACCCCCCGCCCGGCGGTGGCCCGCGCGGGCAGGACGTACTTCGTCAGTGCGCCGATCACGAACAGGGCCGTCATCAGGGCCAGCACGATCCAGCGGCCCACCCCGCCGCCGTCCGCGATCACCCACCACAGCCCCGCGCCCCAGACGAGGACCAGACCGGGCAGGACCGGCAGGACGATCCCGACCAGGCCCACGGCCATCACCACGGCCACGGCGAGCAGCTCACCGGTACTTATGGCGCGACCTCCCTCGAACTGCCTTTCCGAGAAGGTACCGGTCCCGCGACCTCCCNGGGCCCGCCTGACAAACGTGCGACCACGCAGTTCTCGTCACCTTCGCCCTGATCGCCGCCCCGTTCCCCACCTTCCCCCCGCTCCCCGTCATGACCTCGATCCCCGACCTCACCCCGACTCGCACCGCCGGAAGCCGGGGCGTTGCGGGCGGCGATGCGCCGCCCGGTCGCGGCGAGGGCGGCGCGCAGCTCCGCCGGCGAGAGCACCTCGACCCCGTCGCCGAGCGCCGACAACTGGGACAGCGCCACCTCCGGACCCTCGGTGGCCAGCTCCACCACCCGCCAGCCGTCGCCGTCCGGCGGCGAGGCGCCGGCGAGGGCAGCGCGGGCGGCGACCGGGTCGACGGCGTGCCGCAGGCCGCGCAACCCCGCCGGGGACAGCCGCAGCCGGCAGGTCCAGCGCAGCAGGGAGCGGGCGAACTCGTCGCTGCCCGCCCGCCACCAGGCGGCGAGGTCGAAGCCGTCCGGCCGGTCGAACGTCTCGGCCCGCAGGTTGGCCTGGGAGATCCGCCCGACCCGGTAGCTGCGGACGTCGCCCCGGTGGCGGGCCGCCAGGTACCAGGTGCCCGCCTTGCAGACCAGCCCGAGCGGATCGACCCGCCGCGCCACCCCCCGCCCCGCCTCCTCGCCGGCCGCACCCGCCGCACCCGCCGCACCCGCCGCACCCGCTGCACCCGCTGCACCCGCTGCACCCGCTGCACCCGCTGCACCCGCTGCACCCGCTGCACCCGCCGGATCGTCGCCGACGCGGGCGTAGCGCAGATCGACGCGGCGCCCGGCCCACACCGCCTCGGCGAGCGTGGCCAGGTGCGGCACGGCCTCCTCGCGGTGGAACCAGCCCGGCGCGTCGAGCAGGAACCGCTGGCGGACCTGCCCCGCCTGGACGCGGGGCCGCGGCGGCAGCGTGGCCAGGACCTTCGTGCGCGCGGCCGCGGCGATCCCGGCAAGCCCCAGCCCGGCGAGCACCTCGGGCCCGGCGCCGATCAGCAGCAGGGCCGCCGCCTCGTCGCCGGTGAGCCCGTCGAGGCTGGTCCGCCAGCCGTCCATCAGCCGCACCCCGCCGGCCCGCCCCGGCTCGGTCCACAGCGGCACGCCGGCGTCCTGCAACGCCGCGATGTCACGGTGCACCGTGCGGACGGACACCTCCAGCTCGGCGGCCAGCTGCGCCGCCGTCGCCCGCCGCACGGCCTGCAGATGCAGCAGCAACGCGGTCAACCGGCTCGATCGCACCCCGGGATGCTAGGCCGAAAACCATGACGGCGGATGGCAGGGTTGCACCGCAGGATGGCCGGGTGACGACATCCACGACCTCATCCACGAACTCGTCCACGAACTCCTGGCGCGACGTCGAGACCGCCCACCCCACCCTCGCCGACGCCGTCCGCACCCGCTTCGAGGCGTTCCGTCATCACATCCTGGCGACGATCCGCGCGGACGGCTCCCCGCGCACCAGCGGCATCGAGGTCACGTTCCGCGCCGGCGAACTGTGGCTCGGCAGCATGCCCGACGCCCGCAAGTCCCGCGACCTGCGCCGCGACCCCCGCTTCGCGCTGTGCGCCAACCCCGGCCCCGGCACCGACATGGCCGGCGGCGACGTCCGGATCTCCGGCCTCGCCCGCTGGGTCGACGACCCGGCCACCCTGGCCCACTTCGCCGCCGAGGTGTCGCCCCCCGAGCCGTTCGACCTGTTCCGCGTCGAGCTCACCGAGATCGTCCGCACCACCGTCGACGAACCCGCCGAGGAGATCATCCTGACAAGCTGGCGCCCCGGCTACCCGGCCCTGCGCCTCCAACGCCGCGGCAACGGCCCCGCCGCAATACTCGACAGCTGGGCAGAAGCAGACACCTGACCAGCTTGGCCGGCGCCCCTTCCGGTTCGGCCTCCCGGGTCGGCCTCCCGGGTCGGCCGAGGCCTGCGCAGCCGTCACCACCACCGCGAAAAGTAGTTGCCGGGACCGTGGGCGCCGGCCGAGGGTGTTCCGATGATGGTTCGCCGGGAGATCGCCGGGGATGCGGCAGCGATTCGTACCGTGGTGGGCACGGNGTTCGCCCGACCGGCCGAACAGGACCTGCTTCCGGCCGAGGTCACCCTCGTGGACGAGCTTCGTGCCAGCGCCGCGTGGATACCCGCGCTCTCGCTCGTCGCGACCACCGCCGCGGGCGAGATCATCGGCCAGGTCCTGTGCACCCGCGCCGCGGTCGACCTCAGCCCGGTACTCGCCCTCGGGCCGCTCAGNGTCCGGCCCGACCATCAGCGACGCGGCGTCGGTCACGCGCTCATGCATGCCATGCTCGGCGCCGCCGACGCCCTCGGCGAGCCGCTGGTCGGTCTGCTCGGCGACCCAGGCTACTACTCCCGCTTCGGTTTCCGTCCCAGCGACGCCTGCGGCATCACCGCACCGCAACCCGCGTGGGGTGCGCATTTCCAGATACGGACCCTCACCGCGCACGGCCCCTCGCCACGCGGACGGTTCAGCTATCCCGAGGCCTTCGACTCGGTGTGATCCGCCGATGTGACCCGCCGGGAGATGCAGGCAAAACAGGCCGCAAGCGGCTCGATCGGCGGTGGGTTCCGCGGAACCACCCCTGATCGGATGGTCCTGACTGTTTCGGCGCGCCGCGGGAGCACGTCAACATCGTTGATTATCATGGTGGCATCGACGACATCGAGCAGGATCAGCCGGGCGGGGCGGAACCCGGCGATGAACCCACGCCGCCCGAGGGCCCGGCAGATGAGGACAGCGCGGCCGAAGACGGCGACCCCGCGGCCGACGATGCCCCGGCCGACGATGCCCCGGCCGACGGAGCGCGGCGGGGCCGGCGGGGCAGGTCGCGGCGGACGCCGCGGGGGACGTTGTCGCGGGAGGTGCTGATGGCGGCGGCGATGGAGGTCGTCGACACCAACGGCGCGGGGGCGTTCAGCATGCGGGCGCTCGGCGGGTTCCTCGACTGCGACCCGACGGCGATGTACCGGCATTTCGCCACCAAGAACGCCCTGCTCGACGCGCTCGTCGACAGCGTCGTCCGGGACGGGGTCGCGGACCTGCCGGAGAGCGACGACCCGCGCGCCGACATCCGCGCGAACTTCCGCCAGCTCCGCCGCTCGCTGCTGGCCCACCCGACGCTGGCCCCGCTGGTGCTGCGCCGCCCGCCGGGCGTCGGCGCCTACTGGGAGCGTTCCGACCACGCCGTCGCCCAGCTCCACCGCGCCGNCATGGACCCGGCGGATGCGGCCAACGTCTACCAGACGCTGCTGTTCTACACCCTCGGCCACACCCTGTCGGAGGCCCGCCAGCTCGCCCGCGCGGTGGAGAAGGAGGGGGCCGGCGCCCGCGGTGGGCCGGTGNCGCAGGTGCGCCCGCCGGCGGAGCTCCATCCGGACCTGTCCGACGTCGCCCCGCACCTGCGGGAGGACAACGAGGCGCAGTTCCTCGCCGGGCTCGACCTGATCCTGCGCGACCTACCCCGATAGGCGTCGCCCGATCGTCGCCCTCCGCCGTGGCGGCGGGCTCATGGCGGGCCCACGATCGGCGGCGGGACGTCCCGGGCACGGGCGGCCTACCCCGCGGCGGGTACCCCGTGACGGTTACGGGCCGGCGCGGCCTTGCTACGGTACGAGCGAGCCCGTGGCCCCGAGCCGCCCGCGCAAAAAGCCCCAGATTCTCACGGTGGGCCGCCGCGGCGCCACCCGCGGGTGAACCGCGGACGGCGGGACGTCGGCGGCCCCGCCGGCGGGCGCCCCCGGCGCCGGCGGCGGGTCGCGCGATCGGCGCCGCGGGCCGGCCTGACGACGCCGACGACGACGACGACGAACGAAGACGACGAGATCGGAGCACCGGATGAGGTTGCTCGACGGGCGGTCCATGGCCGCCGAGATCGGCCGGTACGTGATCGACGAGGCGGAGCGGCTGATGCTGGCCGGCAAGACGCCGACGCTGGCCGTGGTCCTGCCGAACGCGGATCCGGCCGCCCGCTCCTACACCCACATCATCGAACGGACCGCCGGCAAGGTCGGGGTCCGCTGCGAGCCGCACGAGGCCACCGCCGGGCCGGCGGCGCTGCTCGACATGGTCGACGCGCTGGCCGCCGACCCGCTGGTCGACGGGATCATCGTCCAGACGCCGCTGCCCGCGCAGCTGAGCTCCCGGGAGGTCGGCGAGCACATCCCCGTCGCCAAGGACGTCGACGGGATGAACCCGGAGAGCCTGGGTCGGCTCGCCCTGGGACTGCCGGGCTTCGCCCCGGCGACCGCCGCCGCGGTGGTGGAGATCCTCACCCGCGCCCGCATCCCGATGGCCGGCGCCCGGGTGTGCGTCATCGGCCGCGGGCCGGTCGTCGGCAAGCCGGTCTCGCTGCTCCTGCTCGCGGAGGACGCGACCGTCACCGTCTGCCATTCCCACACGAAGGACCTGGTGACGATCGCGCACGAGGCCGACATCATCGTGTCCGCCACGGGGGTGCCGGGCCTCGTCGGTGCCGGGTTCGTCCGGCCGGGGGCGACGGTCATCGACGTCGGCACCGCGGTCACCGCCGCCGGCCAGGTCGGCGACGTCGACGCCGCGGCCATCGCCTCCGTCGCCGGTGCCCTCACGCCGGTGCCGGGCGGAGTCGGCCCGGTGACCACCATGCTGCTGCTGCGCAACACGATCCGAGCCGCCCGCGCCGACTGACGGCGTGCTCCGCACGGCTACGCCGGGGCGCACAGCGGGTCGGCGAGGCGGACCCGGTTGCGGCCATCGGCCTTCGCCCGGTACAGGGCGGTGTCGGCGCGGGCGATGAGCGCGGACAGGTCGCCGGACGAGCCGTCCTGGGTCGCGACGCCCACGGACACCGTGACCGACAGCGGAGGGCACCCGTCGAACCGGCAGCGGGTGCCGGCGACCTGGCTGCGGATCCGCTCGGCGATGTCGAGGGCGTGCTCCCGTCCGGCCTCGGTGAGCAGGATGACGAACTCCTCGCCGCCGAAGCGGCCGACGAGGTCCCGCGGCCGGGCCGTGGCCCGCAGCGTGTCCGCGACGGCGAGCAGGATGACGTCCCCGATGAGGTGGCCGAAACGGTCGTTGACCCGCTTGAAATGGTCGATGTCGACGAGCAGCACCGACAGCGGTCGCCCGGCGCGGGCCGCCCGGCCGATCTCGCGCTCGGCGACCTGGCGCCAGTAGGCGGCATTGGCCAGGCGCGTCTTCGCGTCCGAGCGGGCGGCGAGCAGCAGGTCGGCGTGCAGCAGGCTGCGTTGCAGCAGCAGTACCGGCGGGGTCACGGCCAGCATGAGGAACGGGCTCGCCGCCCACAGCACCGCCACCACGATCGACGAGCAGATCTCGGCGGCCCGCGCCGGCACCAGCTCGCGTCGGGCGCGCCGCGGCGCCCGCGCGGGGGGCCCGGCCGGGCGGTGGACGCCGGCGCCGGGCAGCCCGGCCGGGCCGTGGACGCCGGCGCCGGCCGGCGCTCCCCCGAGCCACGCGTCGAGGCCGTCGCCCCGGCCCGCTCGGGCCATCCCGACCCCGGGCAGGCTGGCGACCAGTGGGTACACGGCCACCGCGGCCAGAAACGCCAGCGCCGCGGAACCCGAGCCGACCAGGCCCTCGACGGTGAACGGCCCCGTGGTCGGGCTGAGCAGCAGGTGCACGCTGGATGCGCAGAAGCCGGCGATGCCCAGCGCCGCGGCATGGAACACCCGCAGGTGCGGCGGGCGAATCGGGTCGGCACGGCCGGCCAGCCAGCACAGCGGCAGGCCGATCACCGTCGGGTAGAACGGCGGCAGCAGGACGGCGACGGCCACGGTCCAGGTGGCGAGCAGGTCGTGCCGGGCGGCCGGGGAGACGGTGAGGTCGGCTCCCAGCCGCCCGGACACGACCACCGCGAACCCCCCGAGGGCGACGAACGCGGCGAACGCGAGCACGTCGACCCAGCGTGGCCGCAGCCCGGTGATCGCGACGCCGACCAGGGCGGCCCAGCACAGCGTGACCCCCACGACCCGGCGCACGACCGTCCGCGGCGCACGCCACAGCATCCAGCCCCGTCCGACCAGCTGCGGCAGCACCCGGCACGGCCGGGGTGGTCGGGGTGGTCGGTCCCCACCGGCCCGCGACCGCCGTCCCCGGCCGATCCGCGGGCCGCCGTTGCCAGGGCCCTCACCCCGGGAGCCCCCCTCATCCCGGGAGCCCCCGCCCCGGGAGCCACCGCCCCGGGAGCCACCGCCCCGGGAGCCACCGCCCCGGGAGCCGCCGGGAAGGCCGAGGCCGGCCATGCGCAGCGCCGGCGGACAGGCGACGGGCCGACCGGCGGGCGGTGGGCAGGCGGCGGGCGGGCGCGGGGGGCGCAGCCGCAGCCGTCGCCACGCCCGGCGGGCGCCGCCCAGCAGGACGCGACCCGGGCGGCGTGACAGTCGTAGGCGTAACGGCATTGGCGGATGGCCTTCCTCGTTCTCGTCCGCGGCCGTGGTGGGCCGGAACCGCCCGGTGAATCCAACCTCGTCGTTGCTACTCACAGTGAATCGTTGAGAACGAAGAGTACGAAGACGTTCGCGTCATTCGCAACCGCCGCAATGGCGCGGCTAACTGCTCCGCGTCGGCGACCGGCCGCAATCCTCCGCCCCGGCGGGCCCCGAACTCGTTCCGGAAATGGCATCTGACCTGCGACGACGAATGGGTTGACGAAAGGGCCCGCAGCGGGGCCCACCGGTCGCCGTCCACTCCATGACGCCCGCGGAGAGACCACACACGACACGCCCGGGAAACGGCATGGCTCCGCGTCTGGGACCAGTGTCGGCCGAGCCGCGGACCAGTCGAGGACCAGTTCCTCAGGTGGTGCGGGCGACCGCCTCGACCATCGCATCGGTCAGGGTGGCGACGTCCGCCGGCGACGTGATGAACGGCGGCATCGTGTAGACCAGCCGGCCGAAGGGCCGCACCCAGACGCCGAGCTCCACCAGCAGCGGCTGGATCACCGCCATGTCGACCGGGTCCCGCGTCTCGATCACGCCGATGGCGCCGAGCACCCGCACGTCGGCCACCCCCGCCAGCTCCGCCGCCGGGGCGAGGCCCGCGGCGAGCCCCGCGGAGATCTCCGCGACCCGGTCCCGCCACGGCGAGGACAGCAGCAGCTCGACGCTGGCGTTCGCCACGGCGCTCGCCAGCGGGTTGGCCATGAACGTCGGGCCGTGCATGAACGCCCCGGCAGGCGAGTCGGACACGCCGGCGGCCACCTCGTCGGTGCACAGCGTCGCGGCCATCGACAGGTAGCCGCCCGTCAGCGCCTTGCCGACGCACATGATGTCCGGGCTGATCCCGGCGTGGTCGCAGCCGAACAGTTCCCCCGACCGGCCGAAGCCGACGGCGATCTCGTCCGCGATGAGCAGCACCCCGTGGTGGTCNCACAGCTCGCGGACCCGGGCGAGCCAGCCGGGGGCGTAGAAGCTCATGGCGCCGGTGCCCTGCACCACCGGTTCGAGGATGACCGCGGCGACCTCGTGGGCGTGCCGGGCGAACAGCCGCTCGAACTCGGCGACGTCTGCGTCCTCGCACGGCTCGTCGTAGGCGCACCTCGGCGCCGGGGCGAACAGGTGGCGCGGCAGGAGCTGGCTGAACAGGTGGTGCATCCCGGCGTCCGGGTCGCAGACGGACATCGCCCCGGAGGTGTCGCCGTGGTACCCGCGCCGGATGGTCAGCAGCCGGGTCCGCTCGGGCCGGCCCCGACCGGTCCAGTACTGCAACGCCATCTTGATGGCCACCTCGACCGCGACGGATCCCGAGTCGCAGAGGAACACCCGGCGCAGCGGCTCCGGGGTGATCNCCACCAGCGTCTCGGCGAGGCGCACCGCCGGCTCGTGGGTCAGGCCGCCGAACATCACGTGCGACATCGACCCGAGCTGGGTGCGCACGGCCTCGTCGAGCACGGGGTGCCGGTAGCCGTGGATGGCCGCCCACCACGACGACATCCCGTCGATCAGCTCGCGGCCGTCGGTCAGCGTGAGGCGCACCCCGGCGGCGGACGCCACGGCGAACAGCGGTCCGTCGTGCGACGCCGCGGCGTAGGGGTGCCAGACGGCCCGCCGGTCCCGGGCCACGAGATCGGCCCCGCCCGCCCCGTCCGTGCCGCTCGCCCCGCCGCCGGCTGGCGACGGAAGGCCCGGGGACGTCGAGGTTGGCACGGCGGCGACGGCGCAGGAGTGCTTCACCCCTCCCACTCTGGTCCATCGGCGACGCGGGCGGCCTTCCCCGACGATGCGTGCGCGACGCAGGTCACGTCGGACCGGGCTCCGGCCGCCGGGCCCACCGGCCGCCCGCCAGCCACGATGACCACCAGGCGTGCCCGACGGCGACGCCGGCCGGGGCACCGGGCAGGATGGGCGGCGTGGTCATCCCGATTCACGACATCAACCCGCTGAGCCGGCGGCCGATCATCACCTGGCTGCTGATCGCCGCCAACGTAGTGATCTTCATCTTCTTCGAGCCCGTGGTGAGCTCGGTCGCCGGGATCGGGACCTCGACCCCACAGAACGTCTGCGAGCAGCAACGGTTCTTCCAGGAGTGGGGCGCGATACCCCGGGAACTGGTGCACAACGCGCAGCTCTCGGCCGCCTACTCCGGCCACATCGGCGTCGACGCGGCCGGCAGTCCCGGCTGCATCGTGCAGACACCGCCGAGCTTCGACAAGATTCCGGTGCTCTCGGTACTGACCGCGATGTTCCTGCATGGAAGCTGGCTTCACCTCATCGGCAACATGCTGTTTCTCGGGGTCTTCGGCAACAACCTTGAAGATCGCATGGGCAGGCTGTTCTACCTGCTGTTCTACCTGGTCTGCGGGTACGCGGCGACCTACGGGTTCGCGCTGTTCGAAAGCGGGTCGTCGAGCACCCTGATCGGCGCCTCGGGCNCCGTCGCCGGCGTNCTCGGCGCCTACCTACTCCTGTTCCCGAGAGCTCGTGTCATCGGCCTGGTGTCCGTGCTGTTCTTCCTCCCGTTCTGGCTGCCGGCCTGGATCGTCCTCGGTTTCTGGTTCGCGCTGCAGTACGTGTACTTCACCGGATTTGGCGTCGCCGACGGGGGCGCGGTCGCCTACGGCGCGCACGTCGTCGGCTTCATCGTCGGGGCGCTGCTCGTCGCGCCGTTCATCCGCCAGCTACGCGCGGCCGGACCGGGCACGCCNCCCCGAATACCGCAGCACCGCTGGATCCGCGGGACCGGAACCTCCGCCGCCGCCCGGCATCGCCGGAGCTACTGACCTTCCCTGTAGGGGGATGGCCTGGTTCCGCGGGGCCGCTGGTGTTGCCGTGCCGGTGTCAGGCGGCCTGGTCGTGTGGGTTTGACGGTCGGTCGCCGTGGAGGATGGCGTGGATGGAGTCGTGGAGGTTCAGCGGGCCGCTGTCGAGGGTGTGGATGGCGGTGGGGTCGATGTGTCGGGTGGTGTGGGCGAGGGTGGTGGTGGGGTGGGGGCCGGGGTCGAGTGGTGGGGTGGGGGTGAGGGTGCGGCCGTCGGGGGTGTGGGCGTGGACGGTGCCGTCGGCGCTTCGGGTGAGGGTGATGCCGTCGTCGTGGATCATGTGATGGTGGGCGGAGCAGAGTAGTAGGAGCTTGTCGACGTCGGTGTCGCCGCCGTGGGTCCAGTGGTCGAGGTGGTGGATCTGCAGCCAGTGGGTGTGGTCGCAGCCCGGGTACTGGCAGACGCCCTGGTCGCGGGTGTAGACGGCGTCTCGGAGCCGGCGGGACGGTAGCCGGCGGCGCCGGCCGAGGTTCAGAGGGTTGCCGTGTAGGTCGGTGAGCAGGACGCGTAGTAGTCCGTCGCAACCGAGGCGGTCCACGACCGGGCGGGGCATCCCGATCCCCGAGGCGGTCTGCGCCCAGCCGGTGAGCCCGACCAGGTGTGGTCCCACCCGGCCCGTCGCCGCGGCGTCCACCGCCTCCCCTGCGGTGCCCGCTTCCTCCCCCGCCGCCCTCTCACCCTGCGCCTTCCNGGCCGTCTCCCTGCCGGTCTGCGCTGCTCCCTGCGGTGCCGGCCTCGGCTCGTGAGCGCCGGGGGCCGGGACGGGGCTGGTGGCAGCCGGCAGGGCGGCGGTGTCGACGGTGAGGGTCAGGGTGTGGATCGGGGTCATCAGGCCGGGCGCGGGCTGGTCGAGGAACCCGTCGGCCAGGGCCATCAACGCATCAGCGTCCTGCCGGCGGTCCCGCGGTGCCGCCACGGACTCCCCGTCGGCCGGCGGTCCCTCCCCCTCGCCCGACCCGCCAGACTCCTCCGACCCGCCGGACCTGTCTGACCCGCTCACCTCGCCGGGCTGGGCCGCCGGGGTGGGGGGTGTGGTGCGGTGCAGGCTGGCGTGCGCGGCGTCGAACGCCGCGAGCAGCCGGACGGCGTCCTCGGCGGGCAGGACCGCGTTCAGGTGCAACATCCCCGCATCGTCGTACCGCCAGGACACCCCGCGCGCCGCCCGCCGGGCCGTCCGATCCTCGGTCACCTGCCGGTAGGCACGCACCACCCGCTCCAACTGCCCCGCCGTGCAGTACCGGGCATGGGTCAACCACACCTGCTCCGTCGAGGCCTGCGCGACCCGGCTGACCGCACGCACCTTCGCATACGACAACGTCCCCGCCGCGAACGCCGCCCGGATCGCGGGAAGCCGCTCCAACGCATGCGCGACCGCCAGGTACTGCCGGGCCGTCCGCGACCCGATCCCGCACCGCCACGACAACCAGTGCGCACACGACCGCACCCCCACCCCCGACCAACCGCCCCGCCGATCAAACACCGCCAGCAACATCAACCAGCCGCACGTCGCCGCCGCAAGCCGCCCCGCCCACCGGCAGATCGACACCTCCAACTCCGCCACCGAACCCGCCTCCACATCCCCTTCGAACAGCGACACCTCCCCACCCGCGCCCTCCCCGGCAACCGGGTCCTTCCCGGAGACCGGGTCCTTCCCGGAGACCGGGTCCTTCCCGGAGACCGGGTCCGGAACCGGCCCGGACACAGCCGTCGGAGCTACCACAGAACCAACCATCATGATCACCGGGCCAGGGGTGTCGGGAAGCATCGGACACCGGCATGCTCCCACCCACCACCGACACTTTTTCGACCCCACCCACACACCATCCGACCACAACCCCACCGCACGCCGGCGCTGGCAGGGGTGACGCTCCGCGAACCCGAAGCCACCTCCGACACCCGCGAGGTTCCACGGAACCAGCCCCACACCGACTCCAGCCCACACCCACACCCACACCCAGCCCCAGCCCCAGCCCCAGCCCCAGCCCCAGCAATCATGATGTTCCCCAACCCGCCCCGGACCCGACGCTCGCCCGGTTCCGCGGAACCGGGGCCCGCGTCTGGAGCACCCCGGGCCCGCGACGATCCCCACCCAGATCCGAGCCTCGCCACCACCGCGACGTTCAGGGCATTCCCCNACGCCACAGGCGATGTTGATCTACCACTCGAAACGCCTACCGCTCGCTGCAGGCTGAGGACCGACCGCGGTGAGGAACTCCGGGTGGACGGGCTTCAACCGAGCGCTCATGGAACGCCCCTGACCAGGGAAAATTTTGCTGGAATCCGGCGCTGCGGTGCGGCACGCTTGACCGGCGATGACCGACCTGCCCCCGACGCCCCCTGCCCCCGCCCGCGGTGCCGAGGCCCCCGCACCCGGCGCGGGCGGAAGCGTCTACCGGCGGACCCTTGCAACCCCCGGCGCGGCCCGGTTCATCGGGCCGGCGTTCGTGGGACGGCTGCCGATCGCGATGCATGCGCTCGGCACGGTGCTGTTCGTCCAGGACCGGTCCGGCTCCTATGCCGTGGGCGGGGCGGTCNCCGCCGCCGGTGCGCTCAGNGAGGCAGTGTGCGTGCCACGGGTAGGCCGCGCCCTGGATCGATTCGGTCAGGCCAGAGTGCTGCTCGCCGGGCTCGCCGGGCACCTGCTCGGGGCGGCGNCACTGCTGGTGACCGTATGGGCCGGCGCCCCCCGACCGCTGTGGTTTCTTGCCGCGGTGGTTGCCGGCGGCTGCCTGCCGCCCGTCGGGACCTGCGTACGGGCCCCCCGGTGGAGCGCGTTGCTGGGTGGTGGCGCGCTACTGCCCGCCGCGCTCGCGCTGGAGGCGGCGACTGACGAGCTGGTGTTCATCCTGGGGCCCACCCTGGTGACGGCGCTGGTCACCCTCGTCGATCCCGCCGCCGGCCTGCTGGCCTCGGCGGTCCTGCTCGGCGTCGGCGCCCTGGGGCTTGCGCTGCAGCACGGCACCGACCCGGGGCCCCGGCCGGCGTCGGCCGCGCCACCGGAGCGGATCATGCGGCGGCCGGACGCCCGCACCCTGGTCGCGATCGTGTTCGCGATCGGGATTGGCTTCGGCGGGATAGATGTGGCCATGGTCGCCTTCGCCCGCGAGGAGGGGCTGGCGGCCATCGGCGGGCTGCTGCTGGGAATGTTCGCGGCCGGGTCGGGAATCTCGGGTCTGATCACCGGCGCCCGCAGGCACGACCGCCCGCTGCGGGCCCGGCTGCTGCGCTCGATCGCGCTGCTGACGGCCGGCCTCGCACTCCCCCTGGCCGGGGTCGGCNTGGCCACGATGATCCCGCTGGCCGTCCTCGCCGGCGCCACGGTGGCCCCCACAATGATCAACGCGAACGCGATGATGGAGCGGATCGTCCCGCCGCACGCCCGCACCGAGGGCTTCGCCTGGCTCACGATGGCGGTGGTCGGCGGCCTCGCCGTGGGCTCCCCGCTGGCCGGCCGGCTGATCGACGCCGGCGGCGCCCGGTTCGGCTACCTCGTGCCGGCGGGCGCGGGCCTGCTCGCCGGCCTGACGGCCCTGCTCAGGCGCCTGTACCTGCCCGACGTCGACGCCCATGGCCCCGCCCCGGCCAGCGTCCCGCGCCCCGCCTCCGCACCCGAGAGCACCACCGCACCCGCGATCACCACGGTCGACCCCGCCGGCTGACCGTTCCGGTTCACGGCGCCAGGAGACGGTGCACCCGGCGACCGCCGCCCGGCGACCTTTCGCCGGGCGGCCGGTTCGCCGCGGACCGTCGGGACCGGGCGGCGGTTCGCTGGAGGTTGCTCAGGAGGCGGTGTCGTCGCCAGTCTGGCCTGCGGTCCCCTCCTCGGTCCCGGCGTCGGCGGGGCTGGCGATCTCCGCGGTGGGCGCCGGCGATCCCGAAGTGGCGGGCGCAGCAGCGGAAGTGGGCGCAACAGTGGCGGCGGGCGCAGCAGTGGCGGCGGTGGTGGCGACCTCGGCGGGCCGGCGACGGAGCAGACCGCGCCGGGCTCCGCAACGGGGCGCCTCGGCGTCACCGCGCCGCTTGCGGCCCTTGCGACCCGCCGCGGCGACCACGGTCGGGTCGTCCCCGCCGCTCTGCGCTGCCTTCTCGGTGGAATCAGCCGCCTCGGCCTTCTCCGCAGACTCGGCCTTCTCCGCAGACTCGGCCGCGTCGGCAGCCTCGCCCCCGTCGACGGCCACAGCGCCATCGGTCGCCACAGCGCCATCGGTCGCCACAGCGCCATCGGTCGCCACAGCCTCGTCGACGACCTTCGCGATGTCGGCCGCCGCAGCCCGGTCGTCAGGCTCCGCCGCGCCGGCGGATTCGGCTACCTGAGCCGGCTCCGAGGCGGCGGGCTCGGCGGCACCGGCATCGGCGGCCGTCTCGGCGACGGCCGTCTCGGCAACGGCCGTCTCGGCAACGGCCGTCTCGGCGGTGGGCGTCTCGGCGACGGGCGTCTCGGCGACGGGCGTCTCGGCGACGGGCGTCTCGGCGGTGGGCGCCGAGGGCAGCACCTCGGTGGTACGGGTCTCCGTCGAGGTCGCCGGGGTGGATCCATCGGGTGCGACGAGTTCGTCGGTGCCGACCGGGACCTCGGTTCCGGCGGCGCCGGGGACGGTCTCGCCGGCCGCGGCTCCGCTTGGCGCCGGGCCAGCCTCCGGCTCGACCGCTGCCGGCTCGATCGACGACGCGGCGACCGGCTCGGCCGGCGCGGGCTCGGCCGGCGCGGCGGCGACCGGGTGGGACGCGACCGGCTCGGCGGCGGCCTTGCGGCCACGGGAGGTGGGGGCGACGGCCGCGGCGGTCGGCGTCACGTCGAGCGCGACCGTGCGCCATCCCTCGAAGACCTCGGTGACGGTGTAGCCATCGGCGCTCAGCGCGTCACGGAAGCGAACGAGCAGCTGGTAGGACAGCGTCAGATCCGGCGTGGCGACGGCCGTCGGCGCATCCTGCGCGCTGTGCGCGTCGTCCGGACCGACGGCCGGATCCGCGTCCGGGAACGTCGCGACCGTCGCCGACACCCGATAGGTGGTTGCCGAGACGGTGGGGTTCACCGTCTCGGTCACGGTCCACGACCGGCTGGCGATCCGGCCGGCGGGCGGCTCGAGTGGCGAGCTCTCGGTCTGGGCGGCCAACAGCGTGGCGATCTTCGCCCCGGCCGTCATGGGCACCGGGTCGTCGCTCCTACCCCATCGCACGCGCGCACGTCCTTTCCTCGCGAAGTCGGCATCGTCCGCACGCCCGTTCGGCAGCGCCGGCGTCCCCCGGCCCCGGGGACGGCCCGGCCAACAGGCCGTCGGCGTGGGCGAGACCCGCATTCTGACGGACAGACCGGATGCGCTCCGCATCGGGGTGTGTTCCGACACAGNGGCGACATATCGGCGCAAACTAGTGGGAGGTCGGACATGATTGACGCACGCCAAGGAGCGAACGATCGGTGCGGCGCGNACATCGGCACGGATCACCGCGCGCGCGGGGCCCGCCGCCCCGCCCCAGAAAATCGCCGGAGGCGTGGCGCGGATTTCCGCCGCGACAATCAGGTCATGATCACACACGGAAACTACACATAGCAGTTAAATGATTACCTAGCTGTTCCACGTCGGTGGCGACCTCAACGGGCCNCCCCGTTCGGGATGGCTCTGCAGACGGTGTTCCCGGCCCCGCCGAGGCGCCCGCGGCGCGGCTCGCCGCCCCGTTCGTTCCGCCAAGCCAGCCCGGGCGTTGGACCACGAGCGTTATATTCTGCTTGCCGCACGTGACATACAGCGACGGTCTTCTACGACAGCGAGGTCGGGCGGAGTCAACGGTGTCAGACGAAGTGGCGGTCGGGTCCGGTGTCGGTGACGCCGCGTCCCCACCGTCGACCACCGGAATCATCAGGGTGTTCCTTCTTGACGACCACGAGGTAGTACGACGCGGGTTGCGGGATCTCCTCACCGAGGAGCCCGACGTGGAGGTGGTCGGCGAGGCCGGCCGGGCCGACGAGGCGCTCGGCCAGATCATCGCGCTGCGACCGAAGGTCGCGGTGCTCGACGCGCGCCTGGAGGACGGCAGCGGCATCGAGGTCTGCCGCCAGGTGCGCTCGGCGGACCCCGGCATCGCCTGCCTCATCCTCACCTCCTTCGACGACGAGGAGGCGCTCTTCACCGCGATCATGGCCGGCGCCGCCGGCTACGTCCTCAAACAGATCCGGGGCACGGCCCTGGTGGACGCGGTCCGCCAGGTGGCCGCGGGCAAGTCCCTGCTCGACCCCGCGGTCACGCCGCGGGTGCTGGTGCGGCTGCGGGAGGGGCCGGCCGAGGACGAGCGGCTCGCCGGTCTGACCGATCAGGAACGGCGCATTCTGCGACTGATCGCGGAGGGGCTCACGAACCGTCAGATCGCCAGCCGGATGTTCCTCGCCGAGAAGACGGTGAAGAACTACGTGTCCAGCATGCTGGCCAAGCTCGGCCTGGAGAGCCGAACCCAGGCCGCCGTCTTCGCCACCCGCCTGAACACCTGACGCCCGCCGGCCGGCGGGCGTCAGCGGGCGACCGCGTCGTCCGCCGGCGAGTACGCGGGCAGCACTCCCGGCGGGGTGATGAGCGGGACCAGCCAGGTCACGGTCGTGCCGATACCGTTCTCGCCGGGGCCGAACCCCATCCGGCCGCCCAGGTCCTGCGCCCGGCGGCGCAGGTTCGCCAGGCCGCTGCTGCGGGAGGCCCCGCCGGGACCGCAGCCGTCGTCGCGGACCTCGACGAGGACGTCCACGCTGGTCACCCGCAGCAGCACGTCGATGCGGGTGGCCCGGGCGTGGCGGGCGATGTTGGACAGCGCCTCCCGCAGCGCGGCGAGCATGTGCGGGCGGATCGCCGCGGGCACCCGGCGGTCGATCGGCCCGTCCACCCGGATCGTGGGGCTGATGCCGAGCGCGCGCTCGGTCTGGGCGGCGATCGATCGGATCTCGGCGCCCAGGTCGGCGCCGTCGAGGTCGGCGACCGTCAGCGAGAAGATGGTCTGGCGGATGTCCGCGATGGTGTGGTCGAGCTCGTCGGCGGCGGCGTGCAGCCGCCCCGCCGCCGGACCGTCCAGGACGCGGGCGAGGCTCTGCATCTGCAGGCCCGTCGCGAACAGCCGCTGGATCACGACGTCGTGCAGGTCGCGGGCGATCCGGTCGCGCTCCTCGAACACCGCNAGACGCTCCCGGTCGCGGTGGATGCGGGCGAGTTCGAGCGACAGGGCCGCCTGACCGGCGAAGGCGGCGGCCATCTCCAGGTCGAGGCCGCTGAAGGTCTCGAACGGGCCGTTCGTGCCGAGGACGAGGATGCCCAGCGCCCGTCCGCCCGCCATGAGCGGCACGACCATCCCCACCGTGGCCGCCGCGTCGGGGGTCTGCGCGCCGAGCAGCGGGCCGCCGGGCGCGCCGGCGCCGACGAGCACGGCCCGCCCGGTGCGCATCGCCTCGGTCATCCGCTCGTTGCCGGTGAAGACCCGGCCACGCAGGTGCTCCTGCCCCGGCCCGTCCACCACCCCGACGACCAGACCGGCGGCGTCGGGAACGAGGATCGCCGCGAGGCGCGCGGCGGTCGCCTGCCGGGCACGGCGGGCGACCAGCTCGAGGGCCTCCTCGGGTTCGGCCACCGACAGCAGCGCCGTGGTGATCTCCGCGCTGGCGGACAGCCAGGCCTGGCGGCGACGCGTCGCCTCGTACAGGCGGGCGTTCTCGATCGCGAAGCCGACCGCGGCGGCCAGGGCGCAGGCCAGGCTCTCGTCCTCCCGGCTGAACTCGCCGCCGCCCCGCTTGGCCCCGAGGAACAGGGTGCCGAACGCCTCCCCGCGCACCATGATCGGGACGTTGAGGAAGGTGTCGAAGCGCGGATGCCCCGGCGGGAAGCCGACGGCGGCCGGATGGCCCGCCACGTCGGCGACGCGCAGCGGGCGGGGATGGCGCAGACTCTCCCCGATCAGACCGCGGCCCAACGGCAGCCGGCCGATCGTCCCGGGCACGCCGTCGGCGAAACCGACGTGGATGAGCTCGGTGATCTCACCGGCCTCGCCGATGACCCCGAGGGCGCCGTATTCGGCGTCGACGAGCTGGCTGGCGGCCTGCGCGATGCGGCGCAGCGTGACCGGCAGGCTCAGTTCGCGGGCGACGTCGACCACCGCGTCGAGCAGGCCCTGCATCCGCGACTGCATGGAGGCCACCTCGTCGACCTGCGCGGACAGGCGGGTGCGCAGGTCGTCGAGAGGCGAGGGTTCGCTCGCGATCGGCACCGCCCATGGGCGTCCACCGGAGGGCACAACGGTCATCGCGGGTGATTCCTCCTCGCTCCGCGCGGCTCCCAGGCGGGGCCCCTCGCGAAGAGCGGCCACCCGAAGGTGGGATCACTCTGGCGTGCAGGATATCCACCCCGGCGATGGCGGGGAATACCCTCGGCGGCGGCCCGGGTCCCTTCCGCCGCCGGCGCCCGGGTCCGCCTCTCCACGCCACTGCACGGGGCGCAACGTGGAGCGCGGACCGCCAGCAGAAGTACAGTGTCCTGCATGGCAGTGCTGCGTCCTCTCCTGCACCGCGACCGTGTGACGGACCTGGGTCGGGCCGTCAGCGCGGCGTGTACCGGGCGGGTCTGAGGCGCCTCGTCGTCGCCGTCTCCGCGGGTGCCCAGCGCACCGCGGTGCAGTCCGCGGTCGATCGGCCGCTCCCGCGCCGGGTTCCCACCCGGGTGGGTTGACTGACGAGTCCCGTCACCGCCTGGCCATGTCGTCGCCGGCGGATCGGTGCGCGCCCAGCCCCGTCCGCCGCCGCCTTCCGGTCCCGCCTCGCGCCGGGCCCGGCCGACCGCCCCCCACGCGTTGCCGTGAGCGTGCCCCGCCCGCCGCCCGGCTCGCGGCGTCCCCGGTGGGGCGGACGGTCGCCCGCGCGATNCCCGCCCCCGCCGGCCGCCGTTCTCCCGGCCGACCCGGTGGCACCGTTCGCCTCCACCGCCCTGGGAGTCCCCCGTGCCTCTTCTGCACCCGGCGCTCGTCGCCGACCCGGCCCGTCACGCCGGACCCGCGCTGCCGACGCCTTTCCGGGCGGCACCATGGCGGGCGGCCCCCTTGCGGGCGGCGCCCTTCCTGCCGGCCGAGTGCCTCAGCGACGAGCCGGGCACCGTCGAGCTGGCGACCCTGCGGGACCTGACCGCGGCCTTCGCCGGCGTGCCGGAGATCTGGCGCCCGGTGATCCACCACCGTCCCGACCGTCGTTGGTACACCCGGCTGCTGCTCTCCGCGACGGTCGAGGTGTGGTTGATCGGGTGGTATCCGGGGCAGCAGACCGAGGTGCATGACCACGGCGGNGCGCTGGGGGCGATGACGGTCGCCGAAGGCCGCGTCGAGGAGGACCGGTACGACCGGAACTGGACGATCACGCGCGTCCGCGAGCACCTGACCGGATCGTCCGTCGGGTTCGGCGCGGAGCACGTGCACCGGGTCGCCAACCGCGGGCAGGTGGTCGCCACGACCATCCACGCGTACTCCCCGCCGGAGCTGCCGATGCGCTTCGCGCCGACGCCGGCAGTCCCGGCATCCGCAGTCCCGGCATCCGCAGTCCCGGCCGGGCGGGACGCCGAGGCCGTCGGCGCCGCCCGGTGACCACCGGCGGGAGCAGGATCGACGCGATGCTCGCCGCGGCCCGCTCGCGGCTGCGCCGCCTCGAACCCGCCGAGGCGGCGCAGGCACTGGCCGAGGGCTCGGGCAGTGTCCTCGTCGACATCCGGCCGGCCGCCCAACGGGCCGCCGAGGGCGAGATCCCCGACGCCGTGGTCGTCGAGCGCAACGTGCTCGAATGGCGCTTCGATCCCACCAGCGACGCCCGGCTACCGATCGCGACCGGTGACGACCTGCAGGTCATCGTGATCTGTTCCGAGGGCTACACCTCCAGCCTCGCGGCCGACGCGCTGCGCCAGCTGGGCCTGCGGCGGGCCACCGACGTGATCGGCGGATACCACGCCTGGGCCGCCGCGGGCCTGCCGATCCGCGGCGGTGGGTGACCGGTCCGACGCCGACCGCCCCACCCGGTGGTACGCCACCGGGACTTTTCGCGTACCCGGGCCCCACCAGCGGCCCGTGCATCAGCAAAGGCGCCGAATGTGGTTCTGCGCACATTTCGCGGCCGAATCCGGCTCGGTAGCGCCCCCCGGACGGGGTTCCCCCGTTCGTCATCTGCCCGCAACGCGGCCGCGCGCNGCGCCGAGTGGGCGATCGTAGTCCTCTCGGTGGGGACTCCCGTGTTCCCTGTCGGCCACCGGACAGCGATCTCCCGGGCGCCCGTTTCCNCTGCCCACCAGCGACTCTCTCCTGACGGACAGCCTCGCCCCGCCCGCGGCTGCCAGTCCGGCCACGATCGTTCAGGTGGGCTCGCGTCGCCGCGGATCGCCCGTACGGCCTCCCGGCGCGCCTCCTGACGGCCCGCGGGAGCACTCCGGACGTCCGCGTTCCGGAACCCTTGCTATCCGGTCGAGAGACGTCTACGTTCCTCGGTTAACGAGACGAGACGGGATCGTTTCCGAGCGGAGCCCACCCCCGGTAAGCCACGCGAATGGCGCCGTCGGCGGATTCCTCCCGGAGCCCCAGGGGGCTTCTCGCCGCAACAAGGTTGACCTGCCTGTCTGGGGTGTCGCGCTACGCCGGATTTGGCGGTCTGCAAAAGCATGTGTCCGCCTTTGCAACGTCAGCAGGAGACGGTATGCCCAGTCANCCCAGCGTGCTATCTGCCAGAAGCTCCGCCGCACCCATCTTCCTGTTCGCCGCGTGCCTCTGCGTCTGCGGTGATGCCCGATGAGCGCCGGGGTACCCGTTCTTCCCGGTCGTGACCTGCCGCCGCAGCCGTTCGGCGCCGGCTGGCCCGCCTACTGGCGCCAGGACGCGGCCTGCCGCGACGGCGACCCGGACGCGTTCTTCCCGCCGGACGGCCGTAACACCAAGGCCCGCGCCGCCGCCGAGACCCGCGCCCNCAAGATCTGCTCGGACTGCCCGGTGCAGCGTCCCTGCCTGGCCACCGCGATCTTCCGGCAGGAGGAGCACGGCGTGTGGGGTGGGCTGACCTCGGACGAGCGTGCCACCGTCGTTCCCCGCGGCCGCCTGAGCGCCGACGACGCGCTGGTGTTCGCCGACCGCCTGCTGCTGTCGGCCTCGGTCGCGAGCTGACCCTCGACGCTTGCTGACGGCGAACGGCCCGACCCCCACGCGGGGCCGGGCCGTTCGCCGTCAAGGTTCCTGGCTGGTACATTTCCGCATTCCAGAACAGCGCTACACGGCCATCCACGGCCATGCACGGAATGCGGGTGACCTCATGTTCTCCACGCGCGGTATCAGACTGCTCGGTGGTGCCGGGTGAGGNCGCCCCGCCGGCTGCTGCTGCTGCGTCACGCCAAGTCCGACTGGGCCGACGGATCCCTGCCGGACGTCGACCGGCCGCTGTCCGACGCCGGGCGCCGCGGTTGCCGGCTCATCNCCCGCCACCTCGCCGACAACGGGCTGGCCCCGGACCTCATCCTGTGCTCCGCCGCCCTGCGGACCAGGCAGACCGTCGAGGGCATCGCCGAGGCGCTGCCGGCGAGCGTGCCGGTGCTGGTCGAGGACCGGCTCTACCTGGCGGAGGCACAGGCCCTGCTGGAACGGCTGCACGAGGTCGACGACGGGGTGCCGAGCGTCCTGCTCGTGGGGCACAACCCGGGTATCCACACGCTCGCCGTGGCCCTGCTCGCCCCCGACGAACGCTTCCGGATCCCCACCTTTCCCACCGCCGCGCTCGCGGTCGAGGACCTTGCCGTGTCGCGGTGGGCCGAGCTCGGCCAGGACTCGACCCGGCTCGTCTCCTACGTCACTCCCCGCGCGCTGCGTGCGCAGGCCGACCCCCCGGCCGCCTCGAGCTGAGCGCGCCGGGCACCGCCCGACTCGCCGGGTTGCAGGCCGCCGGGGTTGCGGCTCGCCGGGATCAGTACGCCTGCTCCATGATCCGGGAGGCCAGGGCGATGATGCCGCCGCCGACCAGGAGCACGGCGGTGACGATCCACAGCGGCACCGAGGCGAGGATGAGCGCGAAGCACCCGATCACGGAGCCCGCGATCAGCAGCAGCACCGCCAGCCACGAACCCGTGTTGGCCTTGTGGTGACCGGTCTCACTCACGTCCACTCCTGTCCCTGTCATTGCGCCGCCGGCCGGCGGCGCGACGCGCCTCGTTCCCGCTGCGAGACTACCTGCGAACACCGACGGCGGATGCCCGGGGCCGATGTGCATTCGCCCCTTCTTCCGACCCGTCCGGGCGGGCGGGTCGGCAGGGTGATATCCGGACCGCACCGGGTCCTTCGGCCCGCGGTCCGCCAGCCCGTCCGACCCCGTCCCGCCGCCATCGCGCCTTCATCCCGGCACCATGGCGGCTCAGATGAACCCGGCGATCCGGCGCAGATCGACGAGTTGGTCGTCGAGCCAGCGCCGGACGTCGTGGGTGCGGACCTGTTCGGCGGCGGCCGCGAGCCGGCGGTGGCGCTCCTCCATCGGCATCGTCAGCGCCGTGTAGAGGGCGTCGGCCATCTGCTGGACGTCGAACGGCTGAAGGGTCACCGCNAACTCGCCGAGCTCCTCGTGGGCGCCGGCCATCTCGGACAGGGCCAGCACGCCGCCGCGGCGGTTGACGACCGCCACCTCCTTCGCGACGAGGTTCATCCCGTCGGCGATCGCGTTGACGATCAGCACGTCGCAGATCGAGTAGGCCGCCACCGCCAGCGGGAAGTCCTCCACCATCCGCAGGTCGATCGGCTGGCGGCCCTCCTTGGTGTGCCGGGCGTTGATCTCGGCGACCAGCGCGCCGATGAGCGCGATGTAGTCGGCGTACTCCGGGACGTCGGTGCGGCTGGGCTGCAGCAGAGCGAGGAAGCTGACCTTGCCGACGAGCTCGGGATGCTGGTCGAGCAGCGTGCCGAAGGCGAGGAAGCCCCGCACCACGTTCTTGCTCGGGTCGGTGNNGTCGACGCGCAGGATGAGCTGGCGATCGTCGTCGAGGAAGATGTAGCGCAGCATCGCGATGTGCGCGGCGACCTCCTCCGACGCCTGGGTGGCGTCGAGCGCGGCCGCGTCGACCGAGATCGGGTAGTAGCGGGCGCGAACGACCCGGTCTCCGACGGTGACGGTGAGCTTCTCCAGGTCGACGGGCAGGCCGAGGAGCTCCTGGGCGCACAGGACGAAGTTGCGGGCGTAGCGGCGGGTGTGAAAGCCGACGACGTCGCTGCCGAGCAGCCCACGCAGCAGCCGCTCGCGGATGTCACCGGGCAGGATGCGCCACTCGTCCGGGCCCGGCCAGGGGATGTGCACGAAGTGGGTGAGCACGACGTCGGGGCACTGCTCGCGCACCCAGTCGGCGACCAGGTAGAAGTGGTAGTCCTGCAGCAGGACGAGGGCCTTGCCCCCGCGGGCGCGCACCTCGTCGACCACCGCGTCGGCGTAGGCGCGGTTGACCGCCGCGTACCCGTTCTCGAAGGCGTCGTGCTCGGCCCGGGTCAGCACCGGCGCGAGCGACCGGCCGTAGAGGCCGTGCTGGATGAACCAGAGGATCGGGTTGGACCACACGCTGTAGAAGTCGGCGTAGGCGGTCGGGTCGGTGACGACGAGACGGACCCGGATCGCCGGGCCGTCCGGCTCGCCGTCCACCACGTGGGGCTGGGGCTGCGTCTGGACGAGGATGGACCCGCCCGCGCTCTCCGCCGCGACGGCGGCGTCCTCCTCGCCGGCGGCGCCGCAGACCCACACGGCGTCGTCGAGGTGTTCGGCGAGTCCGGACAGGGCGGACACGAGGCCCCCCGCGCCCCGGTTCACGGTGCGCCCGGAGGCGTCCCGGTCGAAGCTGACAGGACCGCGGTTGGACAGGAGTACGAGAGGCAGGTCGAGGGGGATGAAGTCCGACACGGCGGATGNAGCCTCCTGGTCACGGGCGGTACTCGGCGTCCGGTGCCCCTGATCGCTCGGGCGCCCGGGCGCACGGGGACAATCCGGACTGTAGTGAGCCCCGCTTTCGGATGCACCGCGTTGCGGGGTGCCTGAAGCGTTGTTACCCAGACCTTCATCTGGTCACTGTTGCCACCGACGCGATTTCCGTCCGTAACCAACACGTACCACCATTGTGGAGAGGCGGCCGTCCCCGGCGACATCGAGTGTGCCGACGATCACGACAGGTGGGCTACAGGCCGTCCCGGTAGTCCCGGACCTCCTGCACGGCCGAGCCCAGGGAGGCAAGCGACATCTGCAATGTGTCACGCGTCTCGACGAGCGCACTGGTGAGCTGCTCGACGGCCCGATGCTCGCTGCCGTCGGTCGCCGCGATCACCATCGCCTGCGCCTCTTCGATCATGCTCAGCGCGCCCTCGAGCTGGCCGGCGACCTCCTCGGTGCGCCGGAACGCCTCGTCGAGCTGCGCCTTGACGTCGGCGATCGTGCCTGACACCCGTCCTCATCCCTTCCTGGAGCCACCGGCCCGCGAGCCGGACGCCGGCGCCTGCTCGACGCCCGAGCCGAGCCCAAGGCCGAACCGGGCCGCGGCCGCGAGCGCGAGCAACGCGGCGGCCACGTCGACCGGCGCCATCGGCGCGAGCCGGAACGTGGCGAGCACCGCCACCGCGGCGGCGCCCGCTCCCAGCATGCCTGCCCGGAACACCGCCTTCACCCCGTCTTCGGAGCCGGCCGCCACGGCCACCAGCGCCGCCGCGAGCACCGCCGCGCCGATGATGCAGGGCAGCCCGGGCGCCTCGGTGAACACCCGCAGCACCCCCACGAACACGAGGCTGAGCAGACAGGCGAGCGCGGTCATCAGCCCGGCGGAGGCCGAACCAGCGGCCTTGGAGACCGCGCGCAGCTCGGCGGCCTTGCTCATCGCCTCCAGGCAGAGGTCGTAGGCCTGGCGGGGAGCGGTACGCGGATCGACCGGGGCGGTCGCCGCCGGCTGCCCGACGGCGCCGAGCTCCCCGCGCCCCGACCGACCCCCGCGCGCCGACCGGCCCTCGCGCCCTGGCCGGCCCTCCCGCCCCGACCGACCCTCGCGCCCCGACCGGCCCGCACCACGCGCCTCGCGCCCGTCGCCCGCCGGCCGGCGGCCCTCGCGGCCGGCGGCATCGCCGACGGCCGGCCCGCCGCGCAGGTCCCGTCCGGAACTCGCCAGCGGCCGACCGGCCCGCCGCTGGGCCGGCGCGTCGGCGCCGCGACGCGGGGCGGCCTTCTTCGTGAGCGCGACCGCGGGCTCGGCGGCGGCCGGCCTGAGCTGGTCGAGGTCGGTGAGCCCGTACTGGGCCAGCGGCTCGGCGACCTGGGCCCAGACGCTCTCGACCCGGGCCCGGATGTCGGCGGCGGCCTCACGGTGCCGGCGCGCCTGCGCGCGGCCGCCCTGACGTCGCTGGTAGGCGTCCCGGTCCGCGCGGGCGCGGGCGGCGTCGGAGGCGCCGAGCAGCCGGCGGTACTGCATCGCCGCCCGCAGCGGATCGTCGGGGCCCAGACCGAGACCGAGACCGGGATCGGGATCGGGATCGGGATCGCTGTCGGGATCGGGGTCGGCAGTCGCGGGCGGCCGGCCCGGGGCGGGTACGGCCGTGATCGCGGGCGGGTCCGGCGTCGCCGTCGCGCCGCGCTGCCACGACCCGGCGATGGACCAGGCCTCGGGGTCCAACGGCTCAGCTCCCGCCATCATCGCGTTCCGTTCTCCCCCGGCTCCGGCCGGCCGGGCGCGCCCCGCCTCGCGGCGGGCACCCGCCCAGCCGGCGCCGTCTGGATCTTCCTGCCCGATCGCCACCGGCCTACCCCCGCACCATCGGCGCGAACGGCACCACCGTGCGCGGTTCGGACTGGGTGTGCCGGTCGAACAGCACCGCCCGGTTCGGCATCGTCCCGCCGGCCACCGGGCGGTGGCCGGCGAGGGCGAACAGGTCACTGCCCGGCACGCCCGCAGCCGCCCAGGCCGCGATGTCGTCCCGGTTCACCGGCCCCAGGTCCTCCGCCATCCGGGACACCCCGCGCCACCAGCCGACCAGGTGGACGCGGGTAGCCGGGCCACGGCGGGTGACCGTGCGCAGATCGTCGAGGCCGGTGCGGCGCGACGCCGGATCACGCACCTCCAGGGCGGCCCGCCCGGCGTCCATCGCGAACACCACCACCAGCCGCAGGGGCGGCAACGGACCGCCGGCGCCGGCGAGCGCCGCCTCCTCCCGGGCCCGGCAGGCGTCCGCGGCGGCGGCCAGCACCGCGCGCAGCCCGGTGACGTCGACGACCCGCACGGGGTGGCCGGCGCGCCGCATCCGCTGGGCGAGGATCTCCGCCGCGCCGAGCGCGGTCGGCTCCGCGGCGACGATCTCCGCGACGAGGCCGCCGGCCGGGAGCTGGGCGGCGACGCTGGCCGCCGCCGCCTGCACCATGCCGACCGCCTCCCGGCGCAGCGGGCCGAGCACGGCGAGATGGCGCCCGGGCGAGGCGGCGAGGCGAACCCCGACCGCCGCCGGAGCGAGGTCGACGGGCACCCCGACCAGTGCGAGCGGGTCGCCGCCGGGCATCGCGCTGCCGGCCACCTCGACGCCGGGCAGCTCGACGCCGGGCAGCTCGGCCCCGGCTGTCTCCGTCCCGGGCATCTCGACCCCGGGCATCGCTGCGGCGGACGTGGCGGCGCCGGGCCACGCGGACCGGTCGGGAGTGGGGGCGAGGGACGCCGACCCGGCGGAGGGGTACGCGCCGATCGCGATGGGCGGGTCGTCTCCGATCGGCGCGGCCGTGGACTCGATCGCCGGCGGCGCGGGGCGCCCGTCCAACGCGCGGTAGACCGGGTTGTCGTCGAGGATCGCCGGGGCGTGGCCGACGAAGACCCGCGGCCGCGGCGCCGACGGCAGGCTGCGCGCCGTGGTGGTCGCCAGCCGGTCCCGCAGCCGGGCGATCACGTCCGGGTCGGGGAAGGCGACCCGGACGAGCTCGTTGCCGGCCGGATGGCCGTTGCGCCGGTTCACGATCGCCTCGCCGACGCCGGACAGCGCGCCCGCGGCCTCGTTCGCCGTGGACAGCAGGACCCGCGACTCCGAGATCGAGGTGCGCAGCGCCACCCGCAGCGCGAACTGGCCGAAGATCGAGCCACGCTTGCCGGCGGTGGAGTCGAGGGCGTCGATGCCGGACAGCGTCTGGCTGGCCAGCAGCAGATGGACGCCGTAGGCACGGCCCTGGCGGGCCAGGACCTCCAGGTGGGCGACGCCCTCGCGGGCGATGGCGTCCATCGGGGTGAGCATCACCTGGAACTCGTCCACGACGACGAGGACCCGCGGCCAGGCGGAACTGCGGTCGGCGGCGCGCAGGCCGCGCAGGTCCCGCGCGCCGACGGCGCGCATCGCCACCGAGCGCCGCCGCATGTCCTCGCGGACCGCGCGCAGGACGGCGACGCCGAACTCACGGTCGCTCTCGATCCCGACGGTGTCGGCGTGTGGCAGGAAGAACGGGTCGGTGGCCCCGGCGGCGAACTGGGCGAACTCCAGGCCCTCCTTGAAGTCCAGCAGGTGGAAGCGGACCTGGTCGGGGGCGTAGCGGGCGGCGATGCCGTAGACCATGTCGAGCAGCAGGGTCGACTTGCCGGCGCCGGCCTGACCGCCGACGAGGGCGTGGACGGTGTCGTCGTCGAAGGTGAGCCGCACCGGGCCGTCGGGGCCCTGGGCGACGGGCACGCTGATGCCGGCGGCGCTGTCGGACTCCCACAGGGCGCCGGGCAGCAGCTCGGCGATGCCGGGGGGGCGGGACGCCTCGCGGGCGGCCGCGTCGGCGACCTGCCTGGTGACGGCGGTGACGAGAGCCGCCGGCGGCGGCGGGTCGAGCTGGACGGCCAGCAGGCCGGTCAGCGAGGTGCGCCACAGGCCGGGCTGCGCGCCGCGCCAGTCCGGGCGGTCGGCGAGCAGCTCGACGGCGGTGAACACCACCGAGTTCGGCAGCGCCTCGGCGACCGAGTCGGCCGCCTCGTCCGGGCGCGGATCGTCGAAGTCGGGATCGGGCGGGGTCACGTCGTCGAGGTCGTCGCCGGCGTCCAGGCCGCCCGGGTGGGGCTGCGGGACGAGCTGGACGATGGACAGGACGTGGACGCCGCAGGCGGGCCCCTGCGCGGCGACGGCCGCCAGCGACCGGGCGCCCTCCTCGTACAGGCGCGGATCGCCGAGCAGCACCAGCAGCAGCCACGGCTCCGGCCGGCCGTGGCCGGCGTCCTCGCGTTCGCGCAGCGAGTCGAACCGGCCGGCGAGCCGCTCGACGGTGATGCGGCCCACCTCGGCGGACAGCTCGGCGAGGCGTTCCTCCAGCCGGGCCCGGGTGGTGATGGTGGCCGACGCGACGCCGGCGGCCCGCAGCGGCGCGAAGCCCGCGAGGCCGGCGCCGAGCTCGTGCNGGTCGTAGACGACGAGCTGGACCCGGCCGGCGGGCACCGCGGCGAGGATCCGGGTGAGCAGCCCGCGGACGAGATCGACCGCGGCGGCGCGCCGCGCCGGGGTGGTCTCGATCCGCAGGTTGCGGCCGTCGAGCAGGGGCACCGCCAGCGGCACCGTGCTGTGCGGCGCGCCGGGCTCGTCCGGCGGGATGACGACCTGCCCGACCTGCCACAGGCCCGGGCGGAAGCGGCCGCGCGCGCCACCCGCCGCGGCGGGGGCGGCACCGAACGGGCCGTGCCGCCAGTCGGGCGCGGCCCAGGAGGCACCGGCGAAACCACGGGCCCCGCTGCGAGCGATCATCCTGGCCTGCGCCAGCTCGGCGTCGACGCCCTGCGACCCGGTCGCCGTGCCCGGTCGCCCCGGGGCGCCCGGCGCCGCCGTGGTCGCGGCCGGCGCTCCGCCGCGTTCGAGCTCGGCCGCCTGCTCCTCCAGCCGGTCGGCAAGAGCCAGCGCCGCTCCCAGCGAGGACTGAATACCGGCCACGAGCGTGCGCGCCCGCCGGGTACCCGACATCGTCGACCTCCCCACACCATCTCCGCACCACACCGGGAGCACCGGGAGCGCCGGGCGACCGCCGCCGCGTCGGGCACCCGGCGACGCCAATTCCCCCGACGACCATGACACGTCCGAGGGAGCAAACATCCCAGANCCCGCCGACCGGCCGAACCGGCGTACCCGCCGGGCGGCCGTGGGGGTGGCGCCGTCACCGAGCGGCACCGGATGCTGACCATGGCCACGCTAGCGACTCACCTGGCGCCGACGTGGCCGTTCGGACCCGGATCACACCCGCCGCCACCGCACGGACGACGCCGAGACCACCCCCGCCCGCCAGCGCGGACCCGATCGGTCGGGTGTCCGCGCGCTGCGGCCTGTGGGNCACCCGACACCGTCGCGAGGCGTCGAACCGGTTTCGCCGATCCATGACCATGACAGGGCCGCCGCGGCCCGCGACGGGTGGCGCCCACGACGGGGTGGAAGGTGCGATGTTCGAGGCGATCCGGCAGACAGCGCACGACCGGGACCGATATGCGGCACCGGGCGCGTGTTCAATGGCCGGGCGAGGGCAACGTCCCCGGCGGGTCGTCGACGAGCCGCCCGGCGGGGGCGCGCAGCGTCGATGGCCACGCGGGAAGGGGATCCAGGTGACGGACGCGGCTGAAGCGGCGGGAATCGCCGGCACGGCCGACCGGACCAGCGGCACGGCCGAACGGACCGGCGGCACGGCCGACCGGACCGGCGGCACGGTGGGCGGCTCACCGCCCGGCGGCCCGGCCGACTCCGCCGCGGCGAGAGCCGGCGGTCGGGGGGAGCCGATGGTGCCGGAGCAGCGGCCGCTCGCGGTCATCGACGTGGACGGGGTGGTGGCCGACGTCCGTCACCGGCTGCGGTTCCTGCGGGCGAGCCCCGGCGACTGGGAGGCGTTCTTCGCCGCGGCGCCCGCGGACCCGCCGCTGGCCGAGGGGGTCGAGCTGGTCCACCGGCTCGCCCGCGACCACGAGGTGGTATGGCTGACCGGCCGGCCGGAACGGTCGCGGGCGGCGACCTGGCGCTGGCTGGGCGAGCAGGGCCTGCCCCTGGGGGAGCTGCGGATGCGCCCCGACGACGACCGCCGCCCGGCCCGGGTGTTCAAGCGCGCCGAGCTGCGCCAGCTCGGCGCGCGACGGCAGGTCGCCGTCGTGGTCGACGACGACCCCGCCGTGGTGGACCTGCTGCGCGCCGACGGCTGGCCGGTGCTGCGGGCCGAATGGCTCGCCTACGAGGCCACCCTGGGCAACGCCCAGGAGTCCGAGGGCCGCACCTGAGCCGACCACGGCACGGCAGGCACCGGTCGGGGCACCGCATGCCGGACGGCACGGCTCGGCTCAGCCCGACGCCGACCTGCGGTGGATCCCGACGGCCAGCGGCGCGAACACCGCCAGCAGGCCCAGGCACCAGGCGAGGGACTGCAGCAGCGACGACGACACCGGGCCGCCGAGGAACAACGACCGGACGGCGTCGATGGTCACCGACACCGGCTGGTGGCGAGCGAACGCCTGCAACCAGCCCGGCATCGTCGCGACCGGCGCGAAGGCGGAGCTCGCGAAGACCAGCGGGAAGATCCAGACGAAGCCCCCCGACTGGGCCGCCTCGGCGCTGCGCACCGACAGGCCGATCACCGCGGACAGCCAGCAGAACGCGTAGGAGAACAGCAGGATCAGGCCGAACCCGGCGAGCACCGCGGGCACGGTCGTGTCGCCGAACCGGAACCCGACCGCCAGCCCCACCGCCAGCATGACCACGATGATGAAGGCGTTGCGCAGCAGGTCGGACAGGGTCCGGCCGGTGAGCAGCGCCGAGCGGGTCATCGGCAGCGACCGGAACCGGTCCATCAGGCCGCGTTGGCGGTCCTCCGCCAGGNCGAGCCCGGTGACCATCGCGCCGAAGATCACCGTCTGCGTGAACACGCCGGGCATCAGGTAGTCGACGTAGTCCAGCCCGCCGCCGACGTTGATCGCGCCGCCGAAGACGTAGGTGAACAGCAGCACGAACAGGACGGGCTGGACCGTCGCGAAGACGGTCAGCTCCGGGATCCGCCAGGTCTGGACGAGGTTGCGCCGCGCCATGACCCAGGCGTCGATGACCGCCCACGCCAGCGACCCGCGGCNCACGGGCACCAGCTCGACGGATCCCGCCCGTGGGTCGCCGGTGTCCAGGATGGTCATGGTGCCGCCACCGTCCGCTCGTCCCGATCGTCGCCGCCGCGGCCGGCGCCGTCGCGCGCGGCCGGGACGGCGGAGCCGGCCACGGCCGGCTGCGCACCGCCGGCCCTGCGACCCGTCATGCTGAGGAAGACCTCGTCCAGGGACGGCCGGTGCAGGGCGACGTCGTCGATCCGCACGGCGATCTCGTCGAGCGCCCGGACCACGTCCGACAGCACGCCGGCGCCCGCCACCGGCACGCCCACCCGCCGCGTCGCCGGGTCGGCCGTCGCCGNCCCCGTGCCGAACCGGTCGAGCACGGCCCGAGCCGCCTCGACCTGGGCGGGATCGTCCCCGGCGAGGACGAGGTCGAGCCGGCTTCCCCCGATGCGCGCCTTCAGCTCGTCGACGGTGCCCTCCGCGATGACCCGGCCACCGTCGATCACGGAGATCCGGTCGGCGAGCCGATCCGCCTCCTCCAGGTACTGCGTCGTGAGCAGCACCGTCGTGCCGTCGCGGACCAGATCCTCCACGACCCGCCACAGGGCGGCCCGGCTGCGCGGATCCAGGCCGCTGGTCGGCTCGTCGAGGAACAGCACCGGCGGGTTGATGATGAGGCTGGCGGCGAGGTCGAGCCGGCGGCGCATCCCACCCGAATAGGTGCGCGTCTGGCGGCCGGCGGCGTCGGCCAGGTCGAACCGGTCGAGCAGCTCCCGGGCGCGGGCCCGGGCGACGCCGGCCCGCAGCCGGTAGAGCCGGCCGAACATCTCCAGGTTCTCCAGCCCCGTGAGCCGCTCGTCGACCGCGGCGTACTGGCCGGTCAGCCCGATGCGAGCCCGCAGCACGTCGGGCTCGCGCACGACGTCGACGCCGAGTACCCGGGCCCGCCCGCCGTCCGGGCGCAGCAGCGTCGACAGAATGCGGACCGCCGTCGTCTTACCGGCGCCGTTGGGACCGAGCACGCCGTGGACCGTGCCCGAGGCGACCCGCAGGTCCAGCCCGGCCAGCGCCGGTTTGCCCCGGTAACTCTTCTGCAGGCCTTCGGCGAGGACCGCGGGTTCGTCTGCCACAGTGCGGACCGTATGCCACCNCACCGACAGTTCCCGTGATTGTCCGGGCCCAGCCCCTGCCGGACTCCTGCCCATCAGCGGCGCACCGGCTCGCCCTCGCCGGAAATCGGCGAAAAGCGATGCCGACATAATCCGCGGCCGACAAATCCCGGACATTCATGCGTCCGGGGGAAACGCGCGGCGGGGCTCAGGCGCTGCTNCGCCGGGTGCGCCGGCTGGCGAGCTCGTCGCCCGGGTGGGTGGCGGGCGGCTGGCCGGGGCGCTCGCAGGGCAGCTCGGCGAGCTGGCCGCGCATGTCGCGCAGGGCCCGACCGACCGCGATCGCGAACACCCCCTGGCCGCCGCGGACCAGATCGATCACCTGGTCGTCCGAGGTGCACTCGTAGACGGTCGAGCCGTCGCTGATCAGGGTGAGCTGGGCCAGGTCGTCCACTCCCCGGGTGCGCAGGTGCTCCACGGCGACCCGGATGTTCTGCAGCGAGACGCCCGCCTCCAGCAGCTTGCGGACGACCCGCAGAACGAGGACGTCCCGGAAGGAGTACAGCCGCTGGCTGCCCGAGCCGGACGCGCCGCGGACGCTGGGGACCACCAGGCCGGTCCGCGCCCAGTAGTCGAGCTGGCGGTAGGTGATGCCCGCCGCGGCACATGCTGTCGGCCCGCGGTATCCGACGTCGTCCCCAGGAGGTTCGGGGATCTCGTCCGGAAAGAGCTGGCCCTGTTCGATCATCGTCGTACGCACTTCGCCGCCATGCCAGCCCCATCCTCCGGATCGATCCGGGTCGGTCCAGGCGGCCGGTCACCCGGTCCCGCCATCCCGGACGCCCAGCCCGGTCGAGTCACTTCCACGGCCACGTCCGGATCGTCCCGACCAGACGCCACCAGCCCGCACCGGCACCCACCGCCGGCCCGCGAGCGAGCGGGCCGGCACGTCGCCATCGAGCGACGTGACCCCGGACCGGCCCGAGACGCGCGCNACGCACGCGCCCCGGCCTCCCGCGGCGCGGGTCCACAGGTCCGGGCACGGACCGCCGTCACCACCTCCCCGGCAAGGGTCAGTGCCGGAGCACGTTCGTCCGCTGACGCGTCCACCACGGGCACGGGCGGCCACGAGCTCCGGGATCGGGTTCCTCCGACCGTAGGAGCGACGTGCGGTTCCTTCAATGATCTAAGCCGGCGTGTCCGTAGTCCAGCGGACATCACTGGCCAGATCGGACAAAAAGGAATCGCATCGGAGCGGTCATGGCCGGACTCGTCCCACACCGGGCCCGCCCGCCCGGAGCGAAGGGCCGCCGAAACCCACCAGGCCAGGGGAAAGGAGCCCGCGGTCCGGCCCGGGCGGGACCACACCCGCCCCCGTGCGTGGTGGACCCGCGAACGGGGTGCGGTGGGCCCGCGAACGGGGTGCGGCGCGCGCCTCCATCCCCCCGACGGGGCACCCGGTTCGGGCCACCCGCGCCACGAGGGCCGCCGTGAAGCTGCTGAAAGGGCAGGTCAAGGGCGCGCNGGGACGGGGACCGGCGCCGAGGTGACCGCAGGCATGCTGACGCCGCCCCGCGGCAGCTCGTCGCCGCGGGGCGGAGGCGGGCTCAGGAGCCGGGCGTGTTGAAGTCCTCGGGAGAGATCGTGTCCAGGAACTCCCGGAACTTCTCCAGCTCGCTCTCCTGTTCCTGCTCCTGCTCCTCGGGGACCGTGATCCCGGCCTCCGCCAGGACGGCCTCGACGCCGTAGACCGGCGCCCCCATCCGCATCGCCAGCGCGATCGCGTCGGACGGGNGGGCGGAGACCTCCACCCCGTTGCCGAACACGAGGGTGGCGAAGAAGACGCCGTCCTGCAGGTCCGTGATCGTCACCCGGGTCAGGTCCGTCTGCAGCGCCCGCAACACGTCCCGCATCAGGTCATGGGTCATGGGTCGAGCCGTCGTGATGCCCTCCTGGGCGAAGGCGATCGCGGTCGCCTCGACGGCGCCGATCCAGATGGGNAGATACCGCTCACCGCCCACCTCCTTGAGCAGGACGATCGGCTGCTTCGACGGAAGCTCGACTCGCACGCCGACGATGTCCAGCCGATGCACCGATCTACCTCCTCGCGCAGGTGGGGCAGGGCGGGATGATGTGACCGGAGCCAGAAAACCCCACAGGGGAGACAGTATCCCCGCATCCGCCCGGCGTCAGCGCGCCCACCGGTTCCGCTGCCCGGCAGGGCACTTCGGCCCCGGCCCCGACCACCCGGTCAGCTCGACCGACCGGCCNCCAGCCGGGACCGCAGCAGGGCCGCATGCAGCCGGACCAGCAAGGCCGCCAGCTCATCGGCGGTCTCCGCCTGCCGCCCGGCGTTGTCCGAGCCGCGCTGGCCCCGCAGCGGAGCGGTGGCGGCCTCGATGAGACCAGCCTCACGATCGGCCACCGTCCGGGCGGCCCGCAGATGCCGGGCCTGCACGCCGTGCCCGGCGAGCAGCGCGACCGTGCGCGCGACGACCACGGCGTCGGAGTCGTAGTACCCGCCGCCCGCGATCGGGGCGACCAGGCCGTGGCGCTCCAGGTCCGCCAGCTCCTCCTCGTCGAGCCCCACGGCCGCCAGGAGCTCCCGGCGGGACATCCTGACCCTTTCCACCCCGAGGATGGCGTCCAGGCCGCCAGGAGCCGGATGCGGGGGCACCGCACGGGGGCCGGGGCGGTGCACCGGCGTCTCCCCGCGGTCGAGGGAGGCCAGCTCCTCCTTGATGACGCGCAGCGGGAGGAACCGCTCCCGCTGCGCGTGCAGGACGTACCGGAGCCGGGCCACGTCGTCGGCCGAGTACTTGCGGTAGTTCGCGCTCGTACGAGCCGGCTCGACGAGCCCCTCCGCCTCCAGATAACGGATCTTCGACAGGGTGATGTCGGCGAAGTCGGCCCGCAGCCGCTCCAGGACCTGGCCGATGTTGAGCACCTTCGCGCCCGAACCGGACCGGTCCCGACCGGGCCCGTTCGGGCGCGGGGCCGGCGACGCCGCAGCGAAGCCGCTCACCGTGGGTCCCTCCCGCTCACCGCGCCGCTGACCCCCCGTAGCTCGCCCCGGTCAGGAACACCAGCCGGAACTTCCCGATCTNCACCTCGTCGCCGCTGGTCAGCTCGGCGGAGTCGATGCGCTCCCGGTTGAGGTACGTGCCGTTGAGGCTGCCGACGTCGCGCACCGAGAAGCCCTTGGTGTACGGCGAGCGGTGGAACTCCGCGTGCCGGCGCGAGACGGTGACGTCGTCGAGGAAGATGTCGCTCTCGGGATGACGCCCGACGGTGGTCATGTCGGCGTCCAGCAGGAACCGGCTGCCGGCGTTCGGCCCGCGCTTGACGACCAGCAGCGCCGAACCGGGCGGCAGCGCGTCGACGGCGGCGACGGCGTCGCGCTCCGTCGACTCGTCGACGTGATCGCCCTCGATCCCGGAGAGCGCGGCGGCCAGATTCAGCGTCGATGTCTGTTCGGCGGGCCGCTCCGGCGCCACGGGCTCACCCGGACGTACCAGAGGGGACCCGCACCGCGCGCAATACAGCGCGTCGGACGGGTTCTGCTGTCCGCACCTCGTGCAGAACACAGTCGCGTCCGCTTCCTGCCGGGACCCCGCGTGAGCGAGGTTCGCCAGCCGCCTCGGCCGCCGCCGGACAGGCGGCGGGAACGTCTCTACCAGCACTTGCGATGGTGGTAGCCAGACGTCCTCAGCCCACCCCCACCACCGGGATGATCACATGCCGACGGCTGGGCCGTCCACGNCCGTGCCCCGGTGCACCCCGAGGCTAGTGCATCGGGGGCACGCTCGTGAAAAGGGTGCGACCCGTGTTGTTCGGCGTGGCGTCACCCACCGCCCGCCATCGGGACACAGCCGATACCGTCAGTGCTCCTTCACGTGCTCCGTGTACTCGCCGGCGTCCAGCAGACCCTCGAGGGCGCCGGTGTCCGTGAACGTGAACTCGACCAGCCAGCCGTCCCCGTACGGATCGGAGTTGATCAACTCGGGCGCGTTCACCAACGCCTCGTTGCAGGCAGTGATCTCACCGCCGGCCGGCGCGTAGATCTCCGAGACGCTCTTGGTCGACTCGACCTCGCCGAAGGGCTCCCCCGCCGCGGCGGTGGTGCCGACCTCGGGCAGCTGCACGAACACGATGTCGCCCAGCGCCTCCTGCGCGTAGGCGGTGATGCCCACCCGGGCCGTGCTCCCGGTGAGCCGGATCCACTCGTGCTCACGGGTGTACTTCAGGTCGTCCGGGTACACCGGAGATCGCCTCCCCTTGATCCGCATCACTCCGACCAGCGCCGGCGGGAGCCGTGGAGCCGGCCCCGTCGCCAGACGACCCGCGCGGCGGCGGAGCTATCCGGCCGGGCGAGCGTAGCGGGGACTGGGCGCGGGCCGCAGCGCACGGATCTCCAGGTGCCCGAAGGTCCGGACGCTGGCCTGCGCCCCGTCCCGCGCCGCTACCGTATCGAGCACCCCACCCGGGATCCGCAGCGCCTGGTCGAGGGTGTGGGCATCACCGACCACCCGCAGGACGTACGGCGCGGCGACCGACGTCCCGTCCACGATCAGCCCGTGCCCCGGCTCGTCGGCGATGTAGGTCGACACGATCGCCCGCACCCCGGCGATCTCGATGGCCTCCGCGCCCGCGTCGCGCAGTTCCTGCAGCGCGTCGACGAGCACCGAGGCGTCGACCGCCCGGTGGGGGTCCCGGATGGTCAGCTCCAGCCCGGGCCCGCCGACCGGCACCGTCCCGGCCAGGATCGCCAGCTCGTCGGCCCGCGCACGCTCGGCGTCCGCCCCGCCAGCGGCACCGGCGCCGGCCCCGGCGCCCGACGCCGCATCCGCTGTGGCCCCCGGCCCGCGGCCCGGCCCCGAGCTCCCGCCCGGTGCCGGCGACGCCCCGGGCGATGCCGCCCCACCCGCGCCGGCTGCCTCGCGGCGCAGGCGCGCCTCCTGCGACGCGAGCGCCCGATCCTCGGCGCCGATCGCGCCGAGGCTGGCGGCGAGCTCGTCCGGGCGGGCCGTGGCCAGGGAGAACGAGGGGTCCGCCGAACGCGCCGCGACGACCCCGCCGAAGCCGAGCGCGGCCAGCAGGACGAGGGTCACCGCCCGGCTCAGCCGCATCCCGCGAGGCCTCGGTCCCGCCCCGGACGGCGCGGCAGCCGCCGCCGCGGCCACGTCGCCGATGCCCGGCTCAGGCCCCGGGCCGGCGGGCTCGGGGCCGGCGGGCTCGGGGCCGGCGGGCTCGGGGGCGGCGGGCTCGGGGGCGGCGGGCTCTCGGCTGTCAGGCTCCGGGACGGCGGACTCGGGGCTGTCGGGCTCCGGGACGGCGGACTCCGGGACAGCGGGCTGTGCGGCGTCGGACTGTGCGGCGGCGGGCTCGCCGGACGCCGGCGGCGCCGGGTCCGTGCGGGCGCCGGCAGGCGNCTCGGCCGAGGACTCGCCGGCGGACTCGGGTCGCGGGGGCTGCGCCGCGCTCGCCGTCATCGTCAGAGCCTGATCAGCGCACGGCGCAGGACCGTCGCGGTCGTGAAGATCCGGATGCCCAGCACGACGACGACCGCCGTCGACAGCGCACCGCCGAAGCCGATCAGATCGCCGAGCAGCACGAGCAGAACGGCGATCACCACGTTGGAGAGGAAGGAGACGATGAACTCCCGGTCGTCGAACGTCCGCTCGACCAGCGATCGCGCGGCGCCGAGGGCGGCGTCGACCGCCGCGACGACCGCGACCGGCAGATAGGGGTCCAACCAGTCCGGGGCACTCGGTCCCAGCAGCAGTCCGGCCACCACACCGAGCACGAGGGCCAGCAGGGCAATCATGATCCGCTCCGTCGGGCATGGCGCAGCACCGGTGACGGCGCCGCGGGCAGGGTCAGGGACGCGGCGGCGGACGCCGTCAGGGAGGTCACGGGAGAGCCGGGACGGTGGCGCAGCCGGTCGACCACCGCCGACTGATCCACCCGCCGCACCAGCCGAAGCGGGTCACCGACGGCCTCGACCGCGTACGGCGCCAGCACCGGGACAAAGTTGATCAGCACGATGTCCCCCGCCGCCCGGATCGCGCTGAGCGCCGTCAGCCGCACTCCGTTGATCGCGATCGCCTCGGCTCCGGAGATCCACAGCACGTTCACCAGGTCGGCCAGGTCGTGATCCTGGATGCGTCCCGGGGCGACCACGCCCGGGGCGGTCGTCGGGCCGGTCTGGCGCGGTCGGGGGGTGCCGGACGCCGACACCCGGGGGTCTGCGCCGCCGGAGCCGCCGGCCAGCCGGTCGGTGATGGTGATGCGCACGCCGGGGCCCGTCACGGCGGCCGAGCCCGTCACGGGTCCGAGCGCCGCGACGTCCGCGGCAGCACCGGCCTGGTCGCGCTCGGCGCGGCGGCGCTGTTCGCGGGCCACCGCGAGCTGCGACCGCAGCCGCCCGACCCGGTCCTGCGTGCCCGCCAGCGCCACGGAACGCTCGCCGACCTGCACGCGCAGGGTCGCCACGAGCCGGTCGCGGGCGTCGGCGGTGACGGCGGCACGCCGCGCCCCGATCGCGATCACCCCGCCGAGCAGCGCCAACGCCAGCACCAGCGCCACCGGCCGCAACCATCCCCGACCCCCCGGGCCCGGCTCGGCGCCCGGGCCCGGCTCGGCGCGCGGGGGGAGTCGGCGCGGCGGGTCGTCGAGGAGCATGGCGAGCTCCGCCGGCAGGGGCTCGGAGGTGCCGCGGAGCACGGCGGACCCGGGCAGTGCACAGCCGCCGGCGGGGTAAATCGCCTCTGGCCATCGCCATCCGGTCCGATCCCGCACATTCGGCATTCTGACCGACCGGCGGCCCGCCATCGCCGACCGCGGTCGTCCCGCGCGTGCCGTGGGTCGTCGGCACGCCCCCGGTTGGGCGGGGCGTGTCACCGGTGACCCGCCGGTCGCGGTACGCGCGAGGCGTGTGCGGTGCGAGGTGTATCGTCCGCCGGCTCCAGTCCGCGCGAACCGCACCGCAAGCGGCTTCACCCGGGCTCGGCCGCACTCGGCCAGGGCTACGGCGCCTCGACCACTTCGGCCCAGTGGCGCAGGAGCTGGTGGGCCTCGCTCAGGTCCGCCCCCTCGGCCCACAGGTGTGTGACGGCCTCGCTGGGATCGGGCAGCACCAGCACCCAGGAACCGTCCGGGGAGACGATGCGCACGCCGTCGGTGGTGTCCAGGGTCTGGCCGGCGTCGGGATCGACGGACTCCACGATGCGCCGCATGACCGTGCCCTTCGCCGCCCAGGGGGTGGGCACGGAGCGGCGCAGGATGGCGATGGACGGGATCCGGGCGTCGATCGCGGACAGCGTCAGCCGGGTCCGCGCGACGAGGGTCAGCAGCTTCACGAACGCCGCGAGCCCGTCGATGGCGGGGGCGAACTCGCCGACGACGAAGCCGCCCCGGCCGTCGGCGGCGAACACGACGCCCTCCTCGCGGGCGACGCGGGTCAGGGCCGCCGCCGACAGGGAGGTCCGCCGCACGGTCAGTCCGTGGAAGTGGGTCACCTGGTCGGCCACCCGGGTGGTGGTGACCGGCAGGGCGACCTCGGCGCCCCGGTTCTCGGCGGCCACGAGGTCGAGGAAGACCAACAGCGCCCGGTCGTCGTCGATGAGGTCGCCCCGCTCGTCGACGATGGCGATGCGCTCGCCGACGTGGTCGAAGCGCACCCCGAAGGCCGCGCCGGAGCTGGCGACCAGCGCGCCGAGGCGGTCGGTCGCCCGCAGGTCGTCGGCGGCGCTGTGCGCAGGGATGATCTCGTCGACCCGCCCGTTGACGGTCAGCACGTCGACGCCGAGCCGGCCGAGCAGGGTGGGCAGCACGAGCGAGGCGGAGCCGCCGGACGGATCGACGACGATCTTCAGGTCCGCCTCGGCGAGGCCGGTGGTGTCGACGCGGTCGAGCAGGTCCTGGATGTAGAGGTCCAGGGTGCGGGCGGGGAAGCGCAGGTCGCCGATCTCGCCGGGGAAGGCGCGGCGGAAGTCCTGCCGGGAGAAGACCCGGTCGAGCTTGCGCTGGGCGGCCGGGGACAGGTCGTCGCCGTCGGCGTCGAGGAAGAGGATGTCGATGCGTTCGGGGTCGCCCGGGGCGGTGCGCACCATGATCCCNCCGGCCGCGTTGGAGGAGCGGACGTCGAACCGGGTGACGGGCATCGGCGACACCTCGAGGTCGCGGATGTTGATGGCCCCGGCGGTCAGCGCGCTGATGACGGCCCGTTTGAGAGCGCGGGCGNCCCGCGAACCGTCGCGCGCCGTGGTGACGGTGGCGCCCTTCTTCAGGGTCGTGGCGTAGGCGCCGGCGATGCGCACGACGAGCTCGGGGGTGATCTCGGCGTTGATCAGGCCGGACACGCCGCGCGGGCCGAACAGGGAACGNTGCCCGCGGGACTCCCAGATGACCGAGGTGTTGACGACCGCCCCGGCCTCGATCGTCTTGAACGGGTAGACCTTCACGTCGTGGGAGACGAACGCCTCCTCCCGCACGACGCACTCGTCGCCGATGACGGCGCCCTCCTCGATCCGGGCCGCCCGCAGCACGTCGGTGCTCTTGCCGATCACGCAGCCGCGCAGGTTGGTCTGCGGACCGATCAGCGCGTTGTCCTGGACGATCGCCCGGTGCAGGAAGGCACCGCTCTTGACCAGGACGTTGCTGCCGAGCACCGTGAACTCGCGCAGCTCGGCGCCGGCCTCGACCTTGCTGTAGTCGCCGACGACGAGCGGGCCCTTGAGGATGGCGTCGGGGTGCACCTCGGCGTCCTCGCCGACCCACACGCCGGGCGAGACCTCGAAGCCGTCGATCTCGACGTCGACCTGCCGGTTGAGCACGTCGGCCTGGGCGCGCAGGAAGCTCGCGATGGTGCCGACGTCCTCCCAGTAGCCGGCCGCGACGTAACCGAACACCGGCGCGCCGGCCTCGACGAGGCGGGGGAAGACGTCGCCGGACCAGTCGACCGCCTCGCCGGGCGGCACGTGCGCGAGGACCTCGGGTTCCATCACGTAGATCCCGGTGTTGACCGTGTCGGAGAAGACCTGCCCCCAGGTCGGCTTCTCCAGGAAGCGCTGGATGCGCCCGTCCTCGCCGGTGATGACGATGCCGAACTCCAGCGGGTCGGGCACCGACTTGAGCGCCACGGTGACGAGTGCGCCCTGGCGGCGGTGGAAGGCGACGAGGTCGGTGAGGTCGATGTCGGTCAGCGCGTCGCCGCTGATGACGAGGAACGCCTCGTCACGCAGGGCGTCCTCGGCGTTCTTCACGCTGCCGGCGGTGCCCAGCGGGGTCGTCTCGGTGGCGTAGGACAGGTGCATGCCGAGCTCGTCGCCGGCGCCGAAGTAGGTGCGGATCATCGAGGCCAGGAACTGGACCGTCACGACCGTCTCGTCGAAGCCGTGCCGCTTGAGCAGCCGCAGCACATGCTCCATGATCGGACGGTTGACGACGGGCAGCAGCGGCTTGGGCAGGTTGGCGGTCAGGGGACGCAGCCGGGTGCCCTCGCCGCCCGCCATGACGACGGCTCTCACCGCTTACCTCCCGCTCTCGCCGGCCCCGGGGTGGGCACCGGTCCGGGTGTGGGCCCGGTAGCGCCGGGCGAGCTGGCCGGCCTGGACGAAGTAGAGCAGGCCGGACCACCAGTACAGAGCAGTACCCCAGATCGCGAACGCCCATCCGAGCGGGCGGGCCGCGGTCGCCAGCCACGAGTCACCGGCGGAGAGCAGCAACAGCGGGAAGGCGTAGAGCAGGTTGAACGTCGCCGCCTTGCCCAGGTAGTGCACGGGCAGGGCGACCCCCGCGCCGATGCGCCGCAGCAGCGGCGGCAGGGCGAGCAGCGCCACGTCGCGNGCCAGCAGCAGGACGGCCAGCCAGATCGGCACGATCTCGCGCACGGTCAGCGCGATGATCGTGGACAGGATGTAGAGGCGGTCGGCGAGCGGGTCGAGCAGCACGCCGAGGCGGCTGGTCTGGTTGAGCGCGCGGGCGAGCTTGCCGTCGAGGTAGTCGCTGACCCCGGCGAACGCGAGGATCCCCAGCGCCGCGCCGTCCGCCTCCGGCCCGAGCACCAGCCAGAGGAACACCGGCACGCCGAGCAGCCGCAGTGCCGACAGCGCGTTGGGGATCGTCCACACCCGGTCCGGCGGCACCGGCTCGGACGCCGTGGGCTGCGGGGTGGGCGCGGTCATGCGACGTCCCTCCTCCACCGGCGCTTCGACCGGCTCGGCGGCAGGTGCCGCGGGGTGCGGTGAGCGGGCGCCCACCGCGCCCGGTGCACCCGCGGGTTTGCCCCGCGGGCACGGCGCCGCCGGGGCCGCCCGGTCGCGCGTGGGCCGCCCGATCGGCAGTCCGGACAGCGCTGACGCTAGCGGATGGCCGTCGCCACGGGTCCGTCGGACCCGGCAGGGCCGCTCGGCACGGCTGCCCGGCACCGCCCCGCGCGGATCGGCGTCGCCCGGCGCCGAGCCGGCGCCGTCAGTGGATGCGGCCGACCTTGTAGGTGGAGCTGTAGATCGGACGCAGCGAGACGACGCCGCCGGTCTGCGGCGCGGCCCACATGTAGCCGTTCCCGGCGTAGANGCCGACATGGTAGATGTTGCCCGGGGTGCCGTAGAAGATCAGGTCGCCGGGCTGCTTGCCGGACTGCGGCACCTTCGTCGAGACGTTGTACTGCCCCTGCGCGGTGNGCGGCAGGGACCGGCCGAGCTGCTTGAACACGTACTGGACCAGGCCCGAGCAGTCGAAGGAGTAGGGCCCCTCGGCGCCCCACACGTACGGCTTGCCCTTGTTCAGCGAGGCCAGGTAGACGGCCTTCTCGCCGATCGAACTGCCCGGGATCACCGTGGGGATGGCCTGGTCGATGACCGACCCGGAACCGGAACCGGAGCCGAACCCGCCGAGCCCGCCCGCGCCCCGCACCGGGCTGGCGATCGTCACGGTGGCGGCGCCGGCGAGGGATGGNCGCAGCGCGCTCGACCCGTCGAAGACGGCGGTGATGGTCGTGGTGGACAGCAGCCGGGCGGTGATCTGGGCGGTCCCGTTGGCGTCGGTGTGNAGGCGCGTCGAGGTCTGCCACTGCGGCCCGTTCACGACCACGATGCGAACGTCCTGGCCCGACAGGGGGGCGCCGGTGTCGGCCTCGGTGGCGCGCACCGTCAGCACGACGGGGGTGTTCGGCGCGACGGTCGACTTGTCCGCGCTGATGGAGACGTTGGTGAACACCGGGTCGTGGTCGGCGATCGCGGTGGCCAGCGGCGCGAGGGTGCGCGCCCCGGTCAGGTCGCCGACGTCCCCGTGCCCGTGCCCGTGCCCGTCGACCATCGCGGCCTCGTGGATCGGCGTGCCCGCGTCCAGGGAGGCCGCACCGTCGGTCCCGGCAGGCACGGTCGCGGCGAAGGCGGCCGTCGACGCGGCGAGCGTCCCGGTCGTGAACGCGGCGATGGTGGCGGCCCGCCGGGGCGGAGGGGTGGTACGGCGGCGGACCGCGCCGGAGCCTGAGGAGGCGCGGGGCGCCGGCGGCCGCTGGCGGCTGCGAACGAACTGTTCCCAGTCCTCCGGTAGCCAGGCCATACCACGACGGGGCAAGGCGTGTCCTTCCCGTGCGCCTACGAGGTGAGCTGCCGGGAGTCGGGCCGGGGAGCCCGGTGCCGGCCGCGCGGACCTATCGGCTCCACCCCTGGGGACGGCGCCGCCTGCGGCAGCCACCTCCAGGACCATGGGTCCCCCGCGCCTGCCCCGACATACTCGGAGGGGCCGCCGAACCGGGGGCAGGACTAGGCGCATCGGTCCGACGGGTATCGCTGTTCGCATGGCACGTAACCAGCACTTCATATTCCAGACTGCGATGAACGGCCGGAACAGAAGTGCTGTCGACGACCATAATGGACATACCAGCAGGGTCGGCAACCACCCCGAACCCAACGCTCGGACACGCCACCGGAAAGCACCCCCTCCTCAGCAAGATGTGCCACCGCACTCACGTCTCGTGANGACGGTCGGGCTGCGACACCCCTCGACCCCTGCCGCCGTGACAGTCGGTTGGGTGGGCCGCGACCAGCGGTGTACTGATCCGCGTCTCGGGTGACGCTGCGCAGGTGATCCGGCGAGCCACCCCGGGGCGGCCGGAATCGGGGTCCCCGCCGGTTCCGCGAACCGCGGGAAAGGCATCGTTCCGGGACCGGACGGGCCGCCGCCACGCCCTTGCCGGACGCCGTAGGCGTATCGAAGGACGGGTGTCCTCCCGCCCCGCGCGGCGCCGGCGAAAAGCGGAACGGTCAGCCGCCGGATCGACCCGGGGGAATTCCCTCNCCCTCGCCCTCGCCGTCACCGCCGCGAGGCCGCCGGCGTGGGCCGGGGACATCCGCTACCCCTGCCGCCGCCGGGCCGCCGGTGCGGCTCAGGGAGTCCCCGCGGCCGCGCCCGCACCCGCTGCGGGGACGCCCGGTGCCGCCGGGACCGCACCNCCGGGACCTACCGGAACGGACCCCCCGCCGCCGGTGACCCACCGCCCGAACTCGCGCCCGGCAGCACCAACGTGCCAGCATGCGCCGTCGAAGCGGGAACCGCGGCGGCGCCTGCGGGCGGCACGGCGGCCGCGCCGGCCGGCGGGCGGGCGGCCCGAGCGGGCGGGACGGCGGGCGCGTGGGTGAGTGCGCCCGCCGCGCCGGCCGACGGGCCGGTACCGCCACCGGCCGGCGCAACGGCCGCGGTGCGGGTCGGCCCGATGGCGGCGCCCGGCGGGACGCTGCCCAGCGGGGCGCTGCCCAGCGGGGCGCTGCTCGGCGGGGCGGCCGGCTTCCCGCCCGTCGCCGGCGCCGCCGGGGCGGGTCCCGCGGGCGCGCCGGGAGCGGGGCCCGCGAACGTGTCCGCATGCGCGTAGACCACGACGTTGTTGAGGTAGTGCTTGGTCTTGTGGTCGAAGGCGCCGCCGCAGGTGATCAGGCGCAGCTCCGGCCGGGCCACCGGTCCGTAGACGCGCTGGCTCGGGAACGCCGCCTTCGACACGTCCTCCTTGCGGTCGACGATGAACGCCTGGGCGGCCCCGGTCCGCCCGGCGACCTCGATCCGGTCGCCGGGGACGAGCTGGGGCAGGCGGTAGAAGACCGCCGGCCCCGTGGTGGAGTCGTAGTGGCCGACGAGGACGGCCGGTCCGATGCCACCCGGCGCGGGACCGCGGTCGAACCAGCCGACGTCGCCCCACGCCTTCGGTACCGCGACCGAACCGTCCGGGCTCAGGCCGAGATGGGTGATCGGCGCGTCGATCCCCATCCGCCGGATACGCAGTCGGACGGGATCGTTGATGACGACCACCGGCTGCTCGACCAGCGCGGGCGGCAGACCGATCGCGGGTCCCGCGGAGGCCGCCGGCGGCGGGGGCGGGGGCGGCGGGATGTCCGGCAGGTCGGCCGCCGCATCCGTCCCGGAACCGCCGCGGACGGCGTCGAGTGCCGGTTCCGCCAGCCGGAATCCGCTGCCGACGATGAGCACCAGGCCCACGAGGAGCAGCCCGCGCCACAGCAGGGGGCGCCGCGTGGCCGCGGCGACGGGGACCGGTCCGCTGGCAGGCTTCCGGTGGCCGTCGTTGGTCTCGCCTTCCACAGTCCCTCCCGCCCGATCCACACGCCGCACGCCGCTGGCCGCTGGCCGTCTGCCGTACGCGCCACCGGTTCTGCCTGCGCCCCGGCCGCAGCCCCTTCACCGACCGTCACTGTAGCGAGCAAGCCGAACACAATCGGTGATCCTGCACCGACGAGCCGAGAGCCGGCCGTCGCCCACGCCCGCCATCCCGGTCGACGGCGGGACAGACCGTGAAATCCAGCCGGCCAGGCGTTTCTCGCGCCGGCCGGGCCGCTCGCACCACGCCCGGCCCGCTTGCCGCGCATCCCCACACGCAGTCGCTATGGTGTCACTCGCAGTGACAAACGGATCACCGTAAGTGAGAGAGGGGACCAGATGAAGAAGGGTATGGGCCGGAGCGCCGCCGTTCTCGCGATGTCGAGTGCAGCGAGCGTCGCCCTCACCTTCGGGCCCGGCCTGGCCGCCGCCCACGCCTTCGACGACAAGGACAGAAACAACCGTTGCGACGACAAGAAGGACGACGGTTGGGACATCTTCGGCGACAAGGGCAACAGGGACGGCAAGGACGGCCGGGACGGCCGGGACGGCTTCGACAACAGGGATGGCTTCGACAACAGGGACGGCGGTGACAAGCAGAGGCGTGCCGACAACCTGGACGGCAACCGGGACGGCCGGGACGGCCGGGACGGCAAGGACGACCGGGACGGCCGGGACGGCCGGGACGGCCGGGACGGCAAGGACGACGACTGGTTCAACTGGGATGACAAGGACAAGGACAAGGACCGCAACCGCGACTGCCCGGTCGGCGTCGTCGCCGGCGTGGGTGTCGGCGTCGTCGGCGCCGGCGGCCCGGGCGGTGTGGCCGCCGGCGGCGGCGGCATGGCCGACCGCGGGTCCTCGCCCCTGCTCCCACTGGCCGGTGCCACCGTCGGCGCCCTGCTGATCGGTGCGGGGGTGGCTCGGCGACGCGCCCAGGGTGCGGCCTGACCCTTCCCCGTCGCGGCCGGCAGCCGCACGAACACCCTCGTGGGTGATGGCCTCGGCCTGGTCCCACGCGGGGCCCGCGCACGAGGGTCGGGGGTCGCGTCGACGCTGACGCGACCCCCGGTCACCACACCCGGCCGCCGATCCGGTAATGTTGTCGACGTACGGGACGTGGCGCAGCTTGGTAGCGCACCAGACTGGGGGTCTGGGGGTCGCAGGTTCAAATCCTGTCGTCCCGACACGGGTGAGGGGTGAGGTGTGCCTGCGGAGAGCGCAGGCTGGGGCCTCACCCTTTATTCATTGCTCGGCTTCGCCTCGCGGGGCGAGGGGGAGCTTCGCTCCACCCTCGCGGTCCCCCTCCCCTCGCGGGATCGGTGGCGAAGCCCCTCGCGGGATCGGTGGCGAAGCGTGGTTGGCGGTCTTTGGCGGGACTGCTCGGGCTGAATCCCAAGGCAGCGTGGGCGGCGCTCCGCCTCGCGGGGCTCGCCGCGACTTCTTACCGTAAAGAAGATCGCCCGAACGGCGTTCGTCCCGTTCTCCCTCCGTGCGGCGGTCCTCCTTCTGTTGCCCGCCGGTCCTGGCCGGGCTCCTGTCCATCAGGCTGCCCCGGATGGTCTGATCGAGGACGAGGACCAAGCCGGCCGGTGTAATGCGCTTCAAACGCTTGGGCTGACTCGCCCCGAATTCGCAGCGGTCCTCGGGCCCGCCCTTGGCTGGAACCCCAACGGGCTCTCATGTGCCGCGGCCTCACCTTTCCTTCATGTTGACGCGCCGCACCGGTTCTTGGTGCAGATCTCGAACGATGAGCCGGACCACTGGGTGCCGCCGGACCGGTTCCGGGGCGATTTCTTCTGCCACCAGCAGTGCCGCCACATCCGGTCGTTTGCGGTGGTCGGGGGTCTGCCGGTGCGGGGCCGATTGCGGTGCGTTCTGTGCGGTCCGAGCCCGAGAACTGTGCCCACCGCACCGCAACTCCTTCCGCGCGCCGCAGCGACCGCGAGACGTGCAGGACATCGTGGCCGGCGGCTACGCGGCGTACGACGCGATCGTCCGACCCTGCTGAGCCGTCGGCAGCCGACGGCAGCGAGGCGCAGCAGACAGCGGATGGCAGCGATGGCCGCGACGCCTGTAGAAGTGACAGACAGCGCCGCTGCCCCGCACGCTCGACGCCGGATCCGGACCCGCCACCGGAGCCCGGACCCGCCCCAGGAGACAGACCTTGACCACCGGCCCCACCCCCGGCCTCGGGACCCGCCTGGCCGCCCGCGTCATGCGCACGGGTTTCACCCTCGTCGCACGCCCGCCGAAGTCCCTGCGGTTCGCCAGCGGGACGGTTGCCGACCCCGAGACCGTGACGGTGCCCACCCGGCACGGCCCCGTCCGCTGCCTGCTCTACCGGCCCGCGGGCACCGCAGCGCCCCCGCCGGTGCACGTGCAGCTCCATGGCGGCGCGTTCATCGTCCGCAGGCCCGAGCAGGACGACCACGTCTGCCGCTACCTCGCCGCCGACGTCGGCGCCGCGGTCCTCGTCCCCGACTACGACACCGCCCCCGACGTCACCTACCCCGTCGCCGAGCACCAGGCCTACGACGTGGCCGCCTGGGCCCATACGCACGGCGCCGAGCGGGGCTGGGACGGCGAACGGCTGTCCGTCGGCGGCTACAGCGCCGGCGCGAAACTCGCGATCAACGTCGTCCAGCAGGCCCGCGACGCCGGGGCGTTCCTGCCGGTCGCCCTGGCCGTCGGGTTCGGCGTCACCGACGTGGGCCTCGACCCGCACGCCCGCACCTCGCCGAAGAGGTTTCCCGCCATCGGCCCGCGGCTGCTGCGGCTTGTGCAGAAGGCCTACTTCCCCGACCCGGCCACCCGCGCCGAACCCCTCGCCTCTCCCGCGCTCGCCCCGGACCTCTCCGGCTTCCCGCCGACCCTGGTCACCACCGGCGGGCTCGACTCCCTCGAGGCCGACGGTCAGATCTTCGCCGAGAAGCTGCGCGCCACCGGGGCCGACGTCACCTATCACNGCTTCCCCGACGTCGACCACGGCTACACCCACAAGCCACCCGTCGAGACGGCCCGGGAGGCGATCACCGGACTCGGCGACCACCTCGCCCGCGCCTACGCCGCGGCCGACCCGGAGGGGCCCGCCCGTCCGGACCGACGGGTCTGACCCACGCCGACGGGTCAGACCCACGCCGACGGGGTAGTCGCCGCCGGTCTCCGTGGCGCAGCCGGCCNGGACTACTCGGCGGAGGCGATCTCCCGCAGGTGCGCCAGGGCGTCCCCGGCGATCTGCTGGAAGGGTCTGCGGGCCGGGTCGTCGATCCACTGGGTGAAGGCGACGTGCATGACGGTCGTGCCCAGGTGGGCGGCGAGGGTGGCGGCGGTGTCGCCGAATCCCCGTGCGCGCAGGGCCTGTGCCATGGCGGCGGCCAGGGAGGCCGCCTTGATCAGCTCGCGTTCCCGTAGCTCGGGGCTGGCGGCGATGATCCGGTGCCGCGGGCCGGCGAACTCGCGGACCTCCTCGAACCGGACGGCGGCGGCCTCCAGCGCCGCGGCGATCAGGCGCAGGAGCGACACGGGCGCGGGGGCGGCCTCGATGGCGGCCACCATCTGCTGCTCCAGCAACTCGGAGCCCCAGAACAGCACCTCGCGCTTGTCCGCGAAATACCGGAAGAACGTGCGCTTGGTCAGCCCGGCGCGTTGCGCGATCTCCGCGACGGTCGTCTCCTCGTACCCACGCTCGCCGTAGAGGGCCAGGGCCGCCTCCTGCAACCGCACGCGCGCATCCGGCTGCCATCTGCCCATGTGACAAGCCTAGCGATGTCACCTGGCGTCATGACCATGTTAGGGTGATGGCACCAGGTGACATCAGTCGTTCCGAGAGGGTTTCCCATGCGTGTTTTCGTGACCGGCGCGTCCGGGCACATCGGTTCGGCGGTCGTGCCCGAGCTGCTGCGGGCGGGACATCAGGTCGTGGGGCTGGCTCGTTCGGACAGCTCGGCCGAGGCACTCACGGCCGCCGGCGCCGACGTCTGCCGCGGCGACCTGGACGATCTCGACGGGCTGCGCGTGGCCGCCGCGGCGGCCGACGGCGTCATCCACCTCGCCTTCAAGCACGACCTGATGGGGGCCGGCAACTTCGCCGCCGCGGTCGCCGCCGACCTCGCCGCCATCACCGCGCTCGCATCGGCGCTCGAGGGGACGGGCAAGCCGCTGGTCACCTCCTCCGGCACGCTCATGCTCACCCTCGCGGGCATCGTCGGACGACCGGGAACCGAGGCCGACGTCGCCAGCGGCGGTCCGCGGGTCGACGCGGAGAACTTCGTGATCGGGCTCGCCGACCGCGGGGNACGGTCGTCGATCGTCCGGCTGCCTCCGATCGTGCACAGCTCGCTCGATCACCACGGCTTCGCGCACATCCTGATCGGCATCGCCCGGCAGTCCGGCGTGTCGGGCTACGTGGCAGACGGGGCCAACCGGTGGCCTTCGGTGCACACGCTCGACGCGGCACGGGTCTACCTGCTGGCCCTGCAGGACGCCCCGGCCGGGAGCCGCCTGCACGCGGTCNCGGACGAGGGCATCCCCTTCCGCGACATCGCCGCCGCCATCGGGCGCGGGGCCGGCGTCCCCACGGTCAGCATCGCCGCCTCCGACGCCGCCGAGCGCTTCGCCTTCCTCGGCGCGTTCGTCGGGGTGGACAACCCGACCTCCAGCGAGGTGACGCGGAAGCTGCTCGGATGGGAGCCTGCGCACCCAGGACTCATCGACGACCTGACGCACGGCCACTACTTCGAACAGAGCTGAGNGCGAAGACGTGCTGGATCTTGGCCGAGGTCGTCCAGCGGAAGATCTTGTGGGTGCCGATCTGGAGCCACTCGCTATGCGGGCCAGGCTGCCCCGGGATGAGGTCGCCGTAGCGCCACAGGGCTCGGCCGTCTGGTGCCCAGGTCATCCCGTACCAGCCCGGCTTCGACTGGTATCCCTTCACCCGTAACGACGGGTGGAACACGCCGGCGACCAAGCCCTCNACGAACAGAGCTCGTGCCCCCAGGAAGGCGGCGCGCTGATCGGGTCTCAGCACCGCACCAGAGATTCGGCGCCAGGCAAGGACCCACCGGGCACGCACCCCGTCGGGCAGCGTCCATCCCACGACGTTCCACGTCCGGGCAGGCACGGGACACCTGGTGCGTCCCGCGCCTGCGCCGCGGGTCAGCCGGCGGTGGGGCTGCGGCGGTCGCCGCGTTCACGGACGCGGACCGAGATGGCGATGGGTGAGCCGGCGAAGCCGAAATCCTCGCGCAGGCGGCGCTCCAGGAAGCGGCGGTAGGCCGGCTCCAGGAAGCCGGTGGTGAACACCACGAAGCGTGGGGGGCGCACGCCGGCCTGGGTGGCGAACAGGATCTTCGGCACCTTGCCGCCGCGCGCGGGCGGCGGGGTGGCGCCGACGACCTCGCCGAGCCAGGTGTTGAGCCGGCCCGTCGGGATCCGGGTGCCCCAGGACTCCAGCGCGGTGCGCAGCGCCGGGGCCAGCCGGTCGGTGGCCCGCCCGGTGCGGGCGGAGATGTTCACCCGCGGGGCCCAGGCGATCCGGCCGAGGTCGCGGTCGATCTCCCGTTCGAGGGTGTACCGGCGGTCCTCGTCGACGAGGTCCCACTTGTTGAAGGCGATGACGAGCGCCCGGCCCGCCTCGATCACCATGGTGATGACCCGCTGGTCCTGCTCGGTGAGCGGCTCGTCCGCGGCGAGCAGGACGATCGCGACCTCCGCGGCCTCCAGCGCCGCGGCCGTGCGCAGCGACGAGTAGTACTCGGCGCCGGACGCCTCGCGGATCCGCCGGCGCAGGCCGGCGGTGTCGATGAACATCCACTCCTCGCCGCCGACGGTGACGAGTTCGTCCACCGGGTCGCGGGTGGTGCCGGCCACGTCGTGGACGAGCGAGCGGCGGCTACCGGCGATCTTGTTGAGCAGGCTGGACTTGCCGACGTTGGGTCGGCCGATCAGGGCGACCCGGCGCGGGCCGTCGGTCTCGGTGAAAACCTCGCGCGGCGCCTCGGGCAGCACGGCGAGCACGGCGTCGAGCAGGTCACCGCTGCCACGGCCGTGCAGCGCCGAGACGGGGTGGGGCTCGCCGAGCCCGAGCCCCCACAGGGCGGCGGCGTCGGACTCGAACCGGTTGTCGTCGACCTTGTTCGCCACCAGGATCACCGGCAGGCCGCTGCGGTGCAGCACCCGGGCGACGGCCTCGTCGGCGTCGGTGGCCCCGGTCGTCACGTCGACGATGAACAGCACCGCGTCGGCGGTGTCGAGCGCCGCCGACGCCTGCTCGGAGACCTGCGCGGCGAGCCCGGAGGCGTCGGGTTCCCACCCGCCGGTGTCGACGAGGGTGAACCGGCGGCCGTTCCACACCGCGTCGTAGGCGATGCGGTCGCGGGTCACCCCGGGCACGTCCTCGACCACGGCGGCGCGGCGGCCGAGGATCCGGTTGACCAGCGTCGACTTGCCCACGTTGGGCCGCCCGACGACGGCCACGACCGGCTGGCCGGTGACCGGGCCCAGCTCGTCGGCTCCCAGCTCGTCGGCTCCCAGCTCGTCGGCTCCCAGCTCGTCGGCTCCCAGCTCGGCGCCTCGAAGGTCGGCGTTCCGAAGGTCGTCGCCGGATGCCGCCTCGGCGCCGTCCATCGCTGCGTCCTGTCTGCTCATCACTGCCATCACTGCCACACCTGTCGTCGGGACCGGTGATCTACGATGATCACGCGGCGGATGCGCCCGGGGAGGCGCGGGCGGTCTCGAGATGATCGAGCAACCGCACCCGGATGTCCTCGGCGACGGCGGCGAGCGCCCGGCGCGAGCGCGGGTTCGCCGGCACGTCGACCTCGAACGGCTTACCGAAGACCACCCTGACCTGCACCGAGCGGCGCGGCCAGCGCGCGCCCTTGGGCAGGGCGTCGCCGGTGTTGATACAGGCTACGGGGAGCACCCGGCAGCGGCCGTGGACGGCGAGGTAGGCGATGCCGTGCTGGACCGCGGCCATCTCCCCGCTGCCCCGGGTGCCCTCCGGGAAGACGCCGATCGCGCCGCCGCGGGACAGCTCGTCGAGCGCGGTGTGCAGCGCCTCNCGGTCGGGGCGGCCCCGGTCGATCGGGATCTGCCCGCTGATCAGCAGCAGGCGGCCGACGATCCGGGTGTACATCTCCGACTTGACCAGGCAGCGCACGGTGCGCGGCGACTCGATGACCACCAGCGGGCCGTCCAGCCAGCTGCTGTGGTTGCCGGCGAAGATCAGCGGCTCGTCCCGGGGGACGTGTTCGAGTCCCTCCAGGGTCACCCGCATGATCAGCCGGTTGATGACCTGCCGCACGCCGGGCTTGAGCACGCGGTGCGGCAGGTCGTTGTAGACCGGCGAGGCGGCGCCCCGGTGCAGCAGCCCCGTCCCGGAGGCCGGCCGCGTGGACTCGGGGGTCGGCCGGGNGGACTCGGGCGCCGGCCGAACGGTCTCGGGCGCCGGCAGGATGGCCTCGGGGGTCGGCCGGGTGGTCGTGTCGTCCGCGGCCTGGTCGGGGCCCGTCACGTCGCCACGTTCGACGACTGCCCGCAGCGCTTGAGGACCTCGTCGACCACCTCGGGGACGGACAGGGCCGTCGAGTCCAGCACGATCGCCCCCTCGGGGACGGCCAGCGGGTCGGCGGCGCGGCTCGAGTCGAGCGCGTCGCGGCGGTCCAGCTCGGCCAGCGTCCGCGCGACGTCGTCGACGCCCTTCTCGCCGAGCTGACGCGACCGGCGCAGCGCCCGCACCTCCGTCGACGCGGTGAGGAACACCTTGATCTGGGCGTCCGGCGCAACGACGGAACCGATGTCGCGGCCCTCGACGACGATGCCCCCGGGCCGGGTGGCGGCGATCACCTGGCGCTGCTGGGCGACGAGGCGCGCCCGCACCGCGGGCACCGCGGCGATGGCGCTGACCGCGTTGGTGACCGCCCTGGTGCGGATCTCGGCGTCGACGCCGACCCCGTCGACGGCGATCGACGGCTCGTCCGGGTCGGTGCCGACGGAGAGCACGGCCCGCTCGGCGAGCTCCGCGACCGCCTGCGGATCCTCGATGTCGATGCGCCGCTCCAGCGCGAGCTGGGTGACGGCGCGGTACATCGCCCCGGTGTCGAGATAGCGCAGCCCGAGGCGCCGCGCGAGCTCGCGGGCCACCGTGCTCTTTCCCGATCCGCCGGGACCGTCGACCGCCACGATCAGCCCCTCGACCGGGCCGTCGGCAAGCGCGGACGCGCCTGCCTCGGACCCGAGCGGCGCGGACGTTCCCTTCACCCCGTCGGCGGCGCTCCCGCCCGCCGACAGCGCAGACCCGTGCTCGGGCTTCACCCGATTCCTCCGTCCCGGACACCTGAGAATCGTCGGGTCGCGCCCCGCGGACCCCTTACCGCGCCGCGTCCGCCCCGACCCTCGCCCACCGCGAGGGCGGTGGCCGGCCCGCCGGCCACGATCACCGGACGATGACCGTCGGACGACTCCCGGCACGCGAACCGGGCCGAAGGGCGGGCCGGTGGCGTCAACCCGTCGGTCGCGCCGCGGCGGGGACCGTCGCGGGCAACCCGGATCAGGCTACTCGGTACCGCATCAGGATCGTCGGTATGCCGTCCATCCGGTGGCTGTGAGCCGGTCGACGAGACTGTCCGCGACCGCCGGATCGACGGCGAGTTCGACGATGCCGGCCGGTGCGTCCAGGCTGTGCTCGAA